>NZ_JAQFIQ010000003.1 GCF_029504745.1 Breznakia sp. PF5-3 | reverse complement strand
CAAAACGAATCTATTATCTATTAATTAGAGTGTAAATGCAATCGATATTGAAGGCGATGCTTCTGTTTGATTACATTACATATTATACGAGGAGGAACGGAATGAATTTTATAAAAAGAGCTTTATTGAGCACGATTAGAAAAAAAGGGAAGTCAATAATTTTATTAGTAGTTATTTTTATACTAGGTAACCTTATGGCGGGTTCAATCGCAGTGAAACAAGCTACAGTGAATGTCGAAAAAACGGTTAAAAACAAGTTAGGTGCAGAAGCTGTTGTTGATTATGATTGGGAAAATCTGAGTGAAGATAAAATTCCAAAGCTTGATCAAAAAACAATTGATAAAATCGGAAAACTAGATGGTGTAAAATATTATGAATACAATGTAAGTTCATTTTTGAATTCTAAAGAATATGAATCTTATTGTGGCCCTGATTGTGAAATGGGGGTAGTTGATGGTATTGGTGCAGGTTTTGAAATTTATGGGGTCCAAATACCATCCATTTTAGATATTAGCGAAAAGAAAATCAGTCTAAGTGAAGGTCGTGTTTTTAAACAGCAAGAAATTGATGAGGGAAAACCAGTTGCCCTTGTCTCAACCATCTTTGCTGAAATGAATAACATTCATGTGGGAGATACGGTTACATTTACTGCTGCTGTTTATGATTGGGAAGATATGGATGGTAATGGAGATCCTAAAGTTTTGAGTACAAAAGATTATTCAATGGACGTAATTGGTATTTTTGATGCTTCATTATCCATAAAAGAAGAAACTGGTGAAGATGGTGGAATGGTAGATTATTATTTAACACAAAGAATCTATGTTCCAAATGATCTTGCTAGTAAAGCAAATAACTGGATGATGGAAGAAGAAAAAAAGGTTAATCAAAGTGAAGAAGAATATGAAAATTTTGAATCCCTCAATGCTACTTACTATTTGAAAGATGCATCTCAATTAGAAGAATTTCGAGATGATGCAAAAAAATTGTTACCAAAAGGATTTGCTATAACAATTTCAAGTGATGCATATGATTCAGTAGCAGGACCAATCTCATTCATTAGTTGGTTAGCAACTGGAATTCTTTACATTTCAATAGGTGCAACAATTCTTATTTTAGGATTGGTAGTTATTTTATTCTTAAGAGATAGAAGACATGAGTTTGGAATTTATTTGTCAATTGGTGTAAGGAAATGGAAGATTGTAGCACAGATTGTAATAGAAGTGTTAATTGTAGGTATTATTGCATTAACATTATCATTATTTAGTGGAAAAGAACTTGCGAATGGCGTTTCACAAAAAATGATTGAACAACAAGTAATCAATGAAGATCCTTATGGATATACCTATACAAGTTATATGGATTCAAATGTGGACCAAAATGAAGTTCTTGATGCCTATGAAGTAACATTAGATGGTGATTATATCGTAATGCTTTATCTAATTGGTCTTGGGACATTGTTAGTTTCATCAATTGCACCAACGCTATATGTGGTTCGATTGAAGCCTAGAAAGGTATTAATGTAAGGGGGATATTATGGCAATATTAGAAGTAAATAACCTTGAGTATTATTATCAAGATGGAGAAAATATAAGATATATTTTAAAAGACTTAAGTTGTTCTTTTGATAAAGGTGTATTCTATACAATTAAAGGGCAATCTGGTTCTGGAAAAACAACATTGTTATCACTTATTAGTGCTCTTGATACACCAATGAAAGGGAGTATCCTTTATGAGCAAAAAGAAATAAAGGAAATTGGATATGAAAAATATCGTCGTAATAAAATTGGAATTATTTTCCAATATTACAATCTTATTCCTTATTTAACAGGTATAGAAAATATTGAATTGGCAATGGGAGAAACTGATAATGATGTTCCTAAAAACAAGAAAGAAGTTGCTTATAACTTGTTAGATTTTATTGGAATCACCAAAACCAAAGCGGATCGACAAATTAATAAACTATCTGGTGGAGAGCAGCAACGTGTTGCAATTGCTAGGTCACTTTCAACAAACGTTGATGTTATTTTAGCTGATGAGCCTACAGGGAACTTAGATGCAAGCATGCAACAAGAAATTGTAAATATTTTTAAAACGTTAGCCCATGAACATAATAAATGTGTTATTGTTGTAACTCATAATGATGAAATTGCGAAACAATCAGATAAATCATTTATTCTTAGTCAAGGAGCTTTAAAAGAAGATGAGTGATTTTTTAAAGAACTTTACAGATGATAAATATGGGAAACTTTTAGATGAACATGAAGAGCAATCTAAAAAAGAAGATAAAGAAAAAGAATCAAATGAAACAACTGAAATTCCTATTGAAAAGCCAAAACCAACAGTTGAAAAAGCATTGAGTGATGAAAATAAAGCCAATAAAAAGGATAAAGTTCACGCAGTAATATCAAAGACAAGTATAGGTAAGCATAAAAGAACAGACACAGTAGAAGAAATTAATAAAGATCCAAATTATCAAAAGAAAAAAATTATTCAACATGGACTATTGGTTTTAGCAATCCTATTAGTGTTTGTTGGAGGATTTCTAGTCTATCGATTTATGAATGAGAGAACGTTGCCAAACTTCGTAGATAAACCTATTTCAGAGATGCAGGAGTGGTCAAAGAAAAATGGTGTTGATTTAGATATCAATACAGAATTTTCTATGAAATATGATAGTGATCATGTGATTTCAGTAAATAAGAAGGCAGGTAGTAGTGTTCAAAAAGGGGATTTGCTAATTGTGAAAGTTAGTGAAGGAGCAGATCCAGAAGAACTTCTAGAAATACCGGATTTTGCAACTTATAATGAATCTAAAATCAATGATTGGATTAGTGAAAATCGAGCAGATAATTTAAAAATTCAAAAAGAGTATAGTAAAACTGTAAAAAAAGGGGATTTTATTCGTTTAGAATTTGCTGATAAAGATATGACAAGAAAAGCATATAAGCGTAAAGATTATGCAACGGTTACTGTTTCTAAAGGGGAAGCGAAGAAAACAATAGAAGTTCCTGATTTTAGTGGTAAAGAAGTTGCTGAAGCTGTAGAATGGGGTAAGAAAAATGAAGTTAAGATTATTCAAAAGGAGGAGTACTCTGAAAGTGTAGAAGCTGGAAAAGTGATTTCTCAAAGTATTTCCTCAAAAGAAAAGGTTGCCAAAGGAAATGAACTTACAATTGCTGTATCAAAAGGAAAAGCACAGATTGTTCCTAATTTTTCTATGTTTACCTTATACACAATCAATGAAATTGGTGAAAAGGAAGGTGTCCCATTTTTAGTTGTTGAACGGTATAATGCAGGAGTTCCTTATGGACAGTTTATTTCACAAGACATTGCACCTGGTACAATAATTGAAAATGAAAATGTATCTAATGTTGTTGTAACTTATTCAATAGGTAATCCATATATCAATCGTTCTGATGTTATTTATAAGACTGAGAAGGAACTTCGTGATTACTTCTATGAAATGAATCAGAAAGGTGCAAACATTACCTATAAAATACAACATGTTGCTCCTAATACATGTCAATTTAAAGATCAACCTATTGAAAAAGGTATTACTTGTGGAGCTAGTTATAATAATCAATTTATTGAAATCGGTTCAACAATTACAATCTATATGGCAAATGCAGATTTAAATAATTAATATCTAAAAACACTTAAATTTAGTATAATGACATTAATAAAAGGAGGTATGTATGTTAGAATTTCGATATGATACACAGTTATTAATTGAAGGCAAAAATTTATCTGAAGATGCAATTAATGATTATATAACTTCAAACTTTGAAGGTGATAGTTTATTAGCAGTAAGAGATGATGAATTGATAAAGATTCATTTTCATACCAACAGGCCTTGGGAAATTTTAGAGTATTGTTCAACACTGGGGGAAATCTATGATATTGTTGTAGAAGATATGGAACGTCAATCAAAAGGATTAAAAGGATAATAGAATAAAGTAAAAGATTTTTCTTTTACTTTTTTATTTACCATAACATTATATTTTTATGTACGAAAAAAGATTGTACTTCCTTTTTTTCTCTGTTAAGATATGAGATAGTCATAATAAAGGGGGGAAACTATGAAAGATTTGGAATTGATTAGCTTTCAAATTATATCTGCAGTTGGAAGTGCACGATCGCTATATATTGAAGCAATACAAGAAGCAAAAAACAAAAATTTCAAACGTGCTAAATCTTTGGTTGAAGAAGGAAGCTCTCAATTTATTGAGGGTCATCGAGCACATACTAAATTAATTCAAGAAGAAGCAAACATTAATGATATATCAATTAATTTACTACTTGTTCATGCAGAAGATCAGCTTATGAGTGTAGATACATTTAAGATTATTGCAGAAGAGTTTATTGAAATATATGAAAAATTAGATTATAAGGAAATACTATAATAGAAAAACCCTACTCAGATAAATTGGGAATGAGTAGGGTTTATTATATTGAATTACTAGGAGATGAGTTTGTATTCTAATAATTCAACAATCATATCATATATTGGGTAATGGTAGTAAGTCAAGTGTATTTTTTATTTGAAATAAAAATTATAAAATAATTGAAATTCATTTGCTGAAAGCGGTTCCAAATCAATGGAGAATAGAGTATAATATTTTTATAGATTATTGTCATTTAGGAGTAACTTATATGGAGGAATTAATGAATCAGATTTTAGAGGATCGTGGTATTAAATATTTGGTACATTTTACACAAGCAGAAAATCTTTATAGTATTTTCCGTTATGGGTTATTACCACGAACAGATTTAATGGAGAAAAATATTGAGAGTTATTTTAATTTTAAAAGTCGAAAATATCATGATGCTATTGCATTATCTATAGAATTTCCTGATTATGTTCAATTTAACTCAATTCGGTTTCGTCAACATAATTTACCATGGGTTATATTATTGATTGATGCAAGTATTTTAGCAAGTAAAAAATGTGCTTTTTCGCCAATGAAGGGGAGTCCATTATCATATGGAGAAAATGCCTTTTTGCAATTGTTTGATGAAGTTGATGACCAAGTTAGTAGAAAAGAATTAAAGCTAGATTCTAAATATCCTACTACTGTACAGTCTAAGGTGTTATGTTATGATGAAATACCTGTAGAATATATAAAAGAAGTTCATTTTGAAGATCGTTCTAATTACTTTATTTATAAAGGTACAATTCCAACAAGTTGTAAAACAACGGTAAAAATCTGTCAAACATATTTTCAAAATCGCAATGATTATGAATATTGGAAAATTAATAATTACAAAAGGTTGCCTGAATAACAACCTTTTTTTGAGCATTAAAATTGTATCGTTTTTTGTTCAATAGTAGAATTAATATTATAGGACAAAGGAGAAAATAATAATGGAAAAAATTGTAGTAATTGGAGCTAATCATGCAGGAACAGCTGCCATCAATACCATGTTAGACACATATAAGGATATTGATGTAAGTGTTTTTGATGCTAACTCAAATATTAGCTTTTTAGGATGTGGGATGGCACTTTGGATTGGGGATCAAATTCATGGCTCTGATGGGTTATTTTATTCTAGCCGTGAAGCAATGGAAGAAAAAGGTGCAAAAGTTTATATGGAAACACCTGTTGAGCATATTAATTATGATAAAAAAGTTGTATATGCAAAAACAAAAGATGGAAAAGAAATTGAACAGCCTTATGATAAGTTGATTTTAGCGACTGGTTCTTTACCAGTAAAACCTAATATTAAAGGAATGGATTTAAATAATGTACAATTTGTTAAACTCTTTCAAAATGCACAAGAGGTTATTGATAAATTGGATGTACAAAAAGATATCCATCATGTGACAATTGTTGGTGCTGGTTATATTGGTGTAGAATTAGCAGAAGCTTTCAAGAGGAAAGGGAAGTTAGTTCAAATTATTGATGTTGCTGAACATAGTTTAGCAAATTATTATGATTCAGAATTTACAGATATTATGGATGAAAACTTACATACGCATGGTATTAAATTATCTTATAACGAGACTGTAAAGGCATTAGAAGGAACAACCAAAGTTGAGAAAATCATAACAGATAAAAATTCATATAATACAGATATGGTTGTATTCGCTGTTGGTTTCAAACCTAATAATGTTCTTGGAAATGAGCATTTGAAATTATATAAAAATGGTGCTTTTATTGTTGATAAAACACAAAAAACTAGTGATGATAGTGTTTATGCAATAGGGGATTGTGCAACCGTGTATGACAATGCCATTCAAGATATTAATTATATTGCTTTAGCTACTAATGCTGTACGTTCTGGGATTGTCGCTGCTCACAATGTTTGTGGAACTCATCTAGAGTCAGCAGGAGTGCAAGGATCCAACGGAATACGTATCTGGGATATTAATATGGTTTCTACTGGTTTAACGCTTAAAAAGGCGTTAGAACACGGTTATGATGCAGATGTAACAGATTTTGAGGATTATCAAAAACCTTTGTTCATTGAACATGATAATGAAAAAGTGAAAATTAGAATCGTATATGATAAAAACACACGTCGTATTTTAGGGGCACAATTATGTAGCAAATATGATATTTCAATGAATATCCATATGTTCTCCTTAGCAATTCAAGAAGGTTTGACAATTGATAAATTGAAACTTCTTGATATCTTCTTCTTACCACACTTCAATCAACCATATAACTATATTACAATGGCTACTTTACAAGCAAAATAAAAGATGCTTTTAAACGAATACCCTATGACTTTGTCATAGGGTATTTAAATTTAGCATCCTTTTTTATGTGAATTCCTTAAATTCTTTATACCAATCCAATTTTTTAATTTCTTCCATACCACCATTCATTTCGATGATATCGGCAATTGTAATGTTAGTTAAATATTCTTGTAATTCTTGATCTATTCGATACCAGAGATCCCTACGAAGCACTCTTGCAAGCAAATCTGGACGCTTATGATAGGGAGCAACTGTATGACTGTTTTCCATTGCTACAATAATACTATAAACATCAATATCTTCAGGTTTTTTTGCTAATCGATAACCACCTTTGATTCCTCTAACACTTTCAATAAAGTGATGTTTTTTCAAAGACAAAAAGATATTCTCAATATATTTTGTAGAAAGCTTTAAATGTCGACTAGCTGAGCGAACAGAAATAAGATCCTCATCTCCAAATATCGCTAAACCAAGACAACATCGAACCGCATATCTAGATTTGGTAGTTAATTTCATTATGTACAGCCTCCCTATAAGAATCAACAAGATCTTGCAGTGTAATTTCTTCTAATTCACGATATAATTCCAATTGTAAATCACACCACATTTTTTGTGTCATGCACGATCCGGCCTGTGGACAAACGTCCTGTGAACAGGGAGCAGTAGATAAATGATTTTCCACTGCTAAAACGATTTCTTTACATGTGATATCTGCAGGATCTTTCGTAATTTGATATCCTCCATTCTTTCCTCTAACACTTACAACTAAACCAGCATTTTTTAAATCCCTGAAAACATGTTCCAAAAATTTAAACGAACAATGCCTTGCATTAGCAACTTCTGAAACTGACATATTTATACTATCATTATCAGCTAAGACAACCATTGACTCAACTGCGTACATTCCTTTTCTTGATACTCTCATATAGATAGTTTACCTTAAATTTTTTGAAAACACAATAATTCCTATAAAAATTGTAGGAATAGTTACTTTAATTGACAAACATACGTTTTCAATATATAATCCTACTAAACTAGTAGGGATATTTTGTTCCCATGGGAGGAATTTAAAATGAAAAAAATATATAATAATATAACAGAATTAATTGGTAATACACCACTTGTAAGAATAAACAATTTAAACAAAGGCAATGCTGAAATTCTTGCAAAACTTGAATCCTTTAATCCAGGAGGAAGTGTAAAAGACCGTATTGCTTATAATATGATTCAAGATGCTTTGGAAAGTGAAGTAATCACTTTAGATACTGTGATTGTTGAACCAACAAGTGGTAACACAGGAATTGGATTAGCTATGGTCTGTGCAGCTTTGGGGATGAAGTTAATTATTGTAATGCCTGAATCAATGAGTATCGAAAGAAGAAAAATAATTCAAAGCTATGGAGCTGAGCTAATTTTGACACCTGCTGCTGGTGGAATGAAAGAGGCAATTGCTAAAGCGGTAAGTTTATTAAAAGAAAATGATAATTACCATATATTACAACAGTTTGAAAATCCAGCGAATCCAGCAGCACATTATAAAACTACAGCTGAGGAAATATATCGTGATACAGATGGAAAAGTTGATATATTTGTTGCTGGTGTTGGCACTGGAGGTACAATTATTGGTGTTGGTGAAAATCTTAAGAATAAATTACCAAATATGAAAATAGTTGCTGTAGAAGCTGCAAAATCACCTGTTTTATCTGGTGGTAAACCTGGTCCACATAAAATTCAAGGTATCAGTGCTGGATTTGTCCCTGGGGTATATAAACCGTTTGTTGTTGATCAGATTATGCAAGTTGATGATGACAATGCAATTAAAACCAGCCAAGAATTAGCAAAACGTGATGGTATCTCGGTTGGAATTAGTAGTGGAGCTGCTCTTTTTGCAGCACTAGAACTTGCCAAGTTACCAGAAAATGAAAATAAACAAATTGTTGTTTTATTGGCAGATGGTGGGGAACGATATTTATCTACAGATTTATTTAAATTTGATTAAAAGCACATATGTGCTTTTTTTATTTTGACATTAAAAGTTTTTTGCATTTTCACTGGAAATAGTTTTTAATATAAGGGTGGAGGTTTTTATGGCAATCATTTTTGATTTTAATGGAACGATGTTTGATGATGCAAAATATCATGATTTTGCTTGGAAGAAAATATCAACTGAACTAAGAGGGTATCCACTTAGCGAAGATGAGTTGAAACAACATATTCATGGCAAAACAAATGAAAAAATTATATCTTATTTAATAGATACTGATTTTGAAACTAATAAAATTATTTCTCTAAAAAAAGAACAGCTTTATCGTGAATTAGTAAAAAAAGAAGAAGCTGGAGAATTGGTTGATGGTTTACGAGAATTCTTAGATTATTTAAAAGAACAAAACATTCCAATTACCATTGCAAGTGCTTCAATAAAAGAAAATATTGATTTCTTTTATTCTTTTTTCAATTTAGAAACATGGTTTAAAAAAGAAGATATTGTATTTGATGATGGTACACATAAGAATAAGATTACCATGTTTAAAAAAGCAGCTGACCATATGGGCGTTAATATAAAAGATTGTATCGTTTTTGAAGATTCTATAAGTGGAATTAAATATGCCAAAGAAGCTGGTTGTACACAAATTATTGGAATTCATAAGACCTTATCAATTTCAGATGCAGTATTAACAATTAGAGATTTTAAAGATCAAAGAATATATACATTAATAAAAGAGGAGAACACTATATGAACACAATTTTATTTGATTTAGATGGTACTTTATTATCTATGGACTTAGAAGAATTCATTGAAAAGTATTTTGGGTTAATTGCAAAACGATTTAAAGATAGTGAATATGATGAAAAACTTTTAGTAAAAGCTATTTATGCTGGAACTTCTGCAATGCAAAAAAATAATGGTTCTAAAACCAATGCTGAAGTATTTTGGAATACTTTCGAACAAATTTCAAATATACCAATGCAAAAAATTGAAGGTGACTTTGAAGACTTCTACCACCATGATTTTCAGTTAATTGAAAAAACGGTTACTGTAAACCAAGATATTGTAGAAGCAATTAATATCTTAAAACAAAAAGGGTATCGATTGATTTGTGCAACAAATCCTTTATTTCCAAAAATAGCCAGTGAATCAAGATTGCGTTGGAGTGGTGTAGATACAAGTGCTTTTGAATACGTTACTACCTTTGAGGATTTTCATTTCTGTAAACCTAACCCTGCTTATTTTGAAGAAGTAATGGAAAAATATAATATTGATAAAAAAACTTGTATAATGGTAGGGAATGACGCTATAGAAGATGGTGCAATACAAAAATTAGATGTTCCTCTTTATTTGATAAACGATCATTTGATTAATTCAAATAATGCTGAAATAACAGCTACATGGTGTGATAATGCTACTGCATTCTTACAATTAGTTAAAACCTTTGATGATGTGAAAAAATAAGGCAAATTCTGCCTTATTTTTCTTTGATTTTAATCGCTTTTATCTTTGCTTTAAAATCTTCAAGAAGACTTCTATCAAAGTTAAATTTAAGATGTTCGAAACTTGGGAACGAACGTTTGAAGTGTTCTTGTCTTTTTTCTAATTTCTTTATTAATGCATCAAAGTTTTTAGTCAATGTTTCTTTTGTTAACTCACCAGTTTCATAGATTTCATGAATGGTTTTATGTATTTCTTTTAATGCTCTATCAATATTCAATGCACCAAGTGTAGAAATTATGACATCAATCATGATACCAACTGCTAAAACAATTGCTATAGTCACTTCGAATTGATTAGGTATTTTATCGATGAAATCAATCACCAAAGGATGAATAGCATATACAACAAATAAACCTAGAACACCAAACATAAGTGAATTTTTTAAACATACTCTTCCATTGATATTGTACTTATAAGTTGAATAATCCCACCAACGGATATGAAAAATAGTTTCCATTAACCAGCTAGTAAAATATTCTAATAAAGATGTAACCACAATTCCTAGAATAAAAATAAGTAGGGGATAATCAACAAATGGATTCAATATATACATTATAAGTAGTGCACCAAATCCATATATTGGACATATGGGACTATATAGAAATCCTCTATTAACCCATTTTCTCTGACCTATGCTTACATATAAAGATTCACACACCCAACCTAGAAAAGCATAAGCCACAAAAAACAAGAATATATTATATAGTTCCATATCTTATTTCTCCATGTTCATTTTCGCGTTAGACAACATTAATTTGATTCTATTTTCTTGGTTGATTGTACTTGCACCAGGGTCATAGTCTATTGCAACTACATTCGATTCAGGATAGTTATCCTTTATTTTCCGCATCATTCCTTTTGCAACAATATGATTTGGTAAGCAACCAAATGGTTGTGTACATATCACATTGTTAACACCACTATGAATAAGCTCTAACATTTCACTTGTTAAAAGCCAACCTTCTCCCATCTTTACACCCTTAGATATATAGTCTTTTGCCATAACTTTAACTTCATTAAAGTTGGACATCACTTTAAATTTTCCATGCTTTTTAATCGCTTTGATCATTTTATTTTGACTATGTACCAAATATCTTAAAGCAATTCTAGCTAAGTTGCGATTTACTTTATTTATATTATACAAATCATAATCCAAAACCATATTTTCACAACAATAGGCAATGAAATCTAATAATCCAGATAACACTGGTTCTGCACCCTCACGAATTAGAAATTTTTCTAATTCATTGTTTCCTAATGGAGAATATTTCATATATATTTCTCCAACAATACCAACCCGAACTTTTTCTTCATTTGATTTTGGGATTGCCTCATAATCTTCTAAAATCGCTTTATAATTTCGTTTTACTCTTAAAAAAGAAGGGGAATGCATTTGATCTGCTATTCTCTTCGTCCATTTCTTATCAACAGCTTCTGTATCCCCAGCATTCAGTTCATATGGTTTACACTGATTTGATATCCACATAAGCATATCTCCATAAATGATAGCATACACTGCTTTTATCAAGAAGCGATAAGTAAATTTAAATCCACTATTCGTTTCAAGTCCATAAAAATTAACAGAAATAACTGGAACTTGTTCCATACCATTATTTTTCAAGGCTTTTCGTAACAAATGAATATAATTACTTGCACGACAACCACCACCAGTTTGTGTCATAATTAGCGCTACTTTATTTAAATCATATTTTCCGCTCTTAAGAGCATCTATCATTTGGCCAACAACCAATAAAGCAGGGTAGCAAGTATCATTGTGTACATTTTTTACCCCTTCATTCACAATGTTATGATGTGTTGTTTTAAGCAATTCAACTTTATAACCTTCTGAAATTAATAATTGTTCAATAATCTCAAAATGCATATTTAGCATATTAGGAATCAAAATCGTATGTGTTTTTTTCATTTCTTGTGTAAATTCTACACGATTATCTTGTTGCATCTTCTTCACCTCGATTCCTCATTGCTGCTAATAATGATCGGATCCGAATCTTAACAGCACCTAAATTATCAATTTCATCTATTTTTATTTGTGTATATAATTTATCGTTCACTTTCAAAATATCGCGAATTTCATCTGTTGTAATAGAATCTAATCCACATCCAAAAGAAACAAGTTGAATCATTTCGCAATTATCCAAAGTAGAAACATATTTAGCAGCTTGATATAAACGTGCATGATAAGTCCATTGATTTAATACTTTAAGTTTTTTAAACTCACTGTTTCTAGCAATGCTATCTTCACTTATAACAGCACATCCTAGTGATGTTATAAGTCGATCAATTCCATGATTGATCTCTGGATCAATATGGTAAGGTCGTCCAGCAAGACAAATTGACATAATTCCTTCACTTTCAGCATATTCTAATGCTTTAATAGCATAGTCTTCTACTTCTATTTTATGCTTGTCATATTGAATAAAAGCTTTTTCTGTTGCTTCTTCCATCTCTTTTTTAGAAATAATAATTCCATTTTCTTTAAAATATTTACGCATTTTTTTCATGAAATCTTTTCGATTATTTAAACTTATATATGGATATAATAGCTGTGTATTATCAAGGTCTATATTAGCTTCAATAACTTCAGGATAATATGCTACAACAGGGCAGTTGAAACAATTTTCACTAATACCTTCATCAAAGTTATATGTCATTGCTGGGTAAAAAATTTGTTTTACACCTTTTTCCATTAAATTCAAAATATGTCCATGAACAATTTTTGCTGGATAACACGCAGTATCTGATGGAATGGTATGTTGTCCCTTGTTGTAAATCGCTTTACTTGATTTATCGGATAACACAACATCATAGCCTAGCGATGTGAGGAAAGTGTGCCAAAAGGGAAGGTTATCATACATGTTTAATACCATTGGTACACCTATTTCACCACGATGACCACTGCCTTTAATATCTTTATATTCTTCTAATTTTGAATATTTAAAACTATATACGTTGGGAATATTAAAATTTGTCTCTCCTTTGATTGGCCTTTCACATTTGTTTCCAGCAATCAAGCGTTTTCCATCATTAAATGTATTGATTGTTAAACTACAATGATTCGTACAAAGATTACAGTTGATAACTTTAGATTCATGACTAAAGTCAACTAAATCTTTCATGCTTAAAATACTACTTTTTACTGGTGCTTGTTCTTTGGCGATCAATGCAATTCCATATGCTCCCATCAATCCAGATATTTGAGGGCGAACAACATTTTTTCCTAATTCTATTTCAAAACTGCGTAATACAGTATCGTTTAAGAAAGTTCCTCCTTGCACTACAATATTTTTACCTAAATCTTCTGGGTCATTAATACGAATAACTTTGTACAATGCATTTTTCACAACCGAAATTGCTAATCCTGCACTGATATCTTCAATTGTAGCACCGTTTTTCTGAGCTTGTTTTACACTGGAGTTCATAAACACAGTACATCGTGAGCCAAGATCAACTGGATTTTTACCAAGCAATCCCATCTGTGAAAATTGGATAATATCATATCCAAGTGATTTAGCAAATGTTTCAATAAATGATCCACATCCACTACTACATGCTTCATTTAAGATGATTTCATCAATACGATCTTCTTTTATCTTAAAACACTTCATATCTTGGCCACCGATATCAATAATAAAATCTACTTCTGGCTTAAAATGTTTAGCTGCACGATAATGAGAAATTGTTTCTACTTCTCCTACATCTAAATGAAAGGCTTGGCGAATTAATTCTTCTCCATAACCCGTAACACCACTTGACGCGATATTAAGTGTAGGATTTTGCAAATAAATATGTTCTAATTGAGCTTTTACTACATCAATTGGATTTCCTTTATTATTTGTATAATTTGTATATAGAAGATTATTATTTTCATCCATTAATACAACTTTTGTCGTTGTACTACCAGCATCAACCCCTAAATAAGCTTTTCCATTATATGTACGAAGTTCTGTATGATCAACTTTCGCAAGCGCATGACGATTTTTAAATTCTAAATATTCATCATCATTTTGAAAAAGGGGAGGCAATCCTGCTTGAGAGACTTTGGTATTAGCACTGCGAGTTAATGCATCTAATAATTGACGATAACTATAACTTTCATTGTTACTGTCAGCAAAAATAGCTGCTCCAAGACCCACAAAATAAGGCCCCATATCTGGTATAACTGCTTCATCCTCATTTAGTTTAAGCGTATCTATAAAACGTTCTCGTAACCCTTTATTAAATGATAGAGGACCACCTAAAAACAATACATTACCTTCAATTCTTCTTCCTTGTGCGAGCCCTGTGATTGTTTGATCAACAACCGCTTGAAAAATACTAGCTGCAATATTTTCTTTTTGTGCACCTTGGTTGATTAATGGTTGTATATCTGTCTTTGCGAATACTCCACACCTGGAAGCGATTGGATATATCTTTGTATAGTTTTGACTTAATGTATCCAATGTTTCTAAATCAACATTTAACAGGGAAGCCATTTGATCAATAAAAGCACCTGTACCACCTGCACAAGTTGAATTCATTCTCTCTTCAACTGCTCCTTTAAGAAAAATTATTTTAGCATCTTCACCACCTAGTTCAATTACTACATCGCTTTTCGGATGGTATTTCTTTACTGCCTTGGTAGTGGCAAAAACTTCTTGTACAAATGGTAATTCTCCCATATTGGCAATTCCAAGACCTGCCGATCCTGTGATAGCAACCTTGACTTTATTGTCTTTCAATAAATCTTTTAGTTCAATTATTTTTTCTAATGCCATTTCTCTAACTCTTGACTTATGGCGTTCATAACTTTTGTATACAACATTATCTTGTTCATCAAGAACGACTGCTTTAATCGTTGTTGAACCAATATCCAAACCAATTTTATATGTCATAATTTTTTCACAACCATTCCTTCTTTAATTTTACTGTATCAGTTATTTTAACATATCTTGATTTTTATATCCACATATATATATAAAGAAGTATGGTATAATATCAACGAGGTGAATAGTTTGAAAATTATAAGTTTATTCCGTTTTTCTGATACCTTACAAACCCAAATGGAAACCCTTGGAGAGTATCATTACTATAAAACTTTAAGTATTGATAATGAGCATTTAGTTGATTGCGATATTATATTTGGAAATCCTGATCCTAAACTTTTGCCATATATGAAAAAAGTTAAGTGGATTCAGCTGTTTTCTGCAGGCAATGATCAATATAAAGAAACTGATATTCCAAAAGATTGCGTTGTTACAAATGCTTCTGGAACCTTTGGATTGACAATTCGGGAACACCTTTTGTTATATACACTCGCACTCATGCGAAATGCTAAACGATATATGAAGAATCAAAATGATCATCTTTGGGATCCAATTCATCAAACAAAATTGATTGCCAACAGTGTGTTTTTAATTGTTGGTGTTGGCGATATTGGACAACACTATGCAAAAGTCATACAATCTTTAGGTGGATATACAATTGGAGTCCGTAGACAATCTAATCATCTTCTTGAAGGGTTTGATGAAATGTATCAAAGCGATGCTTTAAATGATTTACTAGAAAGAGCAGATGTTGTGTGTTTAGCGCTTCCTAAAAGTAAAGATACTGATCTTATGATGGGAAAGAAGCAATTTAAAAAAATGAAGCAGGGAAGTTTATTGTTGAATGTTGGGCGTTCTAATGTCCTTGATATAGAAGCTTTAATAAATACTTTGAATGCAGGTCATTTACATGGAGCACATTTGGATGTCTTTGATGAAGAACCTCTATCTAAGCAAGATACTTTGTGGGATGTAGATAATCTAATAATCACGCCTCATGTTTCAGGAACTTTTGCAAATCCTGCTACTAGAGCTTTATATGAGAAATTGGTAGCAAAAAACATAGCACATTACACTCATAATGAGCCATTAGAA
Source organism: Breznakia sp. PF5-3 (assembly GCF_029504745.1). Classification (GTDB taxonomy): domain Bacteria; phylum Bacillota_I; class Bacilli_A; order Erysipelotrichales; family Erysipelotrichaceae; genus Breznakia. The sequence continues at coordinate 74,292 of NZ_JAQFIQ010000003.1, read as the reverse complement.
AATGTAGTAGATTTTCATATCGGTTATCGCAAAAACAAATAAGTAAATGAAAAATCTTGATGGATGAAGTATTTGTGGCTTTTTTATCGTTAATCTGTGATATAATATCAAAAGATATTTCATTTATAGAATTGAATATAAGACACTACCATAATAAAAGTGTCGTTTACAGAAAGAGGTTTATTTTATGGATAAAGTTAAAATTTTCGCCCTTGGAGGGCTAGATGAAAATGGGAAAAATATGACTGTTGTAGAAGTTAACAATGTCATTTTTATCATTGAAGCAGGAATTATGTTTCCTGACAATGCCCTGTTAGGGGTAGAGTATGTAATTCCTGATTTTACATATTTAATTGAAAACAAAGATCGCATCGGAGGGATTTTTATTACCCACGCCCATGATGATGTTATGCGAGCTTTGCCTTTCTTATTGAGGCAAGTGAATTTACCTATATATACTGGTAAATTTACGTCTATGTTTATTAGTGATTTGCTGGCACAAGAAGGAATTAAAGATTATATATTAAATATCATTGATCGAACTTCAAAATTCAAAGTAGAAGGTGTTGAAATTCGTACCTTTGCGATGACTCATGCATCGCCAGATAATTTTGGAATTGCAATTCATTCCAGCCAAGGTTACATTGTCTACAGCGGAGAATTTATTATTGATTATAATGCTCTTCAACCTGAGTATCTTTGTGATTTAAATGAACTGAGTGAAATCGGTAAAGAAGGTGTATTATGTTTGTTGAATGAATCTATAGCTGCAGAAAACGAAGGACACACTGCGCCAAAACATAATATTTCAAACAAATTAGAACCAATTTTCGAATCGAATGAAGGCCGTTTTATTATTGCTTGTTATCGTCAAAGTCTATATCGTATTCTTGAGGTTTTGGATATTGCTATAAAACATAAGAAAAAGATTTTTATTCGTGATAACGAATTACGAAAAACATTAAAATATTTAGAACAACTTGGTTATTACAAATTGCCAAAGAATTCTATCATTGATAAAAAAGATTTTAATAACAATATGAAAAATGTAGTGGTTCTTGTAACAGGAAGAGGGAAACGGTTATTTTTGAAAGTATCGACCATTGCTACGCATGAAGACAAATACGTAGAGTTATTAAAAGATGATACGATTGTTGTTGCAAGTCCGGTTGTTAGTGGAACAGAACATGAAGCTGTTAGCATGGAAAATGAAATCTATAAAGAAGGTGGGAGAATCTATTCATTTAAAGCAAAAGATGTTGCAAGTATGCACCCATCTAGTGAAGATTTGAAAATGGCAATTTATTTGTTTAAACCAAAGTATTATTTACCAATTAAAGGAGAATATCGTCATTTGATTACAAATGCAAATTTAGCCTCAAAGATGGGATTCTCTGATAGTAGAATCATTCTTTTGGATAATGGTCAAATGGCAGAATTTGTAAATCGTAAGTTAGTTTCTACTAATGAAATCTTAGAATTAGAAGATACTTTGATTGATGGTGATGCAAACTGGGATGTAACAGGGGTTGTTTTAAAAGATAGAGAATGGCTTTCAACGGATGGTGTTATGATCATTGGTGTTACATTAGATAATAAAACTAAAAAAATTGTTAGTGGTATAGATGTTCAAACCCGTGGTTTAATTTATGTAAAAGATGCTGATTATCTTGTAAAGGAAGTAATGAAAATCATGGAAGATACAGTAAAAAAGGCGGTAAAAGATAGACGTTATGACAATTTAGAGTGCCGTCAAGAAGCAAAAGATAAAATTCAAAAATATCTTTCGAAAGAAACTGGAAAACGACCAATGGTATTGCCAGTTATTTTGGAGATAACGAATAAAGCTTAGGGGGAATTATGGCAAAGAAAAAGGTAACAAAACGTAAAAAGAATGTAAAACGCAAGTCACAAAGCAAACCTTTAATAGAAAATGAAGTTCTTCTTTATATTTATAATTTAATTATTATTACAATTGCTTTAATTGGTGGTTTGAATGTTGGTTTAGTAGGAGAATTTTTAAATCATTGTATGCGATATGTAGTAGGTGATTTATGTCCCTTTGTATACATTATGATTATTCTTGCTTCTCTTTATTATATGGTTAAAAAGAGTTTTTCTTCTTTAGGGAAACGTTACATCTTTGTTGGTGTTTTATTATTTGTTATTTGTTTAACATTCCTAGCAACAACAATGGAAACTCGTGCTACTGGAATGAAAGTGTTAAATTATTACACAAGGAATACAGAGTTTATATTCAATGGTACCTTTCACGCAGGAGGTGGAATTATTGGAGCCTTCCTATATAGTTTATCATCGATGTTATTTGATCGTAGTGGTACCTATATTATATTAGTGATGTTATCATTATTATCATTATTGATTGTTTTAGATAAAGAGGGTAGAAATAAACTAGGACACCTTTTGCTTAATATTCCAAAAGGAATCATTCACTTGTTTAGAAAACGTGATACCAAAAACATTGAAGATGATACGGAACCAGAATTTTTCCAATATGAAGAACCAGAAGTTCCTGTTGAAGATTATGCAGATTTATTAAACAATCCTACAACTAGTGAACCATCTAATTTTCTTGATGTGGATGACATTATTGAGAAACCAAAAACAGAAAAAAAGGTTGCGAAAGTACAACCTATTATTACAGATGCTCCATATACAGAAAATTTTTCAAATTATTCATTACCAAAACTTACATTATTGAATGCTCCAAAACGCAGTGGAAAAAGTGGTGCAAATGCAAGTGCAGCGAATGAATCTGGAAAACGATTGATTCACATATTAAACCAATTTGGTGTTGAAGCTACGTTAGTAGCTACCCATATTGGTCCAAGTGTTACAAAGTTTGAATTAAAACCTGAAATGGGGGTTCGTGTAAATCGTATTAGCAATTTACAACAAGATATAAAAATGGGACTCGCTGCTAAAGATATTCGTATTGAAGCACCGATTCCAGGAAAGAGTACGGTTGGTATTGAAATTCCTAACCAAGAAAAAACACTCGTTAATATTCGTGATTTGATGCGTCAAATACCTCCAGGCAGTGAACATAAAAAATTGTTATTCGCATTAGGTAAAGACTTGATGGGAAACTGTGTATACGGTGAATTGAACAAAATGCCTCATCTACTTATTGCAGGAGCAACTGGTAGTGGAAAAAGCGTATGTGTAAATAGTATCATTACATCTATTTTGATGAGAGCCACACCAGATGAGGTAAAACTGTTGTTAATCGACCCTAAGAAAGTTGAATTTACACAATATATGAATATACCCCATTTAATAGGACCTGTAATCACCGATGGTGAAGAAGCAAGTCGGGCTTTAAAAGTTGTAGTAAAGATGATGGAAGATCGCTATGAGTTGTTTTCAAAAGCTGGAGTTCGTAATATTTCAGGCTACAATCAATATTTAGATAGTCATGATGAGCCACTTGAGAAAATGCCATGGATTGTTGTTATTATTGATGAGTTAGCCGATTTAATGTTAGTAGCTGCCAAAGATGTAGAAGCAAGTATTCAAAGAATTACCCAATTAGCTAGAGCTGCAGGAATTCATTTGGTTGTTGCTACACAAAGACCTAGTGTTGACGTAATTACTGGGGTTATCAAAGCCAATATTCCTAGTCGAATTGCATTTGCAGTTTCAAGTGCGATTGATTCACGGACCATTCTTGATCAACAAGGGGCAGAGAAACTTCTTGGTTTAGGAGATATGTTATATATTCCACAAGGCGAGAATAATCCTATTCGAGTGCAGGGATGCTTTGTTTCCGATGATGAAGTGAAATTAATTGCTGACTACTGCGCTAAACAAGGAAAACCACACTATGAAGATACCTTTGTACGTTTAGAGGCAGTTGACCAGCAAAGTGGACACAGTGACTCTAATGACCCTTTGTATGAAGATGTTAAATTGTTTGTAATTGAATCTAGAAAAGCGAGCACATCTTTTATTCAACGAAAATTTTCAATTGGTTATTCACGTGCTGCAAGACTTGTAGACACATTGGAAGCCAATGGTATTATTGGTCCTGCAAATGGATCAAAGCCTCGCGAAGTATATGTTAAAAATGAAACGATGATGGAAGAATAATGATCTACATGATCGTTTTCTTAAAATAAGGAGTGTCTATGAATATAAAAATTATTAAAGAAACTAAATTTAAAAATGTTATTGTTAGTGTTCGCTTTCGCTCAAACCTAAGTGAAAACACTATTGCAGGTAAAATGATTTTAAGTGATTTGTTAAGCAATGTATGTGCAAAATATCCAGACAAACAAGCTGTAGTCAATCGCTTAAACGAATTGTATGGGGCTTCTTTATCAAGTAATTATGTCACTTATGGAAACACACAAGTTGTTGAATTGCGTTCCAAATTTATCAACTCTAGTTTTATTCAAAATGATATTAATTTATTTGATGAAGTCATAAAATTATTGTCTGATTTCATTTACCGTCCGCTATTGGATAAAGATGGCATGTTTAATGCTATGTTTGTGGAAGAGGCGAAACGAATTACGTTATCAAAGATTGCACGTATTATTGATGAACCTGCACAATATTCACCCGTTGCCACATCGGCATTGATTGGAAAAGGGCAGGCATTAGGAATTCAAGCGATTCATCAAATTGATAATATCAAAAAACTAACGCTAAAAGACTTGTATGCAGTTTATCATAATATGATTGAAAATGATGATATTGATATTCTAGTAGTAGGTGATGTAGATGAAGAAGAAAGTAAATCAAAATTACAAACTATTTTTAATCAAAAAAATATTTCAAATATAGCAAATAGTTCTTATTCTTTACATGCAACTGATATTCAAGATTACTATGAAGAAAATCGTGATATTTCACAAGCCTACATCACGATGGCATATCAAACAAATATTAAAAACAGTGATGAATCTTTTTGGAGTCTGCAGGTTGCCAATGCAATTTTTGGCCAAACACCTTCTTCATTACTATTTCGTGAGGTGAGAGAAAAACATAGCCTTTGTTACTCTATTTCATCTAGTTTATTAGCCTATGATGGGGGAATGCTTGTTAATGTAGGAGTTGACCCAAAAAACGTTAATAAAACAATTGATTTAATCAAAGAGCAATTTCATCGTGTTTGTACTGGAGATTTTCCAGATGAAAGTATTTCCACAATAAAAGAAATGTTAATAAATATGATGACAAATCAACAAGATGATCAATTTGGAATTTTAAATTTTGCTTATCGTAATATCTTGTTGAATAATACACAAAAGGTTTCAGATATCATTGAAAAAATCAAAGTTGTTCAGCGTGAGGATATTAAGGAAGTATTTTCAAACTGCAAATACTTATCAACTTTCGTTCTAACAAAGGAGGGTGCACATGAATAAAATTGAAAATAAACGATTCGAAGAGTCTTATATTGAAGAAACTTTAGAAAATGGTTTGCATGTTGTTATTTGGCAAAAACCTGGATTCAAGAAGTCTAATTTTGTATTTGCTACACCTTTTGGAGGACGTGATTCTGAACAACTTGATGAAAACAATGTTATTCATACATATCCACATGGGGTTGCCCACTTTTTAGAACATAAGATGTTTGAAAAAGAAGGGAAAGATGTAATGGAAGAATTTTCTAGTTTAGGAGCAAATGTAAATGCTTTTACTTCTTATAATGAAACAGCTTATTATTTTTCAACTACCAATAATCCAATAAAACCACTTCATTTGTTGCTTGATTTTGTTCAAGAATTAACTATTACAGAAGCATCAGTAGAAAAGGAAAAGGGGATTATTATTCAAGAGTTAGAGATGTATAAACAGATGAGTGATTCACGTTTGTTCAGTGAATCCTTTGAATCTATCTTTCAAAAGCATCCATTACGTAATGATATTGGTGGAACTGCTGAAAGTGTAACAGCAATTACATACGATATACTTCAAGAGTGTTATAAACTAAACTATCATCCTTCCAAAATGATTTTAGTAGGTGTTAGTGCAATGGATCCAACTATCATTTTAGATGAAATCAAAAAAAATCAAGCACAAAAAGATTTTCCGCGTTTACATGATGCAAAACGTGTATATTATGATGAACCTAAAGCAGTGGGGAAAACAATTCAATCTATTGCTATGGATATTTCAACTACTAAAGTTGCTGATGTTTATAAATTTGATGGTATCAAAAATGGATTTGAGGCCAGTAAAATTGAATGGTGTTTAACTTTATTATTAGATTTAGCTTTCTCACCACTTTCAAAACAATACCAAGTATGGCTAGATGATGAAATCATCAATGATGCCTTTAGTTATGAGGTTGAAATAGGACCTGATTATGGTATTTTGTTATTTTCTAATGAAACAAAAAAGACCGATTCATTTTTCGAAATGATTCAAACCACAATGTTACACTTGGATGCTTTTGATGAAAACGAATTATCAAATTTGAAAAAACGTTATTTTGGAACAAATATCAATTCGCTTAATAGTTTTGAAGCTATTAGTATTAGTTTTATGCGTATGTATTTTAGTAATATTGATTTCTTCAAAAATTTAGAAATGATTGAAACAATAACAAAGGAAGATTTATATAAGGCATATCAACTTATCGATCAAAAAAATCATAGCAAAATATTAATTGAGCCAAAAAAAGCAGTGTAATCAGTACCTAAACGAGGAGTCATATAAAATGGCCCTCTTTTTTATTTGTTATTTTTTAGGAATAATTCTATTTTTTATGAATATATATACTAGAAAGTAAGAAAAGAGGTACTTATGTTAAATCAATTTGTTATAGTAGGGAAGTTAAAAGAATTACCAGTCGTACAAGAAACATCAAATAGTGTTAAATATGCGCATTTGACGTTGATTGTACGCAGAAATTTTAAAAATTCTAATAATGAATACGAGTATGATGATATTACTTGTACATTATGGAGAGGAATTGCAGAGAGCTGTAATGATTTATGTAAAGTTGGCTCTAACATTGCTATAAAAGGTAGGATCCAAACAAATCCTTATACTAGTGAAGATAATGTCACTTATCCAAACTATGAATTCATAGCTGAGAAAGTTTCCATTTTAGAATAAGATAAAAGAAAAGCATTCATTTTTCAAATGAATGCTTTTTTCACTGATTAGCGGTTGTAGAATTCTACAATCAATAATTCATTAATTTCAGAGTTTAATTCATTACGCTCTGGAAGACGAATATATTTACCAGCTTTTTTTGCTTTATCTACATCTACAAATGCAGGAGCCTTAAATACTGCATCTAAAGATTCGTTGATAACTGCTAAGTTTTTTGATTTTTCTTTTACTTCGATTGTTTGTCCAGGTTTTACTGAGTATGAAGGAATGTCTACTTTCTTTCCATCTACTAATAAATGTCCGTGGTTAACAAGTTGACGTGCACCTCTTCTAGTTGATGCAAACCCCATACGATATACAAGGTTGTCTAGTCTTGATTCTAATAAGAATAGGAAGTTATTACCTGTAACTCCTTTCATCTTACTTGCTTTCTTATATGTATTATAGAATTGACGTTCTGTCATTTGGTACATATAGCGAAGTCTTTGTTTTTCTCTTAACTGTAATCCATAGTTTGTTAATTTAATTCTTTTTGTTGGACCATGTTGTCCAGGAGCGTACTGACGTTGTTTTCCTTTAGAAAATTCTTTTCCACTTTCTAAGATAGAGAAACTCAAACGACGTGACGTCTTGAATACTGGTTTTGTTACTCTTGCCATACTAATTTCCTCCTTATTGCTTTACAAGATGCAAAACAATAACAGTACAAATCATCATGATAGGGTGTTAATACTTACGATAATTTCGTTCATGTAAGGCAGCCGAATTACTCTTATCCCGTCTAAAACGTTATTAACGCACACTAATATGACTTTGCATGCTGCTATTTATGATGCCTATTAAATATAGCAAAAGCACTTTTGTTTGTCAATGTTTTTTGTCTTTTCATCATGCAAATAATACTTTAAAACAGAGGAAAATATGATACAATATTGTAAGAGGTGTTGATATGGATAATTTTTTACATTTATTTAGCAATAAAGCGCAAATATATAGCGCTTTTGATATTGAAAATTTTATTAATTTATTGAAAAGGGAAGTTACTATGAACATTATCTTAATTGGTTGTTTGATTATTGTGGTACTTATTGTAATTACACTTGTAATAAGATCTACAAGGATTGGAAAAGCGAAAAAAGAATTAGCAGCAATTGAATTGAAATATACAGAGTTGAAGGGTATTCCTTTATCTTTTAAGCTCAATAAAGCTGTTGCTTTATCAAAAGTTAATAAAGCGCTTGAAGACAACATAAAAGAATATCAAAAAGAATATGAAAATTCTCAGGAATTGTTAAAAGAGTATAGTGTTATTTTGGCTGAAATTGATGATTATGTATATAGTAAGAAAATCAAAAAGGCTAACCAAGCAATTGATTCCATTATGGATGTAGTAGCAAAATCTACAGAAGCAATTACAGAGTTAGATACTAAGTTAGAAGAGGTCTTGAAACAGGAAAACACACAACGTGAAAATATCAACACATTAAAAGATCGTTTTAGAAAAGCAAAAAATCAATTGAATGAAAATCGCTCTAGTTATCATCAAAGTGTGGAATATCTTGATGGCTTGTTAAAAAATATAGAAGACATGTTCTCTGTTTTTGAAGAGTGGATGTTCGCAAGTGAATTTGATAAGGCTGCAGATAAGCAAAATGATATTCAAAGTGAGCTAGATTCTTTTGAAGTTGCATTAGATAAATTACCACCATATTATGAAGAAGTAAAGGTAACGCTTGTTGGTGCAGTAGATGAACTTCAATATTTGTATAGTTCATCAAAAGCAAAAGGAGTTTATTTAGAACACTTAGAAATCGAGAAACATTTGGATGTAGTAAATGAACTTCTAAGTGATATTTTATCTAAGTTGAGTGTAGGAACACTATCAAGTATTGATAAAGATATTGATGATTGTGAAATTCGTATCGTACAGATGAAGGATGATATTGAGAAAGAATTACATGCCTTTGCTACGATTCATGAAAAAGTAAATATTTTATTTGAACGTATAAAGTTATTAAATCAAAAAATCCAAAAAATCAAAGAGGTTTATGATAAAGTGCATAAACGTTTTGGTTTTGAAAATTGGACAGCAAAATTAGCAGGTTTAGATGAAAGTCTAGATTCTTTAAATGAACAACGTTTTCGTTTGGAAAAGGTAGTTAGTGAAAACAGTGTTCCTTATTCTACATTATTGCTTTCTTACGAAGAGTTAGCGAGTGATACAGTACGTTTAGAAGATGAAGCGAAAGATATGTCAGAACGCTTAGATAATGCTTGTAGCGATGAAGAAAGAGCAAAACAACAACTAATTAAATTGCAGTTGATAGTTAATGAAACAAGAACTAAAATTGCCAAAAACCATCTTCCTTCTATCAGTGAAAAATATGATGATGATATTATTAAGGCCAATTGCTATGTTATTGAAATAAAAGAAGTACTCAATAACACACCTCTTGATGTAGAATTATTAAATGCTAAACTTCAAGAAGGTATTGACTATATTTATACACTTTACAACAGTGTGAATAATCTTGTTGGAATGGCTATTATGGTAGAAAATGCTATTATCTTTGGTAATAAATACCGCAGTGAATACATGGAAGTGGATTCTGAACTTACACGTGCAGAATTATGCTTTAATAATGGACAATATACAAAATCATTAAAAATTGCCATGTCAATTATTGAGAAATTACATCCTGGTGCTTATGAAAATTTAGTAAAAAAAGGAGCAGACTTCAATGAAGCAACCCAATCATAGCTATTATTTTGACTATGCTTCCTGTACACCAATTGATGAATCCATCTATGAGACCTATTGTAAATTGTTGAAAACATATTATGTCAATCCTGAATCTATGTATAGCATTGGTTTAGAAACCCACAAACTAGTTGAAACAAGTAGAGAAAAAATCGCAAAATTATTAGGTGTCTTGCCAAGTGAAGTTTTTTTTACTTCTGGAGCAAGTGAAGCCAATAGTTTTGCGATTAAAGGTTTTGCCTTAAAAAACAAACATCGTGGTAACCATATTATCACAAGTAAAATGGAACATTCTTCTGTTTTAAATGCATTAAAACAATTGGAAGAAGAATTTGGTTTTCAAGTTACGTACTTACCTGTAAACAAAAAAGGTAATGTTACTTTGGATATGATTAAACAAGCGATTCAAAAAGATACAATTATGGTTTCTTTAATGTCTGTAAATAACGAAGTAGGTAGTATTCAAGAAATCGAAGCAATTGGCGAACACTTAAAAAAGAACACTAGAATTGTTTTTATGTCTGATGGAGTTCAAATTCTTGGTAAACATGCTTTCTCACTTAAGAACATTGATTTATTTACTTTCACAACACATAAAATTTATGGGGTGAAGGGTTGTGGAGTATTAATAAAAAAAGAAAACATTCAATTGTTGCCGTTAATTAATGGTGGACAACAAGAACAAGGGCTGCGTGGTGGTACACTAAATGCTCCTGCTATTATTGTTGCTGCTAAAACAATTCGTATGGCTTTGGATGGGCAAGTTGAACACACAACTAAAGTAAATGAATTATGGAAGTTATTATGGGAAGGACTACAAGAAATTGATGATATTGTATTAAACTCTTCTATTGGTGGAACCCCATATATTTTGAATTTTTCATGTCTTTCCATAAATAGTGAAATTATGATGAATGCATTAAACCAACGTAATATTTTTGTTTCATCCCAAAGTGCTTGTTCATCGAGAACAAGGACGCCATCACATACAATCTTAGCAATGGGATATGATGAGCAACGTGCACTTGGAGGAATTCGTGTTAGTTTATCTCATCTTAATACAAAAGCCGAAATACAATTTTTATTAAAAAGCATAAAGGAGATTATTGATGAATACAGAACATAGAGAATATGAATATATTTTAATTCGCTTTGGTGAATTATCTACCAAAGGAAAAAATAAAAAAGATTTTATCAAACAACTTTTGAGTAATTTAAAAAGAATTTTAAAGCCTTTTTCTGCTCTATCTTTTGAACGTTCTCATGATCGATTATATATTTTATTAAATGGGGAAGACCATGAAAAAGTTTGTGAGGAACTGTCTTATGTATTTGGTATTTCTTCATTTTCTTTAGCTATAAAAGTAAAATCTGATTTGGAAGAAATCAAAGCTGTTGCTTTGCAAGCAGCAAAAGATTTTGAAGGTAAAACCTTTAAAATGGATACACGTCGTCATCACAAGGCTTTTTTGTATTCAAGTGATGAGATTAATCGTGCATGTGCTACAGATATTTTAAAATCTACAGATTTAAAAGTTGATGTGAAAAAACCTGATTTGAGAATTCAAGTAGAAGTAAGGGAATTTTATACATATATTATGACCAATCGTATCAAAGGTGCAGGTGGATATCCTGTAGGTAGTAGTGGAAAAACTTTAGTTATGTTATCTGGTGGAATTGATTCACCAGTAGCCTGCTATGAAGCGATGAAACGTGGCGTTGCAATAGAATGTATTCATTATGCTTCTCCGCCTTATACTTCACAGCAAGCCTTAGATAAAGTGAAAGAATTGGCTTCGAAAATCGCTCGATTCCAAGGCCATATTCGCCTTCATATTATTCCTTTTACTGATTTACAACTAGCCATTTATAAAAATGCTTATGAGAGTTATGCGATTACCATCATGCGTAGAATGATGTATCGAATTGCACAAGATATCGCCAAAAAACAAAATTGTTTAGCAATTGTAAATGGCGAAAGCCTTGGTCAAGTTGCTTCGCAAACTTTAGAGAGTATGGATGTAATCGGAAAGGTTGTAGATATTCCTGTTTTACGTCCACTTGTTTGTATGGATAAATTGGAAATCATTGATATTGCACAAAAAATTGACACTTATGATATCTCTATTCAACCTTTTGAAGACTGTTGTACTATTTTCACACCAAAAAAACCTACTACTAAGCCAAAACTTGATAAAGTCTTAAGGATGGAAGAAAAATTTGATTTTAAAAAGGAAATTGAATTATCTATTCAAAAAATGGAATCAATAAATATTTATCATCAGAAAGAACAGGACTATGAAGACCTATTCTAATATCTTAATTTGTCCTGTATGCAACCATAAACTAAATAAAAGGGATCATCAATATATTTGTGAAAACAAGCATTCTTTTGATGTCTCAAAAGAGGGATATACGAATTTGCTATTAAAAAGTTCCAAACACAGTGGTGATTGCAAAAGTATGGTAGAGGCACGTCGTGCCTTTTTAGAATGCAATCATTATAAACCTTTACAAGATGCACTTATTGAGTTGCTAAAAGAAAAACAACCTCAGATAATAGTGGATGCTGGGTGTGGAGAAGGGTATTATACCAATACCATTGCTGAACATTTGAACAGTGAATTATATGCTTTTGATATGAGTAAAAATGCTTTACGTTATGCAGCAAAACGCACCAATATAGTTCATTATTTTTTAGCTAGTATTTTTCAATTACCAATTCATGATCATTCTGTTGATGTGATTTTGAATATCTTTGCACCTAGTGCGACAAACGAATTCAAACGAATTTTAAAAAAAGAGGGAATTCTTATCAAAGTTGATCCAGGTAGTGATCACTTATGGGAGTTAAAAGATTTATTATATGAAAAGGCATATAAAAACGAAGAAAAACAATTAAATGAATTTACAGTCTTAGATACAAAAGAGATAAAATACACACTTTCTTTAACAAATAAAGAGCTGTTAAATTTGTATGAAATGACACCATATAGTTTTAAAACAGCGAAAAGTGCAAAAGAAAATCTTATCATGGTGAATAATTTTGATGTCACAATACATTTTATTTTATATACTTATCAAGGATAAATCATAAAAACGATATTATTTTTCTTATATTTTTGATATAATGCTAATGCAGTTTTACTTTGAGAGAGGTGGATATATATGTTTGATTCATTAACAAACCGTTTAAATAAAGCGTTTAAAAATATTACTGGTAAAGGAAAATTATCAGAAAAAAATATGGATGATATGCTGAAAGAAGTGCGAATGTCACTTTTGGAAGCTGATGTTAATTATAAAGTCGTTAAAGATTTCATTGCTAATATCAAAGAAAAAGCTCTTGGAACAGAAGTGATGGATTCATTAGACCCATCACAGATGGTTGTAAAAGTTGTACGCGATGAACTTGTTTCTTTATTAGGTGAAAGTGAGAGTCCTTTAAATTTTAAAGAAGAGGGAATCACAACAATCATGATGGTAGGGCTTCAAGGGACTGGGAAAACAACAGCATCTGCTAAAATATCAAATGTTTTAGTAAAGAAGAAAAATCGAAAAATCTTACTTGCTGCATGTGATGTTGTTCGTCCTGCTGCCATTGAACAATTACAAACATTAGGAAAAGAAATTAATGTAGAAGTTTATAGCGAAGGTATTGAAGTCGATGCCCTTACAACTGCTAAAAACGCTTTACAGTACGCAAAAGATCATGCATATGACACTGTATTGTTTGATACAGCAGGTCGTTTACATATCGATGAGCAATTAATGCAAGAATTAGAAGATATTAAGAAAGTAGTAAAACCTGATGATATCTTATTAACGGTTGATGCCATGACAGGGCAAGATATTGTAAATGTTGCACAATCTTTTCATGAGCGCCTTGATGTTACTGGATTGGTTCTTACAAAGCTTGATGGTGATGCTCGTGGTGGGGGAATCCTATCTGTTCGTGCTATTACTAATGTTCCAGTAAAATTTGTTGGTTTAGGAGAGAAAATTGATGATTTAGATATTTTCTATCCTGATCGTATGGCTGAACGTATTCTAGGTATGGGTGACCTTATGACATTGATTGAGCAAGCTGAGGCCAAAATGGATAAAGATGCAGCTGAAAAAAGTGCTCAACGAATGATGGATGGAAAATTTGATTTAAATGATATGCTTGTTCAATTAGAACAAGTTAACAAAATGGGCTCAATATCAAAAATTATGAAATTGATTCCTGGAATGGGTCAAATGGCAGGAAATATGGATGAGTTGAAAACAGATAATAAATTAAAATCATCTAAAGCGATGTTACAAAGTATGACAGCTTATGAAAGAGAACATCCAGATGTGATTCGTTCAAGTCGAAAAAAACGTATTGCTATGGGAAGTGGAACACAAATAAGTGATGTAAACCGATTGCTATCACAATTTGAAAAAACAAAACAGATGATGGTGCAAATGGCTAGAATGCAACAAAATGGCTCTATGCCAGATATGAATGCACTTGCTAATCCTAATGCGATGCAACCGCAAATGGGTGGAAAAAAGAAGTTCAAATCAAAACTTAAAAAACGTCGATAAGCATCAAATATTGACAATTTATACATTTTTATTACAATTAAAGAGAAAAAAAGGAGATACTTATGTTACAATCTAACGAACTAAAACCAGGGGTAACAATTCAACATGAAGGAAATATTTATGTTGTTTTAGATTATTCTCATAATAAAACAGCACGTAGTGCAACTACAATCAAAGCAAAAGTAAGAAACTTACGTACTGGATCAAATGTTGAATTGAGCTTTGGAAGTGGAGATAAAATTCAACCAGCTCATATTGATAAAAAAGAAATGCAATATTTATATGATGCAGGAGAAGCATTGATGTTTATGGATACATCAACTTATGAACAAGTGGAAGTTCCTAAAACAAATATTGAATGGGAAATGAATTTTCTAAAAGAAAATGACAATGTTACCTTAACCATGTTTGAAGGAGAAATCTTAGGTTTATTATTACCAGACAAAGTGGCATTACAAATTGTTGAAAGCGAGCCTGCAGTAAAAGGTGACACAGCAACAAATGCACAAAAAAATGCTGTCTTAGAAACTGGATATACTGTTCGTGTTCCATTATTTATTGGACAAGATGAAGTTATTTTAGTTTCTACATCGGATGGAAAATACGCAGGAAGAGCTTAATTAGAAAACACTCTTATTTCTAGAGTGTTTTTTTCTTATTTAGTAGGTTTTTCATATAGATTTTGGTATAATGTTAAAGATGGAGGTTTCGATATGGGTGAAAATTCTAGAGTTAAAAAATATGAGGATTTAAGAAATTCAATTGATCAAAAAAATGATGATCAAGAAATTGTGCAACAAGCACTTGAAGGGTTGGAAAGAAAATCTTCAAATCAAATGGAGGAAACATATTCTCCGTCACACAAAAGAGAAACTAAGAGTAGTCATCTTGTTGAAGAAACAGGTGAATTTAAAAACGAATACTTGGATAGTTTCATCCAAGAAGTCCGTGAATATAATATGAAAAAAGGAGTTCGTGAAAATGAAGATACTCGCTTAGATATATTACAGCAACTCTCTGCAAAACAAAGAGAAAAGCGGGCTTCATATATGGAAAAAGTTGAAGCTGAAAAGGATGTACTACCAACAGATATAGAAAAAGATGTTCTTATCGAACCAGAACATAAGCAAGTAGAAGAAATCATAGTTGAAGATAAACCAATTTATCATGATGAAAACAATCATGAAGATGCTATGGCAACAACGCGTGAAATTGCAAAACAAGTGCAAGAACTATTGGCACAAGAAAACCTGTTACAAGAAAAGCCTATTGAAGTAGAAAAAGATGAAACATCTGATATAAATGTAATAGACGAAGTAAAGGACACGACTCCTATCCAATCAGTAAATGATACACTTGTTGCTGAACAACAAGCGCTTGAAAATGATAATTTTGAAGAAATGGATGTTAATGATTCAACATCTGCTTCGCTATCCAATGAGCAACTATTTGAAGAAACTTTAAAACTGAGAACACAATTAGATGAATATGAAGAAGAATTAACTTCTCTTAATGATGGTGTAGGAAAAAATAATCGTTTATTAAATATTATTATCAGTGTGTTGATTTTCATGTTGCTTGCAGTTATTGGAATCGTTGTTTATTGGCTAATTAGTGGAGGAATCATTTAATGATTAACATTGCTATTGATGGGCCTAGTGCCGCGGGGAAAAGTACCATTGCAAAGTTATTAGCAAAGAAATTAAAATATGTACATTTAGATACAGGAGCAATGTATCGTTGTTGTGCCTATGCTAGTTTATATTATGGAATTGATTTGAATGACACAAAAAGATTGGAAGATATGATGAATGAAATTACGATTTCTTTTTCTAATGAGGGCCATATTCTTTTAAATGAAATTGATGTAAATGATAAAATACGAACGAATGAAATTAGTATGCGCACAAGCAGTATTGCTCAACTTCCATTCGTTCGTGAAAAACTCGTGCATATTCAACAAAACATTGCACAATCAAAAGGTTTTGTTCTTGATGGTCGTGATATTGGTACCGTTGTATTGCCGGATGCGGATATTAAAATATTTCTTGTTGCTTCTGTTGAAGCTCGTGCAAAAAGACGTTATCAAGAATATGAAAATCAAAACATTGATGTGGATTATGAAGATATTTATAAAGATATAGAGAAACGTGATTTTCAAGATATAAACCGGAAGATATCACCTTTAAAAAAAGCTGATGATGCTGTTGAAATTGATACTTCAACATTATCAATTCAACAAGTTCTAGATAAAATTTTAGAAGTGATTAAGAAAAAAGAAAAGGAATGAAAACTATATGATTAGTGGAATAACAGCTATTGTTGGACGCCCAAACGTTGGTAAATCAACCGTTTTTAATCGAATTATTGGTGAGAGAAAATCAATTGTAGAAGATACTCCTGGAGTAACTAGAGATCGTATCTATGGAAAAGCTGAATGGCTTACAAAAGAATTTAGAATCATCGATACTGGGGGTATTCAATTAGAAAATCAACCATTTAAAGAAGAAATACAAATGCAGGTAGAGATTGCCTTAGAAGAAGCTGACTCTATCATTTTTGTAGTTAGCGGAATTGATGGAGTTACAAAAGATGACGAATACATTGCCAGTCTTTTGCGAAAAACACAAAAACCAATCATCTTAGCTGTTAATAAAATCGATGATACTCAATTACAAGCTAATGTTTACGAATTTTATAATTTAGGAATAGGAGATCCTATTGCTGTAAGTGGTGTACATGGGATTGGAATTGGTGATATTTTAGATGCTATTATGGATTCTTTTAAATCAGTTAAACATAAAGAATATGAAAACATGACTAGCTTTTGTGTTATTGGTAGACCAAATGTTGGTAAATCAAGTCTTGTAAATGCAATTTTGCAACAAGATCGTGTAATTGTATCAAACATTGAAGGAACCACAAGAGATGCTGTTGATACACCTTTTAAGCAAAACAATAAAAATTACGTTGTCATAGATACTGCTGGAATTCGAAAACGCGGAAAAATATATGAGAATATTGAAAAATATTCTATTTTGCGTGCTATGAGTGCTATCGAAAGAAGTGATGTAGTTTTGGTTGTTCTTGATGGGGAAGCAGGCATTCGTGAACAAGATAAACATGTTGCAGGTTTTGCTCATGAAGCTGGAAAAGGTGTTATCCTTGTTTACAATAAGTGGGATACAGTAAATAAAGATGAAACTACTATGAATAAGATTGAAAAAGAAATTTACACAGAATTTCAATACTTATCATATGCACCAATTGCTTTTGTGTCCGCACTCAACAACCAACGTATCCAAACCTTATTGCCATTAATTGATGAAGTTCATGAAAATTCGTTATTACGTATTCCTACTAATGTAATCAATGAGGTTATTTTAGATGCACAACTGATTACTCCGCCTCCTACTCATAAAGGGTTGAGGTTGAAAATATATTATGCTTCACAAGTAAATGTTGGTCCGCCAACATTTGTACTATTTGTGAATAATCCTGATTTGCTACATTTTTCATATCGACGTTTTTTAGAAAACCGTTTACGTGAAACATTTAACTTTACAGGAACTACAATACGTATTATCGCTCGTGCTAGAGAGCGTTAGGAGGGAAAGTATGAAAGTATCAATTATTGGAAGTGGAAGCTGGGGAACTGGGATTGCTCAAGTCTTAGCTGATAATGGTATAGATGTTACCATATGGGGGATTGAAGAAAGTCAAATTATTGACATTAATGAACATCATCAAAATAGTTTCTTTTTTAAGGGTGTTACCTTAAATCCAAATATAAAAGCTTCAACAGATATTGAAATTGTTAAGGGTAGCGATATTGTTGTTTTAAGTGTTCCAACGATTGCAATCGAAGATGTTTGTAAACGCATCACACCATACTTGAAAAAGAAAACAATTATTGTAAACACATCAAAAGGATTTCATCCTAAAACAAATAAAAGAATGTCTGAAGTCATTAGGGAAACAATTCCTGAAAGTAAATTAAGCAGTGTTGTATCTTTAATCGGACCATCACATGCAGAAGAAGTTGTTCAAAGAATTTTAACTACAGTTAGTGCTGTTTCTTTAAATGAGGAAGATGCAAAAATTGTACAACGAGAATTTTCAAATGAATATTTTCGTATATATACAGGAAGTGATGAAATTGGTAGTGAAGTTGGAGTTGCCTTAAAAAATGCAATTGCCGTTGCAAGTGGTGTATTATCTGGAATTGGATATGGAGATAACACTAGAGCTGCCTTAATTACCCGTGGATTAAATGAAATGATACGTTTTGGAATGTTCATGGGTGGTAAAAGAGAAACATTCATGGGATTAACTGGAATAGGGGATCTAATTGTAACTTGTACTAGTCCTCATTCTCGTAATTTCCAAGCAGGTTATGAAGTAGGTAAAGAAAATAGCGCTGATATCTTTTGGGATAAAAATAAAAATACTGTAGAAGGAGTTCGTACTGCAAAGGTCGTTCATGAAATTGCCACAAAAAATAATATCGATATGCCAATCATCAACGAAACTTATAAAATTCTTTATGAAGGCAAAGAACCAAAAACAAGTGCAAAAGATCTTATGCTAAGAGAATTAAAGGCAGAATAGTTAAATGAATGCTTTCTCAAGATCACAAATGCTATTGGGCAATGATGGTATTAAGAAATTAAACAAGTCACATGTTGCTATATTTGGAGTTGGTGGCGTTGGTGGAAATTGCATTGAAACATTAGTTCGCAGTGGAGTAGGGGAGATTACTATTATTGACAATGATACTGTTAGTTTAACTAATTTAAACCGTCAAATTATTGCTCTTCATTCAACGCTTAATCAATATAAAGTAGATGTCATGAAAAAACGGTTATTAGATATCAATCCTGATGTTGTCGTTCATACATATAAAACATTTGTATTAGAAGATACCATTGATACCTTTGATTTTCATACGTTTGATTATATTGTAGATGCCATTGATACTATTAGTGCTAAAATATTATTAATTGAAAAAGCAAAAACCTTAAATATTCAAATAATTAGTTCCATGGGTACAGGAAATAAGTTGGATCCATCCAAACTAGAAATTTGTGATATATCCAAAACATCATATTGTCCCTTAGCAAAAGTTATGCGACGAGAATTAAAAAAACGACATATAAACAAAGTGAAAGTACTAGCATCTTCTGAAAAGCCTATAAAGCCCTTTGAGAGCAATGAAACAAGCTCAAGAAAGCAAATACCAGGTAGTGTTGCTTTTGTCCCTAATGTGGCTGGAATCATGATTGCTGGGGAAGTTGTTTTAGATTTAATGAAAGTATAAAAAAAGCTTAATATTCCTATTAAATTGGTTGCTTTTTAAAGTTGTGAGTAATATAATGTATTTAGATGTTCGGAGGTATAAGATATGGAAACATTAAACAAAAAAGCGTTGGCTGAAGTATTGGCCGAAAAAATTGGAGTAACTAAGAAAGATGCAACTACTGCTGTTGAAACAGTTTTCGAAGAAATTACTAATGCTGTAGCAAAAGGTGGAAAAGTTGATATTTCTGGTTTTGGTAAATTTGAAGTAGTTGAAAGAGCTGCTCGCCAAGGGGTTAACCCAGCAACTGGTGAAAAGCTTCAAATCGCAGCTTCTAAAGCACCAAAATTCAAAGCAGCAAAAGCATTCAAAGAAGCAGTTAAGTAAAAGTAGTTACATTTAAAAATAATTATAAATAGAAAAACAGTTATCACTTTTAAAAGTAGGTAACTGTTTTTTTATTAATTAAACCCTTTCATATTCTGATTATAAATATACTTTACTTCGCATAATGTATATTATGTAATTTTTATATATACTAAATTATCATATTTAAGGCTTCCAATACCATTGTCCATCATCTGTACGTTCTAAAAAACCATATTCTATTAAATACCTTCTCAATGTGACATAATCATCATATATTGACTCTAAAAACATATTGATCTCTTTCTCTGTATATTTTTTATCATCGCATAGTTGTTCAGCAATCCTCTTTAATACAACAACTTTTTGTTTTTGTTTTGCCGGAAACACTTTCATTCTAAGTTTAGGGTCAAATTCAAATACCTTATTCAAAATTTCTTGTTCTTCTTTTAGTGTTGTTAAATAGCGATCATCAACCATTCTCGCGCTTTGATGTATATCAATGTACGCTTTAAAGTCTTTCGCGTCCGCTGAGAGCTCGTATATAGCCAATAAAACTTTGGCTTGCCGTGCTTTTTCTTTTAATTGATAACGTTGCTGGCGAACCGTTGACAATGATGTCTTAGTTAATTCCGAAATTTCTTTATCTGTTTTTTTTGCTGCAAAGTATGAAAGCATTCTTTTTTGAACGCTACTAAGCATATTCTGTTTTTTATCAAGTTCTAATAATTCATATAAAACACTATTGTGCACATCATGTATATGATTTTTAACCATTGCCTTAGCATCATAAAAACGATCTTCATGCTTATAAATTTCACCATTTTGAAATTCTTCATCACAAAAAATACATTTATAACTATTATCACATAATTCATATCCATTCTTTAAATCTTTCAGAGTTAAATTATCTATATTTTTCATATTTATTCTCCTTTGTCATTATATATAAACAATATCATAATATGTTTATATATTCAATTAATTTTACTTATTTTGTCTATATTATTTTATATCGAATAATAGATTAATATAAAAAAATGCAAATCACAATATTATGTTAATCGATTTGCATTTGGTGATTTTATATATTATTGAAAAAATTATTTTTGTTTTTTCCCTCTTGGATGCGCTTGTAAATAAGCTTCTTTCAATCTAGATGTTTGCACATGTGTGTATATTTGTGTTGTTGCTATATCACTATGTCCCAACAACTCTTGAACACTTCGTAAATCGGCTCCCCCATTCAACAAATGTGTTGCAAAACTATGTCGGAAACTGTGTGCTGAAATTTTATTATTTAAATCTAAATCGATAAGTTTTTGCTTGATTATTTTATGAACATATTGACGATTCAATTTATTTCCAAGATGATTCACAAATACAAAAGGTAAATTTTTCTTATTCCATTTTACTCGAACATTTTCAATATAGATTTGTAAATACCGCTTTGCAATATCATTAATTGGGACCATTCGTTCTTTTGAACCTTTCCCCATACAACGAAGAAAACCTTGTTGAAGGTGCAATTGATTTAATTTCATATCGCATACTTCACTAACACGCAATCCACAACCATACATCAATTCAATAATGCAATGGTGATACATACCAATATCATCTTGATCATCAAAAGAGCCTAAAAACATCTCTATATCGCTTTCATTCATAAAATTTGGAAGTTTTTTTCCTTTTTTACTTAATTTTAGAAATAAAGCAGGATTCGCAATTTGTGTGTAATTATAAGTGATATAATTATGAAAATTACGAATAGAAACCACCATTCTATTAATTGAATTTGTTTTTTTCGATTGTGATTCATGTAAAATAAAAGCTTCAATCTTAGAATAATCGATCGCTTCTAATTCATTGACACCTTGTTCTTGTAAATATTTTTCATATTGCAAAAGATCATTCTTATAATTATCAATCGTTGTTAATGCTTTTTGATCAATAACACTAATATAATGAATATAATTTTCGATACCTTCTTTAATTTTCATCTTATCACCTATTTATAGTATATCATTTTCCATCTTTATCTAATAATGAAGATGCATAAACAAGGGGCTTCCCAACAATTTCTTTATTCAATTCTTCTAATACATCAACGTTGTTTGAAGACGGTTTACTTGTTTGAAATAAAGATAGTTGATCTATTCTTTCTTTATCCGATTGCAAACTTCCTAATCCAATTCCTAGATGACGAATCGGAAGTTCTTCTGCATGTTCATCAAAAAGTGAAATTGCATTTTCATACAATTTATCTGAATCGTTTGTATATCCTTCTAAATTGATTGAACGAACTACATTTCGAAAATCAAAATAACGAATTGATAAAGATATTAATTTCCCACTAATTGATTTGGTTTTTGCTCGTTCTGCTAAACTTTGTGCCAATCTCCTCAGTATTTGGGTTATTTCTGTATAATCTTCAACATCATGGTTAATTGTTGTTGATTGTGAAATAGATTGTACAGTATGTGAAAAATTGATTTCATCACTACTATTTCCTTGAATTTGCTGTAATACCTGATATGCCTGTTTACCAAGATATTGATGGACGACACCTTGATTTTCTTCTTTTAAAAGATCCCCAATTGTTTCAATGCCATTTTTCACTAACAATGGCGCAGTTTTTTTTCCAATCCCCAGCATATCACGGATAGGAAGGTTCCAAAGTTTATTACTTACTTCTTGTTTTCGAATAATATATATTCCCATTGGTTTATATCGATCTGAAGCCATTTTCGCAAGAAATTTTGTAGGAGCTATACCAATACTACACTTTAGTTTTAACTCTGAACGTAGTTTTTGTTGAATTTCCCATGCCAAATCAAGTGGACGCTTATAATTCTTTATCACTTCACTCATATCAACATAACATTCATCTATACTTGCTACTTCTACAAAAGGTGAATAGGTTTTTATAAATGCAAAGAATTTTTTGGATAACATCCGATAATACTCATGATCCCCTTCAACAACAACAAGATCTGGACATTTTTTATAAGCCTCATGTAAAGGCATAGCAGCATGTACTCCATAAGCTCTTGCTTCATAGGATGCAGTACACACAACACTTCGCTTAGATAAACCACCAACGACTACTGGTTGTCCTTCTAGTGCGCTATTTCGCAATACCTCTGCACTTGCATAATATGCATTTAAATCTATATGAAATATTACCTTCGCCATGTTGTCACCTCCTTTTAGTTATGAAAAATGACACATTATATCATGTGTCATTTCGACATGAATCATAAAGCTCACGAGCTGCATTTAAAGCCTGCTCACTATTAGAATTACTAGCGATAGAAGCTAGCTCATGAATACGCTCTTGTTCATCTAACTGATGAATAGAGCTAATAGTCTTTCCATCTTTTTCTTCTTTTTCAACTAGATAATGATAATCTCCCCATGCAGCAACAGGAGCTAGATGAGTAATAGAAAATACTTGTGTATCGTTTGCTAATTTTTTCATCTTTTTCCCTATTGCATATGCTACATTTCCACTTACTCCTGTATCAATTTCATCGAAGACAATTGTTTGAATATGCTGTAACTTACTAAAAATCACCTTTAAGCCTAACATCAAACGTGATAATTCCCCACCAGAAATAACCTTTGCTAGTGGTCTTAAATCTTCACCACGATTCATCGAAATATAAAACTCTACTTGATCAATTCCATAACGACTATCATTTTCTTTGAAATCGATTTTGAAATCAGCATTTTCTAAATGCAAATCATGAAGTTCTTCTTTTATCTGTACCTCTAATATCTTAGCAGCTTTTTTACGCTTTTCTCGCATCTTAACAGATACTTCATAAAATTCATTATATGCTTTATCGATATTTTTTTTCTTTTCTTCAATTACCTTATCGCGATCTTTCATACGACTTATTTTAGTTTGAATCTCATCTGCTTTTTTTAAAACATCATCCCATGAATTCCCATGTTTTCTAATTAACTTATTAATCTCGTATAATCGCTCTTGTACTTGATTAAATCGATCTTCATCATACTCCAAAGAATTTGTATATTGTTTTAACTCTTCAAAACGCTCTTCTACAATATAATAAGCATTTATAAACTCTTCTTTTACTTTTTGAACTGTATCATTTTCAATTTCATCCAACTCTTTTTGTAATGTGTAAAGATTTTCATAATTACTGGACTCTATCAACTGTATTGCGTTTTGCAATTTTGATGATATTTTTTCAAAAGAACCCATTTCCTTTTGAATTTGTTCCAGCTCTTCAATTTCACCATCTTTTACATCCAATGTATCAATCTCTTGCAACTGGAATTGGTAAAATTCTAAATCATCTAAATTAAATTGTTCTTCCAAAATTTCTTCTAGTTCTTTTTGATAATCACGATATTTTTGATATGCTGATTTTACGTTATGTAAAAGCTCAAAATCATTTGTGAAACTATCCAATAAAGATAAGTGGTTTTTACTATTTAATAAATACTGTGAATCATGTTGCGAATGAATGTCAATAATATCACTTAATATTTCTTTTACTAATGATACTGTACAAACACGTCCGTTTATACGAGCTACGCTTTTTCCATCCTTAGCAAACTCACGAGAAATAACAATATATTCATCTTCAACCTCATATCCAGCCTCTTTTAAAACAAAATAGCTTGGATGAGAATTAGAAATATCAATCATCGCTTCAATAAACGCCTTCTCAGCGCCTTTTTGAATATAGGAAGAAGAAACCCTAGCACCACACAAAATCGACAGTGCATCGATGAATAACGACTTCCCTGCCCCTGTTTCTCCTGTGAAACATGAAAAAGATGAATGAAAATCTAAATGAAGTTCATCAATTAAAACAAAATTCTTCACATACATATTTCGTATCATTCTTTTTCCTCCTATTCTATTCACTTATTATTCTTGTAATATCAAAATCCTTACTATGCAATTCACTATCTAAATAAACAAGATATTCTTGATTTCCTGTACGTCCTTGAATACTAGCTTTTTTTATCCCTCTAATCCCCAAGCGATAATTCTTAAATATAGCTATATAATCATTTAATAAGCGTTTGTGAATACGTTTATCACGTACCACTCCTTGCTTGTTCAAATATTCTTTACCTACCTCAAATTGAGGCTTAATAAGCACCATCAATTGATAAGGTGTTTCCAAAATTGAAAGTAATTGTGGTAATATCAAATTTACTGAAATAAAAGATACGTCGATACACACAAAATCAATTTTTTCTTCAAACATATTCTTATCTAAATAACGGGCATTTACTCCCTCCAAATTTTTAACTCGACTATCGTTTCTTAAATGTGGAACTAACTGATCATGCCCAACATCTACAGCATAAATATATTTAGCTCCTTGACGTAAACAAACATCACTAAACCCTCCAGTAGAGGCACCAATATCTAAGACTACTTTATCTTGTAATGAAATATCAAACGCCACAAGTGCATCAAATAATTTCAATCCTGCTCGAGATGCAAAATCATATTTCTTTTTTTGAACTTCAACATGATCTCCATCTTGAACTTGATAACTAGGTTTAGATATTATTTTTCCATTTACTAAGACATATCCATCCTTAATATAATCTTGTGCTTGTGAGCGAGTATTTAAAAATTCGTTTGTTATCAAATATACATCTAAACGCATGTTAAGATATAACCTTTATAATTTCATCAAACAATGTATTAATATCAATTTTTTCTGATTTGCGAAGTTGTGGTATTGATCCATGAGTTACAAAATGATCCTGGATTCCAAAACGAATTACATCTTTGGTAATATGATGATCATTTTTAAATTCCAAAATAGCACTTGAAAAACCTCCAGCTAGCATATCGGTTTCGTAAACTATAAGAGGAATATCACTATTTAACACACCTTTCAACATCTTAGCATCTAGTGGTTTAATAAACCGAGCATTGATAACCGCAATATTTATTTCATTCACTTTTGCTTTTTGAATAATTTTCTCTACATCATTTCCATATGCAATTACAATTGCTTCTACATTCTCACTATAATCCCAACGTGTCCAAGTTCCTATTTCAATAGATTCAAATGGTTTTGGTTTATACTCAACGGTTCCTCGAGGAACGCGAATAAGCCAAGGTTTGGTATTTTGAAACGCTGTAAATAACATATTTCTTGCCTCATCTGCATTCATTGGCTGCGTAATGATAAGATTTGGAATACTCCGTAAAGCTGAAATATCAAATACACCATGGTGAGTATCACCATCTTCACCAACAATACCTGCACGATCTACACCAATCACAACAGGTAAATTCATCCTTGCTATATCATGATTAATCTGATCATACGCTCTTTGTAAAAACGAAGAATACACATTTATAAATGGACGTTTCCCATTCAATGCCAAAGCTGCAGAAAAAGTTAATGCATGTTCTTCCGCTATTCCACAATCAAAAAAACGACCTGGATATAATTTTGCAAACTTATCCAATTTTGCACCACTACTCATAGCTGGAGTAATCGCTAAAATCTCTGGATTTTCACTTGCTAGTTCAATTAACGCTTCTGATAAAACACTACTCCAATCAAGATGATTAAATGGTACAGCACTTAAAGATTGTCCAGTTTCCACATTAAACTTTCCAACACCATGCCATTTTCCACTGTGATCACACTCTGCAAATTCATAGCCTTTTCCTTTGGTTGTAATCACATGTACAACAATCGGTCCATTATGATGTTGAACTGCTTCAAAAACCTTTACAAGTTCTTTTAAATCATGACCATCTACTGGTCCAATATAATCCAATCCAAATTCATCAAAAAATGAAGAATCAACTACCGTATTTTTAATATTGTTTTTAATATTACGCATGGAATCCAATAATACATTACCAACTTTATTATGAGAAAGATAACTAGATAGATCCTTTTTCAACCCTGTATATCCTTTGCTAGAACGTAACCGTGTATAAACATGAGACATTGCACCAACATTTTTTGATATCGACATTTCATTATCATTAAAAACGATAATCATCTTACGATTTTCACTACCAATTTGATTTAATGCTTCAAAACTCATACCGCTAGATAGTGCACCATCGCCAATAATTGGTAGCACCTGAAAATCATCCTTATTCAAGTCTCTAGCAACAGCAAAACCTAACGCTGCACTCAAAGATGTAGAAGAGTGTCCTGCTTCCCAAGGGTCATGTTCACTTTCATAGCGTTTTTGAAATCCTGACATTCCTCCATATTGACGTAGGGTTGGAAAATCTTTAGCTCTTCCTGTAAGTATCTTGTGAATATAAGCTTGATGTCCTACATCAAAAATGAATTTATCTTTTGAGGAATTAAATACATAGTGCAAAGCAAGCGTTAATTCAACAACCCCCAAATTACTTGATAGATGTCCGCCTGTCTTTGAGATGGAATCAATTAAAAAAGCCCGGATATCTTCACTTAAGACTTCCAGTTCATTTATATTCAAATTTTTAATATCCTGTGGACTTTTTATATCTAATACATTCATAAACTACTCCTTATTTTTTCCGATCAAGTAACCCTTCTAACTCTTCAATGAGCGGAAACTTATCAATCATCATCGTATCAAGAAGCTTTTTGGTCTCTTCTAATAATTCTTGAATAATTTCATTACATCGTTCACTTCCCAATAAAGAAGCATATGTAACTTTATTATTTTTTGCATCGCTGTTTTGATCTTTTCCAATTTCAGCACTTGTTGCATGAATATCTAACAAATCATCTTGTATTTGAAATATCAACCCAACATTATTACCAACCTTTAACCAAATGTCTTTATCTCCATAATGATCAGCTACAATACTTGCAGCAACAAAAGATAAGACAATAAGTTTAGACGTTTTATATAAGTTGATTTCTTTCAATTCATCAAGTGTAGTATCACGATTTACATTCGCAATATCCAATTCCTGGCCATGGATCATACCACTTAAACCTGATGCCTTAACAAATTCTTCAACCATTAAATGATTTGCTTGTACTCCTTCACAAGCACAATTTGCATAATGAAAAGCTTCACTCAATAATGCATCTCCTGCCAAAATTGCAATATCTTCACCATATTTTATATGACATGTTGGAACGCCACGACGAAGTGTATCGTTATCCATCGCTGGAAGATCATCATGAATTAAAGAATATGTATGAATCATTTCAATTCCGATAGCAGCATTAACTCCTTTATCTTGTGAAATTCGATAAGCATCTAAAGTTGCAAACAATAAGTTTGGACGAAATCTTTTTCCACCACTCATCAAAGCATATTGTGCAGCTTCTTTTACTTTTCCTTCAGGCAAGTGAGCTAAACTAGTACTAAGTTTTTCTTCAATATTAACTTTCTTCATGTTCTGTATCCCCCTCATAAGTTTCCATCAGCGTTGTAACTTGCTCTTCAAATTTTTTAAGCTGTGAATCACAAGTTTTTACTAAATGCAAACCTTCTTCAAACAATGTAATTGCTTCCTCTAATTCTACATCGTTTTGTTCTAACTGTGAAACAATATAATCCAAGCGATCCATTGATTCACGAAAACTCTTATTTGATTCCATAAACTACTCCCCCTTCACTTCAGCATCAATGATACCATCCTGAAGTCTTATTTTTATTAAATCAGTCTTTTTCACATCATTTTTACTACGGACAATTTGTCCATTCTCATGACTTGTAATACTATATCCACGCTTTAAAATATGCAATGGGCTATATGCATCCAACAACGAAATATTTCGTTGTAAACGTTCTTTGTTTTGATCAATATATTTAGTAGTAATCGTTACCATCTGTTGTTTCATCTGTTCTAATTGATGTTGCTGTCTTTGAAAATAAACTTCACTATGACGCAAACGATTAACTATCATTTTTAAATGCATTTTTTCCTCTTTAAACAATCCATCTGGATGTGTAAAAAAAGGTTTTTCTTTATAATACATAAACTGTGAACGTTCGCCTTCTAATAAACTAGTAATACTTGATATCAAATTACGTCCCTGTAAGTTCAAACGTTCTCTCACATCTTTTATATTAGGAGTTACAAGTTCTGCCGCTGCACTTGGTGTAGCAGCACGTGCATCGCTTACATAGTCAACTAGTGTCGTATCAACCTCATGGCCAACCCCACTTACTACACATGTTTTCATTGCATAAATTTCGCGAGCTAACATTTCATCGTTAAAACACCATAAATCTTCCATACTTCCACCGCCGCGAACCAAAAGAATGATATCATGATGGCGCACATCAGCAATCTTCAAATTACGAATCAAGTCTTTAGCTGCACTTTCTCCTTGTACCAGACTTGGATACAAAGTCAACTTCGCAATTGGCCAACGCCTTTCAAATATAGAAAGAACATCCTGAATTGCTGCCCCAGTTTTTGCACTGATAATACCAACATTCATTGGATAGGAAGGCAATTGTTTTTTTTGTTCAATTGCAAACAACCCTTCTTCATGCAATTTTTTCTTCAACTTTTCAAAAGCTAAATATAAATCACCCAAGCCATCACTTTGAATCTTTGTAACATATAATTGAATGCTTCCCTGTGGTTCATACATTGATACACTACAAGTAATAATAACCTTCATTCCTTCTTGTAATGTTAAATTTAGTTTTGAAGCACTCGTGCGAAACATAACACAATTCATTTTCGTATCATTATCTTTTAATGAAAAATATAAATGTCCACTGCGATGATGAGTGAAATTACTAATTTCACCACTTACCATCAATGAACGTAAACGCATATCATTTTCAACCGATTGCTTTAAATAGCGCACAAGTGAACTAACGCTGATTACACTCATAACTTATCTAAAACTCCATTAATAAGCTTATATGTATCATCATCACAATATTTCTTTGCTAAAACAATAGCTTCATCAATAACGATTTGTCGCTGTGCTGTTTCAAAATCCAATTCACATAATGCAATCGTTAAAATTGCTTGTTCAATATAACCCAAGCGTTCAAACGTCCAATCTCCTTTTAATACTCGATCAATGCGTTCTTTATAAACATCTAAATTACTAGATGCATCAATCGTAATTGTATATAAAAAGGGACTGATATCATTTCCTATTTTTTCATTTTCCAAAAGTATTCTTTTAATATCTTTATCTAATAAGAAACTTTGGTAAAGACTTGTCATTGCAAGTTCTCTAGTTTCATGACGATTCATATAAAACTCCTTATCCATACATTAAGTATTTTATCACAAATGTAACATTATTAATATGCATTTTTTGGTAAAAAAAAGAATAGTTTTTCCTATTCTTTAAAATCAAATCCACTTACCTTAATATCTATTTCATCTGCTTCAATATCACACATATGTTTGATATTATCATAGATATTATGTTGCAAGCTAGCACAGACTTCCTGAACATTTGTATTGTACTTCACCTTAATATTTACTAAAATGTTTAATCTGTCATTTACAACCTTTGCAACAATGCTGTTTTTAAACGGAGCAGAATCTGCAAGTTCAACACGCTTATCTTCTTCTACACAAATAAGTGCAATTGATGAAAAAACATTTGTACTTAATGCTACTACACCATTTTCTTTTGTATTCATTGCTATATATTCTTGTGCCATTATTATCACCATCCTTATTTATTATACCATAATTTTATGAAAATATATCCTTAATCATAGAATGTAATTCATCACGATAACCATCACGATAATGTTCAAAATCCTTATAACTGATTACCCGTTCTTCTAACTCATCTAAGAAAGAAGAAAAACATTTGTTTAAATCCTCCATTTTTGAATTATGAACGATTCGAATTGTATTTAAAATACACAAACCTTGGGCAAACAATTCTAAGCAATCACTTCTTGTACGCTCAGCATCCTCTAAAGAAAGTTTAGAAAATCTATTTTCAAATGTTTCTTCTTTAACAAATGAACTTTTTAAAACATTTAAGAATAATTTAAAATCTTCTGCATTATTCCCTGGCTCAATTGCAAACAAAATTCTAAAAAATACAAACCATTCATAATCAATATTCATTTTTCCTAACAAATAGTTTCCTAATACTTCGTGAAATGGATCTTCACTAACAAAACATGACTCCATTTCAATAGAGTGTTCAAAATCAATTTCTTCGTTATTCAAACGACTAAACAATTGCAATAAACTTACAATTTGTGCATCATCTTTTGAATGTTGGATATTCTTTTTAAAAATATACTGGCCTAAAATATTTGAAGTATCTCTGATATCAATAGAAAAACCTATTGCTTTCCTCAGTTTTTCAGCACATAAATCATTAATCGCTTTAGAAATTAAATCCTCAAACGAAATTCGATTCATAAAGCTTGTTGAAACATTATAATCGCTCCCCATTGCATCATGGATAATATGTAATTGTCGATCAACGATTGTTAAATTGGCCTTAATTGAAGATAACAAATCTTTCATAACATAATCATATGCCATATAGTTTGTGTTCTTATACACTAACTTATGTTCAATATCACCCCAAAATGAATTTACTAGTGATTTAATTTGAAGTTCGAAATTCACCTTATGGGTTCCTGTATCATAATATCCATCAATACGATAAATCGCAAATCCATTCTTTTGTGATTGGGGTTGATGAGGAACCATATCAAGTGCAATATGAGGGAATTTTTCACATGTTGAAAATCCATCCTCTTTCTCAATTGTAAAATATTCTTTTAATTCACGATACACTTTAAATTCTTCATCTATGAAACGACAATCAATTTTTAACCCAATTAAATCACTTAGATTAGCTAAAATATCTTCTGGTGTATCATATCTTAAATAGTATTGATTTCGAATTATTTTTTCTTTTAAACTATCACTCTCTTTAATTCTTGTTGTAATATCCATAGCGATTTCACGATCTAAAATCGATAAGAGTGTATATTTTAATTCTTTTCTAATAACCTGGTATTCTTCTCTATTTCTTTCTAACAAAGTAATCGTCGCATCAATTTTATCAAATAACTCTAATTTCATATTAATGACCCCTAACTTGTTTTACATCTTTTGCTAATTGCTTAATTAATTCATCAACAGAACCAAACTTCAATTCATCACGAAGATACTGTGAAAATATAATTTTTATCTCGTGATGATAGATATCTTGATCAAAATCTAAAATATTAGCTTCTATAGAAATATCTTTACGAAAATTCAATGTTGGGTTATGTCCTACATTAATCACAGCTAAATGCGTTTTACCATCTACTTCCACATAGCCTTTATAAACCCCAATTTTAGGAATAACATAATTATCATCTATTTGTAGATTCGCAGTTGGATAACCCAATTTATGCCCTACTCGCCTACCATGTATAACCATACCTTCCATTGTATAATCTTCACCTAAACATTCTTTAGCAAACTCCATATCGCCATCTTTAATTGCTTCTTCGATACGTGATGTAGATATTTTTTGACCATGGATGAGTACAGTATCGCAGACAATTGTGTTTAAATGTTGGGTTAGATATGTTATATCACCAGAATTTTTCTTAGCATAACGGAAATCTTCTCCTGCTATAATCGTTTGAATATTAAGGCTTTTCAGCAAATCTACAAATTCTTCTTTTGTCAAAGATGCCATCGTTTTATCAAAATGCAGCAAATAACATCGTTCAATGCCATAAGCACTTATTTTTTCCAAACGCTTTTTAACTGGCGTCACATTTTCGATATATTTCTCATTTTTTAAAACTATCCATGGATCTTCATGAAAAGTTATACATGCTGATGAAAATTTTTTATCACGTGCTGTTTCTAATGTTTTATGAATCAATAATTGATGACCTTTATGAACACCGTCAAAAAAACCTATACATGCGACTGATGGTTCCTTTACAATTTCTTTATGATTTGCATATACATTGATTATTTCCATTACCATAAACCTCTTACACTCTTGAACACCATATCATTCACACGTTCATAAATAGCATAGCACTTTTGCTCGTGTGTGATACATACCCGATTAGATTGGGTATCTAAATGAATCTTTTTTCCATGGAGTACATCTGTGATTGGTGAATATTCAATTTTTTCAAAATGATCCAACATTTCATCAATCGAATGAACGTTCACATTATCTAATGAAAGCGTTTCTAGCTCTTGTGCCTCCTTTAGATGAAAGCGTCCAACCTTTGTTCTTACCAAAGAAGACATACATCCTAAATTATTTGTTTTCTTAGCAATATCTACACACAAAGAGCGAATATATGTTCCACTGCTACAATGCGTACGAAATTTTAATTGTTCATCATCCAATGATTCTATATCATATATCTCAACCTCACGAATTGGCAATTCTACATCTTCTCCATTTCGTGTATATTCATATAACTTTTTACCATTGACCTTAATACTTGAAATTCGTGGTGGAGTTTGTTTTATTTTTCCTTTAAATGAAGATAGAACCGTTTTAAAATCTTCAATTGGAATAATTGCTTTTTTATCAAGCACCTCATCCCATATATCATCACTTAATGTCTGTATCCCTAGCTTCATAGTTGCTATGTATTCTTTATCTACATCTTCTATAAAAGGTAAAATTTTAGTTGCTTTTCCCACCAATACCAAAAGCACCCCTGTGGCATTAGGATCCAAGGTTCCAGTGTGTCCAATTTTCTTTGTT
The DNA here is from genome assembly GCF_029504745.1 of Breznakia sp. PF5-3. GTDB lineage: Bacteria > Bacillota_I > Bacilli_A > Erysipelotrichales > Erysipelotrichaceae > Breznakia. The sequence goes on along the minus strand of NZ_JAQFIQ010000003.1, from coordinate 40,505 downwards.
TTTAATATTTTCCGTAAACGAAACACAACATCATGACTTGTCATTCCTGCAGGTTTGTTAACAACAATAATTCCATCCATTGTAATCACCTTTTGTATTATAACATTTTCTAATTCTCTATGCTATAATATGGAACAGGAGAAATACATGAAAAAGATTTTAAAATACATTCGCAAAGCTGATGAAGATTATCATTTGATTGAAAATGGAGATACCATCGCCATTGGTGTATCAGGTGGTAAAGATTCTATGGTACTTTTAAAAGCACTTCACGAATATCAAAAATTTGACCATAAACACTTTCAAATTCTTGCTATCCATTTAAAAATGGGGTTTCCCAACATGGATATGAGTGACATTCAAGCCTTTTGTACTACATCTTCTATTCCCTATCATGAAGAAGATGTACCTATATATGAAATTTTAACACATTATCAAAAAACAGATGGTCGTTTGGACTGCAGTCGTTGTTCAAATTTAAAACGTGGGGCTATTGTCAATGTAGCAAAAGAAAAACATTGCAATAAAATCGCATTTGCTCATCATGGAGATGATGCAGTTGAAACTTTTTTATTAAATGCAATTTACAGTGGTAAGGTGTCCACATTTCAACCTAAAATACATTATGAAGATAATGATATAACGTTTATTAGACCGCTTATCTATGTACATGAAAAGGATATTATAGCTAATGTGAAAGCCAATGAAATCCCTATTGTTGAAAGTACTTGTCCACAAGATGGGTATAGCAAACGTGAAGATATGAAAAAATTGCTAAAACAGCTATATGATACTTATCCAGAAGCAAAAAACAACTTACTTAACATGTTATCCAACGGTACTGTTCAATTGTGGAAGAAGGAGAAATAATATGAAAAAATTGCTTGATAAAATAAAAACAGAAGGTGTGATTATCAACAAAGATGTTTTAAAAGTAGACAGTTTTTTAAATCATCAAATCGATCCAACACTAATGAAACAAATTGGAGATGAATTTTATGAGTATTTTAAAAAATACAAAATCACTAAAATCATCACCATTGAATCAAGTGGTATCGCTCCTGCTGTATTCTGTGGATATCGTTTTCAAGTTCCTGTTATATTTATTAAGAAAACCAACCCTTCTACCATGAAAGATGCATTATTTGCCAATGTTCATTCCTTCACGAAGAACAAAACATATACAGTCTGTCTATCCAAGCAATATATTGATGATAATGATAACATATTATTTATTGATGATTTTTTAGCAAATGGTGAAGCATTTAAAGGTGTAGAAGAAATTATTCATCAAACTTCTGCAAATTTATGTGGCGTTGGTATTGTCATTGAAAAAGCTTATCAACAAGGTCATAAATATATTATTAATCAAGGATATGATTTATATGCTTTAGCAAGTATTGCATCTTTAGACAACAATCAAATCACATTCAAAAAGGCCAGCAAATAGCTTGGCCTTTTTCTTGTTTCTTTTTACGTCTAGGAGGAGAGTTTTCCCCTGTTTAAATACAGGTGGGGTTTCTGCATATCCTTTTTAGGATCCCTGAGCAATGCAAAGGTCTTCAACATGAAGGTATGACATCCGAATCCCCTTATCTCTAAGCGTCGGAAAAATTTTGAACTCCTAGACACTTATATTATAGCAATCTATTTCTTAAATGCCAGTCTTGTAATTATTTTTGAAATATGCTTATAAAAATGATCAATTTCATACTTTTAAAATCTTTATTTATTCATCTTCTTCCACAATATTTAAGTGTAATTCTTCTAGTTGACTATCATCCACTTTACTTGGAGCACCACTCATCATACATCGCGCAGCTGCATTTTTTGGGAATGCTATAACATCACGAATAGATTCAGAGTTGGACAATAACATTGCAACACGATCCAATCCAAATGCAAATCCACCATGTGGTGGTGTACCATATTTAAATGCATTCACAAAGAAACCAAAGCGGTTTTCGATTTCTTCATCACTAAATCCAAGCAATGAAAAAATCTTTGTTTGTAAATCATTATCATAAATACGAAGGGAACCTCCTCCGATTTCATAACCATTCAAAACCATATCATAAGCAGCTGCATGAACGGCTTCAGGATTACTTTCTAACTTTGGTAAATCCTCATCCTTTGGTCTTGTAAATGGATGGTGTTTTGCATAGTAACGAGCATCTTCTTCACTGTATTCAAACAAAGGAAAATCTGTAACCCATAAAAATGAAAAATCATTATCATCACTTAATTCTAATACCTTTCCAAAATGTGAACGTAATGCCCCTAAAACTTCACAAGCTGTTTCCCATTTATCACTGCTTATCAAAATAAGATCATTATTTTTCAATGATAACCGTTTTGATAATGCAGAAATTTCTTCCTCATGAAAGAACTTTACAACTCCACCTTCTAAGACATCATTTTGATATTTTAAAGACACCAATCCTTTGGCTCCATATTTTTTAGCTAAATCTGTTAATTTGTCAATTTCTTTTCTTGACATGCTAGCCTTATTAGGGATGACAATTGCTTTAATTGCTCCCTCTTGATTATACGTGTCTTTGAATACTTTAAAATCAGAATTTGAAAATATATCTGTAATATCTTGTAATTCTAAAGCAAAGCGGTTATCTGGTTTATCACTTCCATAGCGATTCATTGCTTCTTTGTAAGGTAAACGTAAAAATGGTATCTTCAAATCTATATCTCGTACTTCTTTCATAACTTTTTTCATCAACTGTTCCAACATTGTTAGAATTTCATCTTCACTCAAAAATGAAGTTTCAATATCAACTTGTGTGAAATCAGGTTGACGATCAGCACGCAAATCTTCATCACGAAAACATTTTGCTACTTGATAATATCGCTCAAATCCAGAAATCATCAACAATTGCTTAAAGAGTTGAGGAGATTGTGGCAATGCATAAAATTCTCCTTTGTGAAGTCTACTAGGCACCAAATAATCTCTAGCGCCCTCTGGGGTTGATTTCGTTAAAACAGGAGTTTCAATTTCCACAAAATCTAAATCATCTAGAAAGCGACGCATTGTTTTAGTAATTTTGTGACGTGTCATTAATTTTTTCTGCATTTGTGGTCGACGTAAATCTAAATAACGATATGTCAACCGTGTATCTTCTAATGCATCTGTTTCATCTGCAATAATCAATGGTGTTGTTTCTGCACTATTAACGATATTCACGTTATCCACTTTAATTTCAATATCACCAGTTGACAACTTAGGATTTTTATCTTTACGTTCACTTACAATACCACTCACTTGTAATATATATTCATTTCGGACAGCTTGAATTTCCATTGCTTGTACCTCATCAAAAACAAGTTGTGTTATCCCATAACGATCACGTAAATCAATAAACACAAGTGCTCCAAAATTACGCCGTTTTGCTACCCAACCAATTAATTCAACCTTTTTTCCAACATCACCAATTCTTAATTCTCCATTTGTATGTGTTCTTTTCATTTGTCTACTCCCCACAGTGGCACTCACCTTCACAAGTGCATTCTTCTTCATTTTCGAATATTAAATCAAATGTTTCAACAACTTTATCAAGGGCAACAACATGTTGTTGCTGAGTTGCTATTTCTTTGATTGTAACCGTATTGTTTTCTAAATCTTTTTCACCAAGAATCACTGCACATTTTGCTTGTTTGCGTTCAACACTTTTAAATTGTGCTTTGAACGAACGATTTAAATAATCTCTCTCACATGTATAGCCTGCAGCTCTTAGCGCTGTAACGATTTTTAAGGCCTCTAGCGATGCTTTTTCACTTAAACACAATACATATGCATCCAAGTTTTCTTCGCTTCCCAGTGCAATGCCTTCACCTTCTAATGCAATAATCAATCGCTCAATTCCCATTGCAAATCCAATCCCTGACATCTCTGGTCCACCAAAATATTCAACTAAGCCATCATAGCGACCACCAGCAAATACGGTTGATTGTGAACCCATCTGATCATTTGTTGATACGACCTCAAATACTGTATCTGTATAATAATCTAAACCTCGAACTAAACGTTCATCAATTTCATAAGGAATCCCTAAGGCATCAAGACCTTCACATACAGATTTAAAATATTCACTTGATGCTTCATTTAAATAATCTTGAATCTTAGGTGCTTTTTTCATAATTTCTAAATCTTTGTCTACTTTACAATCTAAAAGACGTAAAGGGTTTTGTTGTAAACGACGTTTGCAATCCACACACATATCATCGATACCTTTTGCAAAGTGTTCCCGTAAAGCTTCTTTATAACGAACTCTACTCTCATTGTCACCAAGTGTATTCAGCAATACTTTCAACTCACTCATCCCTAGCGCTGAAACAATAGAATATCCTAATGCAATCGTTTCTACATCTAACAAAGCATTTTTAGCACCAATAACTTCTACACCAAATTGATGGAAAATTCTCTGTCTTCCTTTTTGTGGGCGTTCATAGCGGAACTGAGGGCCAATATAGTACATCTTTGCAGGTAAATCCCCTTCTCCATACATCTTATGTTGTACAAAGCTTCTAACAACGCCTGCTGTCATTTCTGGACGCAATGTCAGTGAATCTTTTTCATTCAATGAAAATGTATACATTTCCTTGTTCACCATATCACTAGAATCATTTTCTCTTTTAAAAACACCTGTATCTTCAAACATTGGTGTACGAATTTCTTTATAATCATAAAGCATACAAAATTGACGAATTACATCTTCAATTTGATGCCACTTTGAAATATCCTTAGGTAAAATGTCATAAGTTCCTCTTGGGGTTTGATAATTTTTCATCTTTACTCTCCTTAAAATAAAAAACGTCCTTATCGCTAAGGACGTAAACATACGCGGTACCACCTTAGTTCATATCCAATAGATATGCACTCATACTTGTAACGGTAAGCATCCGGCTGCGATTAAACAGCATCTCCAAAGCGTCCAATTTATTGTGTAGATAGAAACTTCCAGCAATTGTTTCCTCTCTATTAATCTTTCCAATAAAAAGCTCTTTTTCATCGATTATAGTTCATAGTTTATCATTTAATATATAAAATAGCAATACTTACAGAATAACTCTTTCTACCTCATTCACACTAATTACTTTACGCAAATTTGTCATTAATGTTTTTAAATGTTCTGCATTGTGAACAAGCACTGTCAATTTGGTAGTCGCATGAAGTCCATCTTCATTTACTTTTGAATCTACATGTTGTAACCCTACTTTACATTGTGAAGACACCGTAACAATATCACTCAATAAATAATTCCGATCCGTTGAATGAATAACCAGATTCACTTCATAATCACGATATGCTAAATCATCTTCCCATTCAACATTGATTAAGCGTTCTTTCACTTCTTGAACATTCGGACATTCTTTACGATGTACTTTTACACCTTGCCCTTTTGTGATATAACCAACGATTTCATCTCCTGGAATTGGTGAACAACATGGTGATAGCGATATTACAATACTATCGATACCAGGTACTCTCACTCCATATTTACTAGCAGAATGAATATGTGTATCTTTTTTAGTATGTGCTTTAATATCAATATCCTTTAATGCAGTCGTAGCTGTTTTTTGATGTGTAAGTTTTTCAATAACAGATTGTAAAGAAACCGCCTTACAATAGATTGCATAATATAAATCCAACATTGTATGCATTTTCAACTGTCCTGCTAAAGTTTCAATATGTTTAGTTGTCATATATTCTTTCGCGTCAAAACCTCGTCGAATAAGATCGGCTTCTAACATAGATTTTCCTTTTTCTGCGCCATCTTCTTTTTCTGCTTGTTTGATACGTTGGAAATATGAACGAATTTTATTTCGTGCATGATTTGATTTCACAATCTTCAACCAGTCTTCACTAGGTGTTGAAGCCTTGTTTGTCTTAATGTTTACAACATCACCTGTTTTCAATGGTGTGTTTAATGGTACCAAAACACCATTTACAGTTGCTCCAATAGTTTGATGTCCAACTTCAGTATGAATTCGATAGGCAAAATCAAGTGGTGTCGAACCACTTGGCAAAGCAATGACTTTCCCTTTTGGACTCATTACATAAACATTCGCTTCAAAAATATCTTTACTGATTAAATTCATGAAGGATTTTGCATCTTCATCTACATCTTCACTCATAATAGCAAAATCTTTAAACCAGTGTAATTGTTCTTCAATTTCTTTTTGTTGCTGTTCTTTTACATAATTGTTTTCTTTATAACGCCAGTGGGCAGCAACTCCTCGTTCCGCAATTTCATCCATTTGCTCGGTACGGATCTGCACTTCAAAAATATTCCCTTCACCACCAACAATCGTCGTATGTAAGGATTGATACATATTCATCTTAGGCATTGCTATATAATCTTTAAAACGTCCAGGAATTGGTGTATATTTCGCATGGATATATCCTAAAATTTCATAACACGCTACTTCACTGTTGGTAACAATTCGAATCGCTAATAAATCTAATATTTCTTCAAAGCGCTTATTTTTATTAATCATTTTTTTGTAAATACTATACAAATGTTTGCTTCGTCCAAACATTCTATATTGTAATTTGTGTTCATCCAAAATCTTTGAAAAATCAGAGATCATCGTTTGTACTTGAGTATCTCTTTCACTTTTACGATCTTCTACCAGCTTTGCAATCTCATAATACTTTTCAGGATTCAAATAATGAAAACTAAGATCTTCAAGTTCATTTTTAATTTCACTAATCCCTAAACGATGTGCAATTGGTGCATATACATCTAAGGTTTCAGCAGCAATTTTCTTTTGCTTTTCTTTTTTCATATACTGCAGTGTTCGCATATTATGCAAACGGTCTGCAAGTTTTATTAAAATAACACGTACATCATTCGCCATAGCAATGAAAATCTTACGATGATTACTAGCTAAATATTCTTCTTCATCATTAAACTTCAAATGTCCAATCTTGGTAACTGCTTCTACTAAGGTAAATACTTCTGCACCAAAACGCTCTTTGAATTCATCTTCACAAACTTCACAATCCTCAATCACATCATGCAATAACCCTGCAGAAATTGTTTTTGGACCCGTACGAAGATCCGCTAGGATCTTTCCTACATGAAGAACATGAATTATATAAGGTTCACCACTTTTGCGATACTGACCTTTATGCATTTTATCAGCAAATTCAAAAGCATCTTTTAAAAGTTGTATACTCTCTTCTTTCTTTATATAAATTTTGGCCTCATTTAAAACATCTGAGAATTGAATTGTTGTTTCACTCATAATAAGACCCCCTTTTATAATTGTTACAATTATAACACATCCACCCAAATAAAAAAGTGTTATGACACACTTTATTTATACTTTATAAGCGAGTTTACTTTATAGTTATCAAGTAAATCACGACCATGTAAATCCTCTAATTCAATCAAGAAATTACATCCTACTACTTCGCCACCTAATTTTTCTACTAAATCAATGGTTCCTTTTACTGTACCACCAGTTGCTAACAAATCATCGATAATTAAAACTCTTTGACCTTTTTGTATCGCATCTGCATGAATATGTAATTCATTAGAACCATATTCTAAATCATATTTAATACTTTCTGTTTTTCTAGGTAATTTGTTGGGCTTACGAATAGGGACAAATCCTATCTCAAGATCATAGGCCACTGGACAACCAAAGATAAATCCTCTAGATTCAGGTCCAACAATCACCTCGGCTCCAACTTCTTTGGCAAATGCAATCATATCATTACATGCCGTTTTAAATGCTTTTCCATTTTGCATAATTGGTGTAATATCATAAAACAAAACACCTTCAATCGGAAAATCTTGCACTTCTGCTATATATTTTTTATAATCCATCTCAACACCTCTAAAACTTATTCTATCACATCATCTACAATCATGTTAACAGTTTTTTTATTTCGAAATACATTAATGCCTAAATCACCTATAAAAGTAATTGGCTTCCCTGCTAGAGAATTCAACAAATGTCCATGTTGGAAATACACATATTCCATATAAGGAGACTTAAATTTTAAATGCAATCCATTACTCATTACAGATGCATCCAATTCATCTTCATAAATCATGAACTTGGGTTTTTCAAAATCAACTCCAAAAGGTTCTAAAGATGATAATGATTCTATTGCTTTCAAAGTAACATCTTCTCTTTTCAATGAAAGGTATGGCTGATGCTCTTCCTTAAACTCTATTTCACATTTCATTTGTGTATAATCTATCAAATCTTCAAGTACTGTTTCCTTTAAAGAAATACCTGCAGCTTGTCGATGCCCACCAAAACTTAATAGTTGATCTTTGAATTCATCAAAGAACGTAGAAATATCAATACCAACACTGCGAATACTTCCCTTTAAAGTTGAACCTTTTTGTGTAAGAACCATTGCAGGACGTTGATATTTTTTACTTATTTTAGCCGCTACAACACCATTTAACCCTTCATGAAAAGATTCGCTATTCACAATAATAAAAGCTTGTGTTTCATCTACTAACGATAATGCTTCTTTTTCATTTGTTGCGCTTATCTTCTTGCGCTTTTCATTCAATCGATTTATTTGAACAGCTACCTTTTCAAGTGATGCTCGATCTCTTATCAGCAAATAACGAACTAGTGTATTCACATTTGCTTCATCTGCAAGTCTTCCCAATGCATTCATTTTGGGGACTATTTGAAAAGCTATTTTTGTTGCATCCCAATGGTTACTTGTATCGCTTAATAATGTAATTGCTGGAAAATCCATCGTTTTTAATAAATGAATTCCTTCTTTGATAATTACTCGATTCGCATCCAAGACTCCTACCATATCTCCAACTGTAGCAATACAAGCCAACACGGTATGATAAGGATCATCACCAATTAAAGCTTTGCTAATTAAATATGCTAATCCTGTTCCACACAGCTTCCCATAAAAGGGATCTAAAATGTTGGGGTGCAAGAAATAGTCATATACTAAATCTTCTTCATCGTAAGCATGATGATCACTCAAAATAACCTGTAACCCTTGTTCTTTTGCAAATTGTAATTCATTTGTAGCTTTCACACCATTATCAACTGTAATTAACACTTTGTAATCTTTTTCTACAGCCGCTTTAATCGTATTCATATTCACTCCATAGCCTTCTGTAAAACGATCTGGGATATAGTATCCACAATCACAACCATATCGCTTCAATGCATCATACAAAATCGTGGTCGCACAAATCCCATCACAGTCATAATCCCCACAGATCATAATTTTTTCATTATTCTGTTTTGCTTTTTGTATACAAGTAATAATATCTTTTATAAAAGACAAATCAAAATCTGATGTTTTCATATCAGTATATAAAAGTTTATTTATCATTACATCATCAAGATGTTTACTAGCTAACACCTTTGCTGCCAATTCACTGATTCCATACTTTTCTTGAATTACTTGATACCCATCTACTTTTAATTCTTCATATATCATAAAAAACTCCTGTTATCATTCTATCACAAAAAAAGGATGCAATGCATCCTTTTAGTCATTTACTCCTGGAATAATATGTTCTTCTACTTCATCAACTTTTTTATGTCTTTTTCTAACCTTGTTTTTTGGTTTAAACTTGATACGTAAAATGTACCATAGTTGAGATGCAATAAACAATGATGAAACTGTACCAGCAACAAGACCAACCATTAGTGCAATATTGAAATCTAGAATATTTCTACTTCCAAAAATCAATAGACAAACTACTGGGATAATCGTTGTTACAGAAGTAATAATTGAACGAACAACTATTTCTTGTAACGATTTGTTAACAATTTCATAATATCCTTCATTACTGATTGCTTTACGTCCATGTGCAGCAACATTTTCTCTCATTCTATCAAAGACAACTATAGAGTCATTAATTGAGTATCCAATAATCGTCAACACAACAGCAATAATATCGGTTGTAACTTCCATTCGGAAAATTGCAAACACCGCTAGAATGATGAACACATCATGAATTAAAGCCACAATACCACTGATTGCATAATCCCATTTAAATCGAATACTTACATAAATCAAGATTCCAATCCATGAAAGAATCGACATAATAAAGGCATTTTTTACCAACTCTTGACCAATGATTGGAGATACAACAGAATCAGATACTTCAGCTTTATATTTTTCACTCATATAATCTGCAATCTTCTCACGTTGTTCTTCTGTAATTGCATCCTTTATCGAAACAGATGCAACCGTATTTCCTTTACCTGATAGTGTAATATCACTTGGATCAACACCTAAATCTTTTAATTCTTTTTCTAATGTATCACTTTTGAATGATTTCTCCGCTTCCATTGTAATTCTTGTACCACTTGAGAAATCAATTCCTAAATCAAGAGCACCGTTTCCATTCGCTAAATTCATAGCAATAGATCCAACTCCAATTACAATAACAGCTAAAGAAACAAAGGCAAAATATTTTGCATTCTTAATAAAATCAAAGTTAGCAAATCTACCACCACTAGGTTTTTTTGATTCTCCACGAACCAAGTCAGGAATATCAGATTCCTTAATTCCAAACCAGCTCTTCTTATTATCTAGGTAACCACTCTTAACAACTTGACCTAATAAGAAACGAACAATTGTTACATTGAAAACGATTGCTAGAATTGTTGAAATCATCAACATCGTTGCAAAACCTTTTACCGTACCTGTTCCAAATGTATACAAAATTACAGCAGATAGCAATGTCGTAATTTGTGAATCTAAAATCGTTGATAACGATTTATGGTTTCCTTCTTTATAAGCTTGTTTAACACTACGTCCCATCAATAAACAATCTTTAATACGCTCGAAAGTAATTACACTACTATCAACAGCCATACCAACTCCTAGAACAAGTGCAGCAATACCACTAAGGGTAAAGACACCTCCTAAAAGTGTATAGACAACTAATACACCAAATGTATAAGCAGCAACCGCAACAGCAGAAATAATTCCTGCAAAACGATAAATCAAAATCAAAAAGATCATGATTGCTAGAATTCCAATTCCTCCAGCCAACATTGTTGAATCAAAAGCACCAACCCCTAAGTTAGGACTTACTACATTTGAATAAATTTCATTCATCTGGAAGTTTAACGATCCTGAATTTAATAAATCTGCAAGTTGTTGTGCTTCTTCTTCTGTAAAACTACCAGATATAACAACTGATTCGCTATTTAATCCTTCACTTACAGTAGCTGCAGAAATATATGCAGGACCACCATCTTTATCTACTTTACTTGATTCTTCACGATAGGTTTGCCCATCTTTATAATCAAGCCAAGTAACCATTAATTTATCTGTAGTTTGTGATAATGTACTTGTTACCTCATAAAATTTAGAAGTGTCTGCAATTTTTAAATAAACTACTGGCTTTCCTTCTTGATACCCGATAGATGCACCACCTTCTTGTAAAACAGTAGCATCCATTAACAAGTTATCACTTGTGTCTCTAAATGATAAAGTAGCACTGCTTGAAATAATATTACGAGCTTGCTCATTATCCTTTACACCAGCTAATTGAACACGAATACGGTCACCCTCTACACTAATATCCGGTTCACTAACTCCTAAAACATTTACTCTTTTTGAAACAGCGCTAGCAACAGCCGCCATATCAACACTATCCTTTGATGCACCCTCCAAAGGTTTCACATCATAAAGGATTTCAAAACCACCTTTTAAATCTAACCCTAAATTCATACTATTGACAGCGTCTTTAGCAAATAAAGCTACAATACTTACTAAAGCCAACATTGTACATCCAAATACAATAAGTCTTTTTTTAATCATCTAATTCTCCTCTCAGTACCCCATTGATATCATCTAGATTTAATCTTGATCCTTTCTCTATTGCGCTTAGAGACAAAAAAGCCACAACAACCGAAACATCTAATTTCATAATGTCATTCACAGCAATATGCATAGAAGTAACATTTTTATTACGCCATACATATTCTGTTAAGGTGCGAAGCACTTGTTTATATGTAAGTGAATGCAATTTTTCACGTTTCAACTGATTTGTCTTTAGTGTCAAGGCCAGCTGAACATCCTTGTCGTTTAAAATTTTCTCACTTACCATACCTTCACCTCAATACATACTGTAATATTATAAATCATTTTTCTAAAAAAACCAAAAAAATTTACAAACTTAATATTTTTAACTTCAATGCTTCATATGTACTTGTCTTAAGAAACCCTAATTGAGACTCCCGATAATCACTTCCAAAGGCTCCACGACTCAACACAACAATTGGTGGCATCTGTATTCTTTTGAAAACAGAACCATACATTTTATTAAGCAACCATTCCAAATCTTCAATAAAAGATATCCCATTATCCAAGCCATAATATTTTATCCAAGGACCTAAAGGACCTTCATAGATGGTACCATCCAGATAACTTTCTAATAGTTTTTCAATATTCCCAGTTGGATAGTCAAGTAACATTTGAATAATATAATCATGGTAATACCATTTCATTGGATCCAACTGTTCATCTTTCAACTCTGCACTAGGAGGCATTTGCCAATAAATCTCATCATCAATTACCTCAGGTATCAAAGACTTTGAGATTATTTCATCTCCAAAATATTCATTTAATTGCTTAGCCAATTCAAACACTTGTACTTTACTAAGATCTCCAATTGGAGAAATTGCACCTATGCTATCTCCATACAATGTGCAATATCCTAAAGCAACTTCAATTTTATTTGCATTATTTATGATTACACCATTTTCTATAGATGCAAAACTAGATAATAGATGTCCTCTAATTCTTGCTTGTATATTTTCATAAACTAAAGAATCATAAGTATTTTCATATCCATAATTTTGCATTGTTGTTAATGTTGCATCATTAATGTTTTCAATGCTTCCTTCACGAATTTCTATATTTAACTTATCCGCTAAAATTCGAGCATTGTTCTTAGTCATTTGAGAATTGTATTTCGTTGCCATATTGTAACCAATAACTCGTTCATTACCCAATGCTTTTACAAGCAATGCAGCATTCACACAACTATCAATACCACCACTCAACCCAATCACCCATTTGGGCTTAAAAGGAAATATCTGACGATCAAATTCATAGATGGCACAAGTTAATGCTGCTAAAATTTTATTTTCGCAACGCTCTGCAATCGCATTGTTTTTGAAATCATACACTCGATATTCTTCTTTAAATCTATCATTCAAGGAGAAAACTAAATCTCCTTGTGTATTATAAACACTACTATCACCATCAAACAGGACAATATTTTTTCCTGTATTCTGCATTCCAACGGCATTGACATAAAAAACAACTGGCATTTTATCTCCAAGATGTTCAACATGTTTTTTTATCTGCCTATGTCGTGAATGTTCTTTATTTCGTGTATAAGGACTAGTTGAAACATTAATTAAAAAATCAATTCCCTGTTGTGCATATACACTAGTAACATCAACACTATAATCAAAACTCCAAAGATCCTCACATACTTCTAATCCAATTCGATATATTTTTCCATTTCTTTCAAATATGAATGGTGAAATTAAAGCATCCATCTTCTGGTATAAATGATTAGAAACTTCAATCCCACTTAAGAAATAACGAGAATCATCAAAGAAACGATAATCAGGATTTAAATGTTTAATATGAATCCCATCCAACTGTTCGTTTTCTTTTTTTACCCATTTTTTATCACAAGCGAAAAAGACCGCATTAAACCGAGCCTTCCTACCATCCCGACCATATTTTACATCTTGAATTGCTTGATAATGCAAATTCCCAAAAACAATTCCTATTCCTGCTGATAATGCTTTTATTTTTTCATTATAAGATGCAATATAATTACAAAAGGCATCATCTAAAAATTTATCATGCAACAAATAGCCACTGATACACATTTCAGGAAAAACAATAATATCCACTTGCTCATCTTTGGCTTGCTGAATCAGCGTCTTTATTTTTTGAAAATTTTGCTCACATTTTCCACTCTCAACATTGATCTGTGCCAATGATATTTTCATAGATTCACCCCTTTCTAATTCTACAATTATTTTCTACGATAATGAATTAACGTAAAACCCTCTTTTTTTTCTTTTGTTACTACGATAAAATCTTGTTCATCAAAAGCTGGAAAAAAAGTATCTCCTTCATAATGATCATCTACTAAAGAAATCCACATTTCATCTACATATGGTAATGCGTATTCATAAACCTTAGCACCGCCACACACATAAAGAGTTGCTTCTTTTTCTTGATACGCTTTTAATAATTTATCAAAATCATGTACAATACTCACATCTTCATGATCATATGCATATTCTTTATTACGTGTAACAACATATGTATGACGTTTAGGCAATGGCTTTTTCATATTAATAAAGGTTGTTTTTCCCATTACAATATCGTGATTTAATGTGATTGAACGAAATGTTTTTAAATCCTCAGGTAAATTCCAAGGCATCCATCCATCTTTCCCAATTACACGATTATCGCCCATTGCTACAACTAACGAAACCATTAAACACTCACCTTTCCAGTTAATTTTTCATAACTTTCATAATCTTCAATCTTAATATCATCAATTGTAAAATCAAAAATGGAAGTAACATCTTTATTTAAAGCAAGTTTACATTTTTTCAGTGGTTTACGTTCCAATTGGGTTTTCACAACTTCAAAATGATCTTTATAGATATGTGCGTCTCCTATCGTATGTACAAACTCCTTTGCCTCATATCCACAAACTTGTGCTAACATTGCTGTCATAAGTGCATAAGACGCAATATTGAATGGAACGCCTAAAAACACATCTGCACTGCGTTGGTACAATTGACAAGATAAATATTTACGATCTGCACTTACATAAAATTGAAGAAATGCATGACATGGTGGAAGTGCCATAGAGTCAACTTGTGCTGGATTCCATGCACAAACTATATGACGTCTCGAGAAAGGATTGTGTTTCAAACTGTCAACCAACTTGCTAATTTGATCCACACCTTCGCCATTGAAATCCCGCCACTGTTTTCCATATACTGGTCCCAACTCACCAAATTCGGCAGCGAAATCATCACTCTCTTTTATTTTTTCCACAAATTCTTCTAATGTTTCTCCTTGGTATGCACTACTCTTTGTATAATTTTCATATGGCCATTCATTCCAAATGCGCACATTGCGATCAACAAGATACTTGATATTCGTATCCCCTTTTAAAAACCATAATAGTTCTTCAGCAATAGGACGTAAGAACATTTTTTTTGTTGTCATCAATGGAAATCCATCCAATAAATTATAACGCGTTTGGTACCCAAATACACTTCTCGTTCCAGTACCTGTACGATCGTCACGATCTTCTCCATTTTCTAAAATATATTCACACATATCTAAATAAGCTTTCATTTCTTTGTTACTCCTTTCAATGCTTGTATTTCATCTATTGTAAGAGGGCGATAATCGCCTTCTTCTAAAACATCATCCAACCACACTTCCCCCATACGTATTCTCTTTAAATATAAAACTTCATTATGTACTACATGAAACATACGTTTTATTTGATGAAACTTACCTTCACATATAACAATATGTACGTGTCTCTCATCTTTTACAATTACTTTACAAGGCTTTGTCCACTCATCATCCAACTGGACTCCAGCTTCTAAAGTATCTATATCCTTTTGGGTTATAGCTTCTTTCAATTCCACATAGTATTCTTTTTCCACATGTTTTTTAGGCGATAATAATTGATGAGATAATTTCCCATCATTCGTCAAAATTAATAGCCCTACTGTATCAACATCTAACCTTCCTACAGGAAATAAATCATAAGCAAAATCTTCATATATCAGATTGAGTACACTTGGATAATGTTCATCAATCGTAGAACTTAAATAATCAACTGGCTTGTTCAACATAATATAATAATATTCCTGATAAGAAACAATTTCATCTTCATAACTTATGCTATCATTTTCATCAATTTTCATATCATCATTAAAACATACTTCCCCATTGACTTTAATCATTCCCATTCGGATTAGTTTTTTCACTTCTTTTCTTGTACCCAATTTTGCATGCGCTAGATACTTATCTAAACGAATCATTTGTGTCGTCCTCGTTTACTAAATTTTTGTACAATTTGTTTTAGATTAATATCAAAGATGGATTGTGGAATATTACAATATCCTGTAATTACTAAATAAACTAAGCAACAAACGATTCCCATAATTCCCAAATAAATTAAACTAATAAATCGCGATCCACTATAGTCTAGCATTCCTATGAATCCAAATACTTTAGCAAACAAATAGAAACCTACTAATCCAGCTAACATAAAGATAATTTTACGGAATGTATACTTCCAATTTACATTGTAACTCTTTTGAATTACCCAAATGTTTAAAATTGCAAAAATCGCATATGCAATGAAACTTGATAATACCATTCCTGGCATCCCTAAGTAAGAAATCAACAAACGATTTATAGCAACCTTTACAATTGCAAAAATAGCTGTATTTAAAACGATTTTACGTCTTGATCCTAATGCCATAACTAAGGTTGAAAAAATCGGACATACCGTAGCGCATAAAGCTTCTAATGAAAACCACCGCAGTACATCAGCATAAAGGTTAATGTTGTTGCCAGAAACACCAAATAAGGTGAAAATAATTGGTTTAGCAAAAACAAATAATGCAAAACAAATTGGCAACGCTATATATATTACAGATTCAACACAGTCCAAAATATACTTTTTTACCAAACCTCTATTTTTTTGTTCTAACGCTGTTGTAATATATGGGATAATGGCAGAACTAAATCCTGGTGCCAATATCATTGGAATTGCTATTAATTTATTAGCTTTAAAGAAGATTGCATCTTGCAATAAAGTTATTTCTTTCTTAGCAACACCAAATGCTTTCAATCCAGGCACAATATCCATTTGATTAATGATTGTATCGCAATACCCAAATACTGCAATCAATAAGAATGGAATAGCCACAAAAACTAACTCTTTGAACAATTCATAAGGAGCAATATTAAGCTGATGTTCTTGCTCTTTCGCTTTTCGTTTTATTACCTTCAACTTTGTTCGATCATAACTTTTAATATATAAAATCGTCAACAAGCCAGCGACTGAAGCTGCAATCACTCCAAAGTATACTGCCCAAATTGCGTCTTTATGAAATACATAAACAGCCAAAGCTCCTGCACCAAGCAAAAAGATAATTCTCGTAATCTGTTCAATAACCTGTGAAGTGGAATAAATTTCCATTTCTTTAAATCCTTGATAAAAGCCACGCATTGAACTTAAAATTGGAATAATAAAGACTGCTAATGACATCAAAATAACGACATTACGCATAATATTATAGCTACCTTCATCTGGTACAATTTGTTCTGCAATCATCGGACTAAATAAAATCATTGCACACATACATATAAAACCGAATGCCGCCATCGTATAAAAAGATATTTTCTTTACCATCAAACAAGTTCGATAATCATTACGACTTGCATATCGCGCAATCAAAGTTGCTATAGCAAACGGCAACCCTGCTGTCGCTATATTTAAAACATAAGAATAAATATTGTATGCATTTGCATAATAAACACGATTTTGTGCAGTCTGTAAAATCGTATCATATGGAATCACATATAGTAATCCAAGAAATTTTGATATCAAGATTCCTGCACTGGAAATAAGACCACCTGCTAAAATTGATTGTTTTTTATTATTCATAAATTACCTCATCTCCAACAACGACACCATCTACCACATGAAACGAAAAAAACACTTGCATATTAGTTTGGTCGTCTTTATAAAATGAAACAATTACAAAAATTGTAAAATCCTTTGTTTCAGAAATGCTATTTATTGCCAATCCTTCTGGATACCCTTTTTTAGCATCTACTTGATTGGGTACCATGGAATAAGTTTCTTCTTCGAAAACACCTATTGTCGGTTCCATCTTATCATCTGTAACTGCTTGTGCATCCAATGCCATCATTTGAATTTGATTCATTACAATTTGTGGATTATCAACAAGCACTGTATAGGAATAAGTACCATCATCCAACTCTATTACTTCTACTTCATAGTTGAATGGGATATTATATGACAATGTTCCATTATTAGCAATCAACTTTTCTTTGAATTGCTTATATGTTTGATACTGTGCTTCTTCATCTGTGTTATCACTTCCACAACCACTTAATGATAGAAAAAAAACAGTACACATAATAAGAATTTTTTTCATAAATATACCTCCATATGATTATACCATATTTTCCTCATTCTGAAATAAAAAAACAAGGGATTATACCCCTTGTTCAATTACAAAATAATTCCGCTTTCCACGCTTGATTAATGTACAGTTTTTATCAATCGCATTCTTGCTGGAAACAACAAAGTCCAAATCAGTTATTTTCTCACCATTTACTTGAATACTGTTTCCACTAATCCATTCTCTTGCTTCTCTTTTACTTGAAGCAATGTTTGCATTCACTAAACAATCAACAAGTGTTACATTATCTGCAATTTGAATTTTATCAAACCCTTTTAATGCATCATGGATTTCTGCTTGGCTTAAGCTTAGAATATTCCCTTTAAATAATGCATTGGTAATATTCAATGCTTTTTCATATTCTTTTTCACCATGTAAGAAGGTAACGACTTCTTTTCCCAGCACTTTTTGTGCTTCGCGTTTAAATGGTTCCACTTTAACTTTTTCTTCTAATTCGTCAATTATTGGTTTATCCAAAAAAGTTAACTTTTTCAAATAATCAATAACTTTTTCATCTTCAGAGTTCACTAGGAACTGATACATTTCATAAGCGGATGTCTGTTCTTTATCTAACCAGATCGCATTTCCTTCACTCTTACCAAATTTTGTACCATCTGCTTTTGTAATCAATGGCATTGTGAACCCATATGCCTCTTTTCCCAGCTTCTTACGAATCAATTCAATTCCAGCTGTTATATTTCCCCATTGGTCTTGTCCACCCACCTGCAACACACAGTCATGATACTCATATAAATGCAAGAAATCAAGTGCTTGTAAAATCATATAAGAAAACTCAGTATATGTAATCCCTATATCCAAACGTGACTTTACTGTCTCTTTGGCTAACATGTAATTTATATTAAAATATTTACCATAATCACGTAAATAATCAATGAAATGAATATCTTTCATCCAATCATAGTTATTTACCACTTCAAAACCAAACAATTTTTCAACTTGGCTTCGTAATTTTTTATAATTGTAATCCAATTGCTCTTTTGTAATCATTGGTCTTTCTGTATTAGGTTTAGGATCCCCTATTAACCCTGTTCCACCACCAACTAATAAAATAGGATGATGTCCTGCATCTTTTAAACGCTTAGCAATCAAAAAGCTTGAATAATGTCCAATATGTAATGTATCACCTGTTGGATCTGTTCCAATATAAAAAGTTAAACTTCCATTGTTTAATTTATCTTCTAATTCAGGGCTACTAATATCATTGATTAACCCTCTCCATTTCAATTCATCAAATAATTTCATTTTCTTTTCCTCCAATAAAAAAACGTCCTACTAAGGACGTAATATAACGCGGTACCACCTTACTTCATACAAATGAACTTGTATGCACTCAGACTCTTTAACGCAGAAGTCACGCCATTAAGGAGCTCAAAGGTGTATTCCCAAATTATGTATCATGATTTTCACCATCCATCATGTCTCTATAATACAATCACTTGGTACTATGTCTTATCATCGCTTTATTTTGTTGTTTCACGAGGAGTAAATATATAACTCAACTCAGTTTCTTTATTATAACCATCTTTGGCATCATCTTGCAACATTTTTGTCATAATTCGCATTGAAACAGCACCTAAATCATAGTCTGGAATTTTAAACCCTGAAATCTGTGGACGTGCCATTGCATTGTATTTGCTATCAAGCACACATACAAGTTCCATTTCATCAGGAATAGAAATTCCAACTTCCCGTGCTGTATTTAAAACAGCCATCGCTTGAGAATCACGATATGTTATTACAAGGTCATGTTTATTCGTCTTAAAATATTCTTTTAAATACTCGTAAGAAGAGCGATATTCTTTTGGAATTTTAATATAGTTCTCAAACGTATCTCCATGCTCTTTGAATACTTTTTCAAGTCCATGACGTAATTGCTCAATCATTGCTGGATTTTTACGATCCTCAACTAGAGCTATATTCGTTTTTCCATTTTCATAATATCGCTTTGCATAATCATAAATTAAAGTTTCATAATCTACATATACAGAGCAAATATTATTATCAGAAATACGATTACCAATCACCACAATTGGAACATCATAGTTCGTAAGCGTTGCGATTTCTTCTTTGTCTAACTTATCATTAAATATTACAACACCATCAACGCGAGATTTAATAATTGTTTCAATGATATCACTCGTTGCCAAAATACCTTCAGTTGTTGTATGCAATACCATATTATAATTATAAATTTTTGCTACATCAATAAGTCCATTAATGATTTGTCCAGTATAGAAAAAACTAGCTTCTGGAATTACAAAAGCAATTGTTGTTGTCTTTTGTAAAGCAAGACCTTGGGCAATTGCATTTGGTTTATATCCAAGCTTTTCAATTGCTTCTTGTACTTTCAAACGAGTGTCCTCACGGACTACCTCAGAACCATTTATAACCCTAGAAACCGTTGCTAACGATACATTTGCTTCTTTTGCTACATCATATATTGTAATTCTTTTCATCATTCCTACTCCTTGCCATCTTTCGCACCCAATAAATTCTTCAACCCATCGTGTGCCTTATCAGCAAGATCTAGTGTAACTCTCTTTGCTGTATGGATACCATCTTGCACAGAGTCACTATTTACAAAGTCATTTACTTTGTTCCCCACGTTTTGCACAGTTTCATTTTCTGAAATAGATGTAACGATGGAATCAAAAGTATCATTAATCTTCGTAATAACATCTTGTACACGATCATCTTCACGGAAATCCTTCAATGCTTTTTTCGTCCGTTCCAATAGTGTATCCGCTTTATCTTTCGCATTTTCAAATACCTTTTCTGCTTCTTCACTTGACATTGTATCATCAACCGCTTTTTTAGCACCTTTAAAAACACGTTCTAATTCACTTGTTAAATTATCTACGATTTGTTTTTTTCGATCATTTCCTTTATTTTCTTCTTCTAACTTAATTACTTGAAATTTTGTCGATTGCTCGAATTCTTCAAAATCATTTTTTTTCATTATCCACAACCTCCTCAACAATTACAACTTCATCCACATCTTTCTTTTTTTGAAGTTTATCTTTCATGGCATCCAAACCATCTTTCATTATATTGATTCCTTTGCCAATCGCCCCTTTAGAAGCATCATGAATCTTATCTACCGTTTCGGATAAATCTTGTACTGTCTCCAAAGGCTTATCTAACTTACGGATTTGTTCATCCGTTGTTTTTAATGTATTATTTAACGTTTTTATTGCATCAATTATATTTTTTAATAATATAATCAAATATATCAATAATACAAGTCCTGCTATCGGCAACAAACGATATGCTGCTAAGCTTAATATTTCTATTATTTGATCACTTCCCATATTTGCACCTCTTTAGTCATTTTACCTTATCTTGAAAGCATTTTCAATGATTTTGAAAATCTTTCATTCTATCTTTAAATTTATAAATATCTTTACTGCTCATAAACAGATAAACTGCAGGTTCTTCAGCTGCCAATTTCGCAACTGATGAATCATCCATCAAGAGAACTTCTGCACCACTTACGGCTCTTTTCAAATCATAAATATCGATATCAATTCCCTCTTCGTGCTTTGCATTTTCTGGGAAAGGACACAAATATATTTTATCTGCACTTTGAAAAGCTTCGTTAAATTGAGCCATAAAATAAGAAATTCTTGAAAAGCGATCAGGTTGAAAAATCGCCACAATTTTTTTCGTTGGATATTTTTGCTTAGCTGCATCAATTGTTAATTTGATTGCAGTTGGATGATGCGCATAATCATCTATATACACATTTTCACCGATCTCCTCAATATGAAAGCGTCGTTCAACACCATTAAATGTAGCTAATCCATCTTGTAATATTTTAGGCTCAACATTATTCATAATCCCAATAGCAATAACTCCAAGGGCATTATATAGTAGATGAACTCCATAAAATGGTAAATGAAAATCATAATATTTTTTACCTTTATACATACAAGTAAATCGCACACCTTTTTCATCTTCAATTACATTGGTTGCGTATACATCATTTGATGGTTGTAATCCATAGTATAAATGTGGAACTTCAAGCTCTAATTTATGAGTGTTTTCTTCATCACCAAAAACGGCAATTCCCTTTTTCACATTCTTACTAAATTGTGAAAAAGCTAAGATATAATCATCAAGGTCTTTATAATAGTCCACATGATCTAATTCAATATTCAAAATAATTGCATAATCCGGATGATAAGCTAAAAATCTTCGTTGATATTCACAAGCTTCAAGAACAAATGTCTGTGCTTCTTTTGGCATTACACCAGTTCCATCACCAATTAAATATCCAGTGGGATTGATGTGTGAAAAAACATGGGCAAGCATTCCTGTAGTTGTTGTCTTACCATGCGTTCCACTAACACAAATAGAATGATACTGTTCCACCAACTTAGCTAAAAATTCTGCATACATATATGTTTTTACTGTAGGGTTTGCTTTTGCTGCTTTTACTTCAATATGGTCATCATTAAAAGAACTCCCTATAATAACTGTCATATTATCCTTTATGTTATCTTCACTAAAAGTGAAAAAAGGAATCTTATGTTCCTCTAATTTTGCTTGTGTGAAAATATATTTCTCAATATCAGAACCAGACACATCTTCTCCACAATCTTTTAAAATAGATGCCAAAGAAGCCATACCTGACCCTTTTATTCCAATAAAATAATACATAACAACCTCTTTTCAATTAAAACGGTAAATCATCCTCTTTACGATCTTCTTCGTAATCTTCACTTTCTTTTGTTTCATCTTCACTTAAATCACGCAATGATGCGTTATCACCAAACAAAGAAAACTGAATCATTTCATCATCATCGCTTGTATCATTAGAGACAATTTCATCCAAACTAATATTTTCAATTTCATCATCCTCTACAAACTCTACTTCAGAAGATGAAAGTTTTTCAGAAGTGATTTCCATTTGTGCCTTCGTATGAAATTCTTCTAACTCTCCATCACCATAATAAGGTGAAATAACGGTACCTAAAGAATCTTTGCGATTTTTTGGTTTCACAGTAGGAACATAATCAACATCACTCTTTGATTCATCTTCTTTCAATCCTGTAATCGGTGAGATTACTTGAGGAATATCATAGTCTTTACGCTCAATTGGACGCAGCCGTTTTTCTACTTTCTTTTCCTCTTGTGGAACATCTACTTTAATATCAAATGAAACCTTTTCCTTTGGTTCTACCTTCTTCACCTCTGGTATATCATAAACAGGCTCTGGCTCTACCTTAACTTTTGGTTTCGCAGTTTTCTTATAGATTACTGATTTATCACTTTCAATTTTTTCTAGCTCATTTTCCACAGGAAGTTCTTCTACATATTCCTCTTCCTCTACTTCTGTAAATAAAGCTTTTTTGATTTTGTCAAAAATTATCATATATTTCACCCTTTCAAAAATGGATTTCCAATTTGATATGTTTCATCTAATACTAATATACCCTTTTTCTTTTCATCAATCAATCCTAACTCATACGCACTTGCTAACATTCCTTGCGATTTAACACCACGTAATTTTCCATTCTTGATTAACTTTCCATCTGGTAAGACAGCATTTTCCAAACAAACAACAACGCTTTGTCCTGCAGCCACATTACTTGCTCCACAAACAATTTGCAAGATATCATTACCCACATCTACTTGACAGACATGTAAATGGTCAGAGTCTGGATGTTCTTCACAACTTTTAATCAAACCAACAACAATATATGTATTGAAATCATGAATCAATTCTTCTTGAAAAACACGATTCAATTCTCCATTAATTTGCTTCAACAAATCATAAGTCATTGGTTGATAACCATCTGAATCACTCTTAAAATCTTTTATTACAATATTATAGCCAATAATATTATTATCTTTATCAAACAATTTTGTTACATTGTCTTTGGTAGTATAAGTTTCTACCTCGCGTTCATGTAAAACGACATATAAAATATCTTTGAACGCTTTCTCATTATAAAAAGCTCTTACAATCATGCGACACCTCTTAAGAAATCATCAATTTCAGCTTCTGTTTTTCGCATCTTAGAAACAAATCTAGATACTTCCTTTCCATCTTTCACAGCAATAAAAGAAGGAATTCCCATAACATATAATCCTTGGGCAATATCCATAAATTTATCACGATCAACATAAATAAAATCATAATTGTTATATTTATCAATTAGCTTTGGTAAAAAAGGTTTAATATACGTACAATCTGGACACCAATCAGCGCTAAAAACAAAAATAACGACTCCTTCTTTTTGATAAAGTTCTTCAAATTCTTCTAATGAAGATAATTCTTTCATCATCGATTTCATTTGTTTTCCTCCTTCTGTTTTTCCCAAACTGCTCGATAAATTGGACCATTTTCCATAAATTTCTGTTCATATTCACTAATTACATCTTCATCGTGTTGTTCACTACGAAAATCTAAATATAACTCTTTTAATTTGAATGGTGCATCTTGAAACTGTAATATAGAATATTCAAATAAGGAACGATTATCTGTTTTCATTTGAATTTCACCATTATCTTTTAAAACCTTATGATATAGTTCTATAAATCGTTCATTTGATAAACGTCGTTTTGATGTTCTTCGCTTTGGCCAAGGATCAGAAAAATTTAAGTGAATAACATCTATTTCCTTTTCTCCAAACCATGAACTAAGATTTGCTGCATCTCCATATATGAAGCGAACATGTTCTTGTGTTTCCCCAGCTTTTCGTAAAGCTAAAGCAGCAACACTTTCATTTTTTTCAATTCCTACCCATCCTTGTTTGGGATACAGGTTTGACATTCCAATCCAATAATCACCTTTTCCTGTACCAATTTCCACATGAATTGCGTCACGATTTAAAAATGCACTCCACTGTCCTTTTACTACCTCAGGATCAAAGACAACACAATCACTATTCTCGATATATTCTTTTGCCCATTTTAATTTTCGCATTCTCATAAACGTTATTTTGCTAACTCCTCTAATGCTTTTGCATAAATTGCACAAGCTTTCATTAGGTTCTCAACTTTTACACCTTCATCTTTTTCGTGTGGACCACCTACAAAGAATGGCGTTTCTTCTTTGATTGGAAATTCTGAACCAAAGGCTACAAAATTATCAAATTTTCGTGCATATGTTCCTCCACCAATCGTTTTTACAGGCGTAAAAGTATCACCAGTAAATTCTCTATAACTCGCTTCTAATGTTTTTACTAATTTAGAATTAGGATCCACAAACAATGGTTTTGAATCAGATACATCTGCTACTTCAATAGCAAGTGATTGCGCTGCTAATGTCGCTTTTATTTTACTAGCAACTTCTTCACCTGTTGTATCGTTTGGATAACGAATATCCAAAGTTACACTTGTTTTACCATTTTGTATTTCAACAATTCCAACATTCATTGTTAAAAAACCCATGTAACCACCTTCAATATCAATGTCAAAGGCGCTTCCCTTCCAATCTTGTAACAAGATTGCTAATTGTTTTGCTAATGCATCATCAAAAGTTGCACCCACATAATTTAAAATATGTACAGCTGCATTGATTCCATTGTATGCCATTGCAGCATGAAAGTATTTTCCTTCAATTTCAATAACATCTTCATCACCTTGGTGAAGAATTTGACCCTTTAAATGATTTACATCTAGATAGTATTTAAACAATGCTATTTGTTCATCATTAAGTTTTGGTAAGGTTGCTTGTGCTTTACCTATTACAATATTAGGTCTTTCTCCCGCTTTCATATGACGAATCACTGTTTTTTCATTACTCTCTAAAACGATACCAATGTGACCTTTTTCACCATATATTACAGGGAAATCTGCATCAGGAGTGAATCCACATGTTGGTATTTCACCATGTTCTGCATAATAATCCATACAACGCATGCCTGTTTCTTCATTAGTCCCAACGATTAAAATAATTTTTTTATCTAACTTAACATCCTTGTCTTTCAACATTTTCATTGCGTAAAAAGCAGCCATTGTCGGTCCTTTATCATCCACTACTCCACGACCAAAAACATAGCCATCATGGATTTCACAACCGAGTGGATCTTTACTCCAACCTTCGCCTAATGGAACAATATCCAGATGTCCTAATACACCAATACTTTCTTCGCCTTCGCCATACGTGATCGTACCTGCATATCCGTCATAGTCTTTTACTTCAAAGCCTTCTTTACGTCCAAGTTCCAACATATAATCAAGTGCTTTGCGAACATCATGTCCAAAGGGAGCCCCTGGTGCAGTATCTGCTAAGTTTTCTAATGAAGGAATAGCGATTAATCCTTTTAAATCACTGAGGAATTGCTCCTCATATTGTTTTGCTGTTTCTAAGAAATTCATAATTTCACCTCGTTTATTATTTTAGCATATTTCCTATGTATTATAAACCAGAAACCACAAATACAAAAAGAAATAAAAAAAGCTATTGACGAATCAATAACTTTTTCTTTTTTAAGCTTCTTTCTTTGGTTCTACTTCTTTATCACTTGGTTTCTTATCGTCTTTTTTTTCAGCATCTTTTTTTGGCTTTTCTAATAATGCTTTTGCTGATACATTAACTCTACCACGATCGTCGATTTCCATTACTTTAACTTTAACTGTATCACCAATCTTTAAAACATCCTCTACTTTTTCAACGCGTTCATGTTTAATTTTTGATACATGTAAAAGTCCATCAACACCACCAAATAAATTTACAAATGCCCCAAACTTTTCGATACGTACAACTTTTGCATCGTATACATCACCAACTTTAGCTTCACGAACAATATCTTCAATCATTTGTGCAGCTTTATTGATTGCATCACGATCATAATGATAAATAATAACTTGTCCATCATCATCGATATCAATTTTCACATCATCACTTTCTTCAATAATTTGATTAATCATCTTACCACCTGGTCCGATAACGTCTTTAATCTTATCTACTTTAATATGCATGATGTGTGTTTTTGGTGCATATTTAGAAACATCTGCTCTTGGCTCACTGATAGCAACCATCATATTTTTCAAGATATGTTCCCGAGCAGTTCCTGCTTGTGCAAGTGCTTCTTCAAAAATTTCTTTTGTAATTCCATTTACTTTAATATCCATTTGTAAAGCTGTGATTCCATTTGGTGTACCAGCAACTTTAAAGTCCATGTCACCAAAGTGATCTTCCATACCTTGGATATCTGTCAATACTGTGTAATTGTCATTTTCATCCATAATAAGTCCCATTGCAATACCTGCAACTGGTGCTTTAATTGGAACTCCTGCCGCCATTAAAGACATTGTACCTGCACAGATGGAAGCTTGTGATGAAGAACCATTAGATTCTAACACTTCAGCTACCACACGAATTGTATATGGAAATTCTTCAACTGTTGGAAGAACTTGTAAAAGGGCTCTTTCACCAAGAGCTCCATGTCCAACTTCACGACGTCCTGGCGCTCCCATTCTTCCTGTTTCCCCAACTGAATATGGAGGGAAATTGTAATGATGCATGAATCTTTTGCGATCAATATCAGTTAAGTCATCAATGATTTGCTCATCATTTAGTGGTCCAAGAGTTGTTACACTCAAAGCCTGTGTTTCACCACGTGTAAACACGGCACTTCCATGAACTCTTGGTAATAAATCCACTTGTGAATCCAAAGCACGGACTTCATCAATCTTACGTCCATCAGGACGAATTTTATCTTCAATAATCAAACGGCGTACTTCATCTGCCTCTATACTATGACAAATTTGTTTTGCTTGTTTAGCAGCACGGTTTTTATCCATTTCATTAACATATTCTTTATCTTCAATCATTGCAACAGCTGCATCTGTAAGTTCATCAATTTTTCCATAGCGTTCCAATTTCTTTTCAATTGAAACTGCCTTGCGAATCTCTGCTTCATATTTTTCTCTTACTTCTGCATCGATTGCTTCATCTACTGTATATAATTCGATTTCGCGTTTTTCTTTTCCAACTTTTGCAATAATTTCTTCTTGAAAAGCTACCAATTCTTTGATTGCTTCATGACCAAACATGATTGCATTCAACATTTCTTCTTCACTAACCTCTTTGGCACCAGCTTCAACCATGTTGACAGCATATTTTGTACCTGCAACAGATAAATCAATCAATGATTTTTCAGCTTGTTCTGGTGTTGGATTAATAATATATTCACCATCAATAAAACCAACATTAACACCTGCAATTGGTCCATTAAATGGAATATCTGAAATACATAGTGCCAATGAAGCTCCAAACATTGCTGTCATTTCTGGCGTACAATTTGTATCTACAGATAATACAGTATTCACTACTTGAACTTCATTTCTGAATCCATCAGCAAATAACGGGCGGATTGGACGGTCAATCATTCTCGCTGTTAATGTAGCACGCTCTGAAGGACGTCCTTCGCGTCGTAAAAACCCACCTGGAATCTTACCTGCTGAATACAATTTTTCTTCATACAAAACGGTTAATGGAAAAAAGTCCAAATCCAATTTTGCTTGTGAACTAGCTACTGCAGTTGATAATACAACTGTATCTTCATAACGAATTAGAGCAGAACCTCCTGCCTGTTTTGCTAACTCACCTGTTTCTACCACGATCCCACGACCATGGAAATCTAAACGAAATACCTCTTTCGTCATATTCTTCACCTCTTTTTTCATCTCTGTAATCATATCACAAAAAGCCTGCGAACAAAATAAAAAGATAGCTTTTAAAATGATTTACCTTTTTCTGTGTTTTTTTATACTAAAAAAATAAAAAACTGCTGAGTAATCAGCAGTAAAAAATATATTATTTTCTCAATCCTAAACGTTGAATCAAATCTTGGTAACGGTTCAAATCCTTATTTTTTAAGTATTTCAACAAATTACGACGTTTCCCTACCATTTGCATCAATCCTCTTTGTGAATGATAATCATGCTTATGTTCTTTCATATGCTCTGTCAAACGGTTGATTTGTTCAGTAAGAACAGCTACTTGTACTTCTGGAGAACCTGTATCTCCTTCTTTTGTTGCGTATTCTTTCATGATTGCTTGTTTTTCTTTTTTCAATAACATTGTATTTCCTCCTTATATATCATGACGTTTTAGTCCAAGTAATCGGTTGAGGTATCCAAATCCCTAGAGTAAAACCTATTTGATAATACCATTTTTACTTATAAGCGTCAACAATTTTCTCTGCAATTTCAATTGCTGTATTTGATGGAATTGCAAAACCTAACCCTTCAATATCACTTCCACTACTCTTTGCGTTTACTATACCAATTAATTCACCTTGCATATTGAAAAGTCCACCACCTGAGTTTCCAGGATTGATAGCTGCACTTGTTTGCAACAATTCCATGGTTACACCATCTACTGAAATTTCACGAGATGTTGAGCTAATAATACCATCTGTAACGGTTCCACCAAGTTCACCAAGTGGATTACCAATGGCCAACACTTCTTCACCAACAACTAAATTATCACTGTTACCAATCGTAGCTGGTGTTAAATCATTTGCCTTGATTTTCAAAACCGCAATATCATTTTCACTATCGCCACCAATATATTCTGCCTCATATTCCTTTCCATCATGAAGGGTTACGGTGACGGAACTAGCTCCAGATAAAACATGGTAGTTTGTAACGATATAACCATTCTCACTTATGATCACGCCACTTCCTGCTCCTTCGCTTACATAATTCCCAAAAAAGCGATCTCTGCTCATGGTTTCTGTTTTTATTTCAACAACGCTTTTGCTACTTTTTTCAGCAATCTTTGTTACATCTGTTGTGTTCTTCGAATTTGAATTTGTTTTTACTACATCCAAATCCGCTTCCTTTGAACCAAACGAAACATCAGCAATTGTGTTTCCCAAAAAGCCACCTACGATGGCCACAACAAATATAGCAATATATGCAATTGTTCTTCTCATTATTTTTTTTACTTTTGAATCCATAATTACTACCTCCTGAAGATATTATCGTTTGATTGTGTGAAATCTATATGAAAAGTATATGGAAACTGTGAAAATTTTATATATAATTGAAATGAGGTGATATATATGAAAATAGCATGGATTGGAACTGGTGTCATGGGAAAAGCAATGCTTTCACATTTATTGGATAAACATGAGTTGCATGTTTATAATCGCACATTTGAAAAAATGGATGATATCCCAACACCATATAAATATCAATCAATTAAAGAATGTGTAAAAGACTGTGATGTTGTTATTACCATGGTTGGTTACCCTGAGGATGTAAAAGATGTATATTTCAATGATGGAATTTTATCACATGCAAAAAAGCATGCCATATTGATTGATATGACAACATCGTCTCCCGATTTAGCAATTGAAATCAATGCCCATTCTAAGCATTTCGAAGTACTTGATGCCCCTGTATCTGGTGGTGATACTGGTGCAAAAAATGCTACTTTATCGATTATGGTTGGCGGAAATAAAGAAACTTACGAAAAAGCATATCCACTTTTTCAATTAATGGGAACTAATATCAACTGGATTGGATCACATGGAGCAGGACAACACTGTAAAATGTGCAATCAAATTGCTGTAGCTGGTGCCACTGCTGCAATGAGTGAAGCACTTGTCTACATGAAAGAATATCAATTAGATGCAGATACTGTATTAAAAGCAATTGGTAGTGGTGCTGCACAAAGCTGGCAATTGACAAATATGGCTCCACGGGTTTTAAAGAAAGATTTTGATCCTGGTTTTTTTATTAAACATTTCACTAAAGATATGCGGATAGCAAAAGCAGAATTAGAAAAGGTTGGAATACATTTAGAAATGTTAAATACTGTATATGAAATGTATGTAACACTTGAAAATGAAGGCTATGGTAACGATGGAACGCAAGCACTTATAAAATATTATAGTGAAAGAAAATAACCCCTTTTTTCATATTTTTGATTTTTCTTTTCCTTTGTTGCGATAGATCATTGTTAGTGCTATGATAGAGATACTTTATGTAGTAGTTATTGGGAGGAAATGTACGTGAATATTATTATTGCTGGTTGCGGTAAGGTGGGGAGCACATTAGCTGCAACATTAAACGAAGAAGGTCATGATATAACATTAATTGATCAACGTGCTGAGATTTTAGAGCAAGTCTGTATTGATTTGGATGTCATGGGGATTGTTGGAAATGCAGGAAGCTATACAGTACAACAAGATGCCGGTGTGGAAAATGCGGACTTATTTATTGCTGTTACAAACTATGATGAACTAAATTTACTTTGTTGTGTAATGGCAAAAAAAGGACGCGAACTTAATACGATTGCTAGAGTACGTAATCCTATTTATAAAATGGAGTCTGAATTTATTAAAGATGCCATTGGATTGTCCATGATTATCAATCCTGAATTTACTGCAGCGAGCGAAATTGCTCGAATTTTAAGATTTCCTTCTGCATCTAAAATTGATACTTTCGCAAAAGGAAAAGCAGAAATTATCCAATTTTGTATTAAAGAAGGCTCTACTTTGGATCAAATGCAAATTTCTCAACTTACTCAACAGGCAAAAGCAGAAGTTCTTGTTTGTGCTATTGAAAGAGGAGAAGAAGTTATCATCCCTGATGGTAATGCAGTTTTACAGGCAAAAGATAAGATTTATATCGTTGGTACACCTAGTAATACAAGTAAATTCTTTTATCAAATCGGAGCTGAAACACGTGCTGTAAAAACAACGATGATTGTTGGTGGTAGTACCATTGGTTACTATTTATCAAAACAATTATTACAAATGGGAATTGAAACAACAATCATTGAAAAGAAGAAAGAACGTTGTGAAGAGCTTAGTTCCCTTTTACCAAAAGCAAATGTTATCTTTGGAGATGCAACCGATCAAAATCTACTTTTAGAAGTAGGTTTAGAAGATGCTGAAGCTTTTGTTTCACTTACCAATATGGATGAGGAAAACATTATGTTATCAATGTATGCACAAAGTGTAGCAGATAATATGAAACTAGTTACTAAGGTAAAACGTTCTACATTTGATAATATTATTGGCAATCTTCCATTGGGGAGTATCATTTCTCCGAAAATGTTAACATCATACACTATCATTCGTTATGTTCGTTCCCTTCAAAATTCACTGGGAAGCAATGTTGAAACACTGTATCGAATCGTAAATTCAAAAGCAGAAGCTTTAGAATTTAAAGTATGTGATAATTCAATTGTTACTAACATACCATTGATTGATTTGGAAACAAAAGATAATTTGTTGATTAGTTGTATCAATCGTAATGGAAAAATTATCATCCCAAGAGGAAATGATACAATTCAATTGGGTGACACTGTAATTGTTGTAACAACAAATCGTGGACTTAATGATATCAAGGATATCTTGAAATAGGGGTAGATATGAATTATTCAATAGTTAAGTATATTTTAGGGTGGGTTTTAAGACTAGAGTCAATCTGTATGATTTTTCCTTTAGTGACTGCTCTTATTTATCAAGAAAGTAGCGGTGTAGCTTTTCTAATAACCATTGCCATTTGTGCTACATTGGGTTATTTACTTTCAATGAAAAAACCAAAAAATACATCTTTTCGAATGCGTGATGGATTTGCAACAGTTGCCTTAAGTTGGATTATCTTAAGTATCATGGGGGCATTGCCATTTATAATCAGTGGCGAAATACCACTATTTCACGATGCCCTGTTTGAAACTATCTCAGGGTTCACAACAACTGGAGCAAGTGTCGTAAAAGATGTTGATTCATTATCAAAATGTATGATTTTTTGGCGAAGCTTTACTCACTGGATTGGTGGAATGGGAGTGTTAGTTTTTGTATTAGCAATATTACCTTCCGAAAATCGCAGCACAGGAAATACAATGCATTTGATGCGTGCTGAAAGCCCTGGTCCATCAGTAGGAAAACTTGTACCTAGGATTAAATCAACAGCAAAAATTTTATATGGTATATATATCGCAATGACAATCCTTCTTATCTTATTGCTAATCATTGGTGGAATGCCGATTTTTGATTCTCTAACCATGGCATTAGGTACTGCTGGTACTGGAGGTTTTTCAATATCTAGTGCAGGTGCTGGTGCATATGCCCCTCACCTACAGATCATTTTAACGATTTTTATGATTTTGTTTGGAATCAACTTCAATCTTTATTATTTATTGTTATTAAAAAAGGTAAAAGATTTTTTGAAATCAGAAGAATTGCGTTTCTATCTAGGTATCATTTTTCTTGCCATCATCTTTATAACTTTTAATATTATTGATCAAGTTGGAGATTTAGCTACTGCTTTACTTCAAAGTTCTTTCCAAGTAGGTTCCATTATTACAACCACAGGATATGCTACTACCGACTTCAATTTGTGGCCTCAATTTTCAAAAATGATATTGCTTCTTTTGATGTTTGTTGGAGCTTGTGCTGGTAGTACTGGAGGTGGATTTAAAGTACCACGTTTAGTAATTTTAATTAAAAGTTCATTTATCCACTTAAGATCCTTTGTTCATCCACGTAGTGTTAAAGTTGTGAAACTAGATGATAAAATAGTTGATAAAGATACTATTAGCTCTGTTAGTGCCTATTTGGTCATCTACTTAGTTATCATGATTGTATCTGTAATTATCATTTCTTTTGATAAGTTTGATTTCTTGTCAAACTTCAGTGCAGTAAATGCAACCTTTAACAATATCGGCCCCGCGTTAGGTGAAGCTGGACCAATGAGTTCATACGCAAATTTTTCAGTTTTATCAAAATTAACATTATCTTTTGATATGTTAGCTGGTCGTTTGGAACTGATTCCAATGTTATTACTATTTTCACCTAGTGTATGGAAAAGACAAAAGTCATCAAAACATAATGTTTGATGACTTTTTTTAATACAACTGCTTTATATTTATTTATAATTCAAGAAACTTACATATTTTAAAATGGCAACGATTGTTTTTGCATCTTTTATTTTGTTTTGTTGAATCATCTTTAACACTTCTTCTAGTGGCAAAACAACTGTTTCTGTATACTCTCCATCATCTAATTGCTTTTCTTGGTAAATACAGTTTTTAGCAACTACAAGATGAATCACTTCATCTACATACGCAACACTTGGATATAAATAGCCGAAATAATGAGTATCTTTACTGATATATCCTGTTTCTTCTTTTAACTCACGCATACCTGCTTCAATAAATGTTTCATTTGGATTTTGTTTTCCACCAGCAATTTCATATAATTCTTCTTTCGAAGGATAACGATACTGTTTCACCAAAATTACTTCTTGCTCTTCTGTTATCGCTAAGACACTAACCCCACCACTATTATGAACTACTTCTCGGATTGTCATTTTTCCATCAATAGAAACTTCATCTCGATCTACTTGAATAATCTTACCATCATATACACATTCACTATGCAATGTCTTCTCTTTCATCTAATACCTCCCAAAAAGAAACTAAGATGTCATGTAAATACATCATCCCTGTTTCGGTAATAATAAAATGTGTAGGTCCACAAACGGCAGCTTGTTTTTTTATTAACTTTGTAATAAGCGTTGTAAAGAGGTCTTCAAAAGAATAATGAAACAAAGATTCAAACCTCTTTAATGATAACCCTTCTCTAAGTCTCACATTCATCATGATGAATTCAAACATTTCATCCTTATTCGTAAGCTCTTCAATTTCTGGTTTCCCACTTCCTTCTATATACGCTTGAATAGAAAAGTTATTAGTATAGCGTTTGTGATTTTCTTTCCCACTAGCGCCTACACCGATTCCATAAAAATCATCATATCGCCAATAATATTGGTTATGCTTTGATGAAAATTCAGGTTTAGCAAAATTAGCAACTTCATATTGTACAAACCCATGTGATGTTAAATAATCTATTGCCATTTGATACATTTTTGCTTCTGACTCATTTTCTATTTGCTTAACTCCCTGTTTGTAAAATACACTATTTTCTTCAATTGTTAATGAATATACTGATACATGCGTCACCGCTTCTATTTCCACTACTTTTGTTAATGTCTTTTCCCAAACTTCATAGGTCTGTGAGAAAAGTCCATACATTAAATCAATTGAAATATTATTTATATAGTTTGCGACAAGTTCAATGGTTGGTTTAATGTCTTTAACCGTATGGCTACGATTCATGTAAACAAGTAAATCATCATCAAAAGATTGCACACCTAAAGATATCCGATTCACTTTATAACGCTTCAATAGAGCTAATTTCTCTGCATCTATCGATTCCAAGTTGGATTCTATTGTAAACTCTTCTAATTCCTCTGTATAAGGCTCTAATCGTGTCAGCAAACGTTCTAGTTGATCCATATTTAAACTTGTTGGTGTCCCACCACCAATATATATCGTTTTTAAACTTTTATTTATATCTTTTTCATCAAGTTCATGTTCCAATGCATCCAACCAATCATTAACAACCTTTTCTTGATATAAACTTCGTTTAAAATCACAATAATAACAAATCGTTTCACAAAAAGGAACGTGCAAATATAATGCATCTGCCATACCCTCACCTCACTTCCTAATAAGTATAGCACTAAAAAAGGAAAACTTAAAAAGTCTTCCTCAAATAATAATCATCCATTACAAATCCATTGTCAATATCATTTACAACACTATCAAAAATTTCAAAACCCATCTTTTTATACTTAGCAATTGTATTTGCATTATCCTTATTACAAGTTAACCAAATAGAGTGACAACCTCGCTCTTTACATAGTAATTGCAAAAACTTTAAAGCAAATGAAGCATACCCTTTCCCTCTAACACTTTCATGTAAATACAACTTACTCAAAAAGGTCTCTTCTTCATTAAACTTAACTGCCATATACCCAACCAATTGTTTATCTTCAACAATTTTATAATAGGTATACCCCTCGTTTAAAATTTGATTTTTAATTGCTTCTTCTGATTGGAATTTATCCACCATATATGCAACTTGATCTTCTCCTATAATTGGTGTGAAATGTTCTTCCCATATTGATTTCGCTAAATTAGCAACCGAAGCAATATCCACATCTTTTGCCATTGTGATTTCAATCATTACTCTTCCTCCATTGAAAGAACTGCCATGAAAGCCTCTTGTGGCACTTCTACTGAACCAACTGCTTTCATCCGTTTTTTTCCTTCTTTTTGTTTCTCTAATAATTTTTTCTTTCTCGAAATATCTCCACCATAACATTTTGCCAAAACATTCTTTCTTAATGACTTAATATTGCTACGTGCGATAATTTTGCCACCGATAGCAGCTTGGATTGGAATTTCAAACTGATGTTTAGGAATCAATTTCTTCAACTTTTCAACTATCGCTTTCCCTCTTGGATATGCAAATTCACGATGAACAATTACACTTAACGCATCCACGATTTCCCCATTTAATAAAATATCCATCTTTGAAAGTCTGGAAGTTTGATATCCTATCAATTCATAATCAAAAGATGCATATCCTTTACTTAAGGATTTAAGACGATCAAAAAAATCAAATACGATTTCCCCAAGCGGAAGTTCATATATTAAATTCATACGTGTATCATCAATATAAATCATATCTTTATATTGACCACGTTTCTTTTGACACAATTCCATTATTGGACCAACAAATTCATTTGGTACCATAATAGAGGCCTTCACAAATGGTTCTTCAATATGATCGATTTTTTGTGGGTCTGGAAGTAACGAAGGATTGTCAACTAAAACCATAGATCCATCACTCATAAATGCATGATAAACAACACTAGGTGCTGTTGCAATCAAAGGTATATTATATTCTCTCTCAATTCGCTCTTGAATAACATCCATATGCAGTAAACCTAAAAAACCACAACGAAACCCAAACCCTAGTGCTTGTGAAGTTTCTGGTTCAAATTGCAAAGATGCATCATTCAGTTGAAGTTTATCTAATGCTTCACGTAAATCATTATATTTTGCACTATCAATTGGATACAAACCACAATAAACCATAGGATTCATGACACGATACCCTGCTAAGGGTTCAATGGCTGGGTTTGACACCTGGGTAATTGTATCCCCTACACGCACATCTTTTATCGATTTGATTGCTGCACTAATCCAGCCAACTTCTCCACAAACAAGTTCTTCTTTTTTTACTTCTTTTGGATTTCGAATACCAACTTCTAATACTTCATATTCTGCTCCTGTTGCCATAAAGCGGATGCGATCACCTACGGCAATCTTTCCTTCTTTAATACTGATGTAAGCAATTATACCTCGATAAGGATCATAAAGAGAATCAAACACCAATGCTTTTAAAGGTTCCTTAACATCACCTTTAGGTGCAGGAATATACTTTACAATCGCTTCAAGTACATCTTCCACATTTTTTCCACTTTTAGCACTAATCATTGGTGCATACGATGCATCTAATCCAATAACATTTTCAATTTCTTCTTTTACCACATCTGCTCTTGCACTAGGTAAATCAATTTTATTGATTACTGGTAAAATTTCTAAATCATTATCAATTGCAAGATAAACATTAGCTAGTGTTTGCGCTTCAATACCTTGAGCCGCATCAACAACTAAAATAGCTCCATCACAAGCTGCTAAAGAACGCGAAACTTCATATGTGAAATCCACATGTCCTGGCGTATCAATTAAATGAAAGATATATTCTTCTCCATTTTTACTTTTATATTTTAATTGCACAGCATTCAATTTGATTGTAATACCACGCTCTCTCTCTAGATCCATACTATCTAAAAGCTGTGATTTCATATCTCTTTGTTCAACTGTGTCCGTTAACTCCAAAATTCTATCTGCCAAAGTTGACTTACCATGATCAATATGGGCGATAATAGAAAAATTGCGAATATTTTTTTGATTCATAGCAAATCTCCTTCTTCTAACCTCTATAATTTAAATAATGCAGGATGCTTGGAAGCAACCTTTTGAAATGTTACTTGAGCAACTGCCGCTAACACTAAACTCACACTACCTTGTATTAAATTTCCTTGTACTGCTGGTAAAACCGCAATAAAGTCACTTAGTAATATAACATCTGTAATATAGTAACCGCCAATCATGACTAGTATACCTACACCAAAACTAAGGAAACGATATTTATATGGCAATTTGTGAAATAAATATGCCACAAATAATCCTTCTAATCCTTTGATGATAAGTGTGAAAAGTGCATATTGTGAATAACCTAGATAAATATCTGCCATTGCACTACCAACACCACCTATAAAAGCGGCTGCTAGCGGATTTACAATACTAGCAAACAGTAATATTCCACTATCACCAAAATTAACATATCCCATTGCTGGCATTGGTACTACAATAAATACTGTTAGTAGAAACACCATTGCTGTTCCAAATCCACAAACAACAATTTTTTTGATATTCATATTAGTCGCCTCCAGTTAACTTATTTTTATTGCCATTGATAAATTCTTTATCACTGCATTTCTTTTTCCCTTCTAATTGTACTTCTAACAATTCAAGTACTCCACCATGACAAGCTAAACATAATTTCTTATCCATCACAAAAACTTTTCCTATTGCTTGACTACTTGTAATTGTTGACAAACGAACAGCATGAAGTTTTAGTTTTTTTCCATAAAAATCAATATAACCAACTGGCCATGGAATCAAACCCCTGATATGATTATAAACATCTTTATATGATTTGTCTAAATCTATTTTTTCTTCTTCCTTTGAAATATTATAAGCAAATGTTGCTTTGGTCTCATCCTGTTTCACAAAAACTGCTTTTCCACTTATCAACAATGGGATAGCTTCCATAATTGCCTCTGCTCCAACTTTCATTAATTTATCATGTAATGTTCCTGTTGTATCAAGTTCATCAATTGGGATTTCTTTTTGAAGCATATAATCCCCAGCATCCATCTTTTTGACCATTCGCATTATTGATACACCCGTTTTCTTCTCCCCTGTTATGATTGCTTTATGAATTGGTGCACCACCTCGAAGCTTCGGCAACAAAGAGGCATGAACATTTAAGCTCCCATAAACAGGAGTATTTAATATATGCTCTGGTATCATCTGTCCATATGCACAAGTAACAATCAAATCTGGATTTAATGCTAAAATATCTTTATAATCTTCTTTGATTTTAAGTGGCTGAAAAACAGGAAGATGATATTTTTCTGCAAGTTGCTTCACTGGAGTCTTTTGAATAATTTGTTTTCTCCCAACTTTTTTATCTGGTTGGGATACTACACCAACTACTTCATATTCCGATTTTATTAAACTTTCTAAAATGGAACATGCAAAATCTGGGGTTCCCA
Source organism: Breznakia sp. PF5-3 (assembly GCF_029504745.1). Classification (GTDB taxonomy): domain Bacteria; phylum Bacillota_I; class Bacilli_A; order Erysipelotrichales; family Erysipelotrichaceae; genus Breznakia. The sequence goes on along the minus strand of NZ_JAQFIQ010000003.1, from coordinate 965 downwards.
TAAATATAATCCTCAACTGTTTCATATAATCACCTCAATGTACTACATTATACTAATTAATAATTAAAAAGTAAAAGATTTCATGTTGCTTTTTTAACAAGTGTTTGCTATAATTTTATGGCACATGAAAATTAGGAGGTGTAAGTATGCCTAACATTAAATCACAAAAGAAACGTGTTATCACTAATGATAAAAGACATTTAGCAAATGCTTCACAAAAAACACAATTAAGATCTGCAATTAAAGCAGTGAAAGTTGCAGTAGAAGCAAATGACAAAGCAGCAGCTACAGAAGCTTACGCTTTAGCAAGCAAAAATTTAGATAAAGCTGTTTCAAGTAAAATTTATCACAAAAATTATGCTTCTAGACAAAAGTCGCGTTTAGCTAAAGCAATCAATGCAATTGGATAACAAAGAAGAGTAGTAACTCTTTTTTATTAAAAAACAAACACCATATGGATAACCATATGGTGTTTTCTTTTAGCTAAATATGTGGTTTTAATATTGCATGCATTCTTTGTACCTCTTCCTTTGATACCTTGTCATATGCATTACTATAATTTAAAACGTTTGCTTTTTCATCGCTTCGGTCTTGTTGAAAAACTCGACAAGCACTATGAATGTTAGATACTTTTATCATTTTTTGTAATTTTTCTACATTATGCGAACGAATTCCTCCACATATTTGCACTTCAACATGTTCTTCATAATACTTTTGGAGATTTTGCAGAAGCTCTACATTGTCTTCTGCATTGCCTCTTCCTCCAGCGCTTAAAACACGATCTATACCAAGTTCTTGTTAAACATGAACTTCTTCCATAAGATCTTCACATTCATCAACTGCTCCAGCTTTCATAAAAATATATGCATCTTTCGTATTATAAAGCTAAGAGATATCTTAATAAAACATTAGACTTACGTAAATGTGCGTGAGAATGTGATATACTTCAATTAGGGAGTGTTCAC
>NZ_JAQFIQ010000002.1 GCF_029504745.1 Breznakia sp. PF5-3 | reverse complement strand
TTATACTTTTGAATTATCAGCACAACACAAGGATCATATACATCGAAATGTTCATCAAGTTTAGGAAATACTAAATCAAGGCTCTCTCGATAATGCACTTTAGCCTTTGTTAGCGAGGTTAACTGTACTTCATAATAACGGTCCAACTGCATCAACTCATCATACACCTCTTGCTTCTTGACATTCATATCGATATCCAACATATAGTACGCTTTAGCGATGTACATTGGATCCAGTTTATCAGTTTTTGCAGCTCGCAGATCTAACTTACGAACCTTTGCAGACTGTAGTGGACTAATCATAATAAACTTCTTGTTCTTTTGTTCTAAAAAGTGTTGAATTACTTTGTGATACACCCCAGTAGATTCAAAAATAAACATCACATCATGACCACTGTTTTCTTTGAGCTCATTGTAGCGGTCCATAAGAACCTCAAATCCTTCTTTGTTATGCTCAAAGGAAAATGTTTTTCCATATTCCTTACCCAATTTAAAAAATGATCGCACATGACTTTTTCCTTTTGATACATCTATTGCTATACATGGTAATTTCATTTTGTTGCCTCCTTTCCATGCTTGTGAGCCTTAAGTTTCCTTCTCTTGTACACGGTGCCTATTTTCGTTTTTCATACAGGATACGTTCCTCATTAGTTCTAAGCAGGCTTTCATGATTAAGAAAGGGATGAGAACGTTTTTTTTAACGAGCTCAATGACCCCAAAGACGCCCCGTTCTTCATACCCTAGAACCTTTTTCTAATCTATGCCTAGAAAAGAAAAAAGCCAAGAGTATCTTACATAACTCTTAGCTCTCATATGCAATATGTGGGAGTGAACCTTAATCAATAGTCTAAGCTATAAAGGTTTTTACGAGATCTAAGTCCCAAATGTGAACACTCCCTAATTGAAGTATATCACATTCTCACGCACATTTACGTAAGTCTAATGTTTTATTAAGATATCTCTTAGCTTTATAATACGAAAAGACATCCGAAGATGTCTTAATATTATTTTGTAATTGTATAAGAGTCAATAATTTGATATGTACTTGTGTACACGGTTACAATCATGCGATCATCTTTTACATCAACTTTTGAAAAGACGGTTGCATCTGGACTCTTTTTCATTGCTCCTGGATTCCAAGATACATCAATCCAAGCACGATTATCATACATATCATATGTTTTCTCTCCACTGTTACGTGAAACCATGTAGATGGTTCCATCTTGTGAAGTTGAAATTTCACTACGATTATCTACCTTTGTATTTGGAGCACTGTTTTTAATTGGATAACTTCTTAAGTAGTTATGATCATGTCCTTGTAGTACTAAACTTACACCACACTCTTCAAATACTGGAACTAAGATCTTTTTAATATTTCCTGATCCTAATCCTGTATCTCCATGACCCAAAGCCCATCTACCACCAAAAGGCCCTTTATGGAAAGATACTACAATAAACTTATCTTTACCATATGTAGAAACTGTATTTCTAATCCAAGTAGCTTGTTTTTCTAATTCTCTTGTACTGTCATAATTAGAATTAATATTTATAAACAATGCATTCCCATATGTATAAGAATAGTTAAGTGCATATCCATTCTCATTCACTGGTGAAAAGATTTGTGGATATAAAGCTTCACTTGTTTTTCCTTCATGATTTCCTAATACTGGCATAAAGGCTCCAGTTGTAAAGCTATTACCAAAGCTTGTTAAGAATCCATCCCAATGTGATTTACTCATCGACTCAACCATATCTCCTGTATGAATATATAAAGCAGCATCTGGTACTAAAGCTTTTGCTTTTCTAGCTGTATTTCCCCAATATGCATTATATTCACTTGATCCACCTTGTGAATCAGAGAAATGTACAAAACTAAAATCTTTTGTATTCGTATCATCTGTTGTAAATGTATATACTTCACTTTCAAACTTTGTCTTTGATCCTGTTTTCGCATTTGTAACAATATTACCAACACGATATTGATATGTTGTATTTGGTTTCAATCCATTTAAACTTACCTTATTCGCATTATAACTTGTTAGATAAATAGATGTCTTTGCAGAGCTACCTCTTGTTTCAATACCTTGAGTAGCTAAATCTTGATCAACTGTCGCATAACGTATATATGGTTCAGCAAAAGTTGAATTACTTTGCCAAGTAAACGTACGGTTATCCGTAGCTTGTTTCACAAATGCATTATTCAAACCAATTGGTTCAAACGTTTCTATTCCACGCTCTGGTGTTTCACCTTCATAGATTTTATATGTATCTACTACACTTCCGTCAACTCGGTATGTCGTAAATGTTAATTCATTGTCATTTGCTTTAATATTTGTATATGTTTTCGCACCTGCTGCTTTTGCTTCGTTTTTATAAGCTGTTGTTTTTGATAACCATGTTCGACCAGAACTTGGATCCGTTTGTTCTGCTCCTGCAACTCCAGGGCTGATATATAACAGACCATCTTTCTTTGCAAATGCACTTCTTTGTGGATAATCCTCTAAAATCATATCATTTTTCACAAGATATGATCTTGCATAATACGTTTCTTTTCCTTGAAGAACTGCATTTACACCTAATTCATCAAAGACTGGTGTCAATTGTTTCTTAATCGTACTTGTTGAAATACTGTTTCCATAAAAACTATCACTCATACTAACTACAATCCATTTACAGTTCTTATTATTTGCTACCGTATTTCTTAACCAAGCGATGTGATTCTTAATATCAGTTGATGAATTCAACGTTGTATTCACATTTAAAATCAACGTATTTCCTACAACTACATAAGAATCTGATGAATCTTTCTGTGCTTTTGTAGCTGAATGATTCAATGCAAAGTACTTATTAGCACTGCTTTTTTGATCCGTATTATGAAGTAATGGAATATCACTATTAAACATATCATAGTAACCATTTAAATAACTCTCACTTGTTCCTGACGCAAGTTTTCCTGTATGGATTATAAAATCAGCACCAGTACGTTCAATAGCTGCATTATATGTATTTACATAATTATTTTGATAACTTGATGTTGAGCGATAATGGGCATTTGATAATGCAACAAAATTCACTTCATCTCCTGTCGTTTTAAATATATATTCTTTTGATATAGAATTATCATTTTTATTCTTTGCATAATATGTATATGCTGTATCCTTCTTCAATCCTTTTATATATGCTACATGATAACTTGTATATGACTCCACCGTAGCTGTAGCAGCAATCTTCTTCTCTTCTGCTTTTGCTCCTGTTGGGTAGTAATAAATATCAACCACTGGCTGAGTATCTTTTCTAGACAGTTTAGCCGTCTTAAAGTTGATTTGAATACTTGTACTACTATCCCCTACATATGTTGTATTCACATTCCCAATGTATAAATCGCTTGCCGCAGAGATTTCATTAGGTACTGTAATAAAACAGATGATACCTATCACCAATGCAATAAAAAGATTCCTTAATTTCTTCATATTCCCTCCTCTTTTCAATTACTCTTTCTAATAAATAAGTCGTCAGTTTATAAAAAAGGTTCATTATCTTTTCAAAATATCCCTTTTAAAAATAAAAAGTAGCATTACATACTTCGTAACCCTACTACTTACACATTCTTATTATCTTAATCCAATCATACTACCTAAAGGAAAGATTAACTTCAACTCTGTCCCTTGTTCTAAAGAAGAAGATATTTCAATTCCAATATACAATTTTTCACATAAGAGTTTACACAAATACAACCCCATACCCGTTGCCTTATTGTAAATTCTTCCATTTTCCCCAGTAAAACCACGTTCAAATACTCTTTCAATATCCCTTGGATCAATGCCAATTCCAGTATCTTTCATATACAATACAGTATTTTCTTTTTCCTTTTTTGTATAAATTTTTATTTCTCCATCCACTCCTGTATATTTAAGAGCATTATCAATCAATTGATTTAATATAAATTCTACCCATTTCGCATCACTAAATATTTTTTCATCAAGATCACATAAATCAATTTTAATATTCTTATATAAAAACGTTTGTTTATGTTTCTTAACAACCTTACGAACAATCTCATCTAGTTGTACTTCTTTCACAACGTAATCTTTTTCAAGACTTGTACTACGTGCATAAAATAATGCTTGTTCCACAAAACTATCAATACGATTTAATTCAGTATCTAAATTACGCATGACTGTACTATCATTATTTGCTACAATCAATTTCCCAGCAGCTAATGGGGTTTTTATTTCATGAACCCATAACTCAATATATTCTTGATATTCCTTTTCACGGATAGTGAAAGCATTGATTGTATCATTTAAATTTTTATTCAAATCCACAAGAACATCATATAGAATACGACCCTCTATAAATCTTGGTTCTTGAATCATTTCATGAATTAAATATTTTTTATCAACCTTTTGTAAGGTTGCATCAAGATTTTGATAAAACCCTACTTTTTGTTTGTATTCAATAAACAAACCTACGATTATGGCAACCCATAATAAAATCGCAAAAAATAAAATTGTATCAAGATTACTTCCACTGGCAACAAAAAACATTGTTTGTATACAGGAAACAAACAACCCTAAAACAAAAACATAAAACTTCTCAAGTAAAAACTTACTAATCTTCATACACGATGTATCCTAATCCTCGTTTTGTCTGTACTAGATCCTGTAATCCAATATAGTCCAATTTTTTTCTAACACGATTAATGTTTACAGTCAAAGCATTGTCATCAACAAAAAGATCTCCATCCCACATATCGTTCATCAGTTCATCACGAGATACAATTTCATTTTTATGACGAAATAAGCAATGTAATATACGAAACTCATTTTTGGTTAACTCAATTGTTTGATCTTGATATTGCAATAAGCTTTTACTCATATCCAAAATAATATCACCAACCATCAGTGATGTCTTCTCTTCATGTTCATAAGCACGGTTTATCAATCGTTCAATACGTGCTAAGAGAATTTGTAAGTTATAAGGTTTCGTTACAAAATCATCAGCCCCTAAATTCATACTCATCAATTCGTCCATTTCACTATCTCTACTTGTCACAACAATAATTGGTAAGTTGGATTGCTTACGAATCTCTCGACAAATATAATAACCATCAACAATTGGTAAATTTAAATCTAACAATAACACATGTGCATGTGCCTCTAATGTTTTCTCTACAGCATGCTTAAAATCCACAACCAAAGTTGTTTCATAGCCATTCTTATTCAAAAATTCTCCCAATTCATTACGAATGTTTTGATCATCTTCAACAATTACAATTTTGTACATAAAGCACCTTCCACAACCATTATATAAGAAAACATAAAGAAAAACTATGCAATAAATTTAAAAAAAGAATGTTTCTTTCGAAACACTCTTTTGCTACATACCTTCGTGCATTGTACGATTTATTACATCATCCTGTTGTTCTTTCGATAGTTTATTAAAATTAACAGCATATCCAGATACACGGATTGTAAGTTGTGGATATTTCTCAGGATGTTTTTGAGCATCCAATAAGGTTTCACGATTAAATACATTTACATTTAAATGGTGACCACCACTTTGTGCATATCCATCAATCATCGTCACTAAGTTATCAACTCTATCTTTCATCATGACCTCCTATTTCTCATCATCTTTCCCCAACGCTTCAGGGATAATCGAGAATGTGTTTGAAATTCCATCTCTAGAATATTCATATGGTAATTTGGCAACCGATTCTAAAGAAGCAACTGCTCCTGTAGTATCTCTACCATGCATTGGGTTTGCACCTGGTGCAAATGGTTCTCCAGCTTTACGTCCATCTGGTGTATTTCCCGTTTTCTTTCCATATACAACATTTGATGTAATCGTAAGGATACTCATTGAAGGAACTCCTCCACGATATGTTCTATGTTCTTTGATCATGTTCATAAATATTTTTACTAGGTTTGCTGCAATTTCATCAACACGGTCGTCGTTGTTTCCATATTTTGGAAAATCTCCTTCTACCGCATAATCTACTGCAATACCATCTTCATCACGAACTACTTTTACTTTTGCATATTTGATTGCAGATAAAGAATCAGCAACTACTGATAATCCAGCAATACCAGTTGCAAAGAATCTTCTTACATCATGGTCATGCAAAGCCATCTCTACTGCTTCATATGAATACTTATCATGCATATAGTGAATAACATTTAAAGTATTTACATACAACTCTGCTAACCAGCTCATCATCTGCGTATACTTTTGGATTACTTCATCATAATCTAAATACTCTGAAGTAATTGGTTCCATTCTTGGTGATACTTGAATCTTTTTCTTTTCATCAACACCACCATTAATAGCATATAGTAAACATTTTGCTAGGTTGGCACGAGCTCCAAAGAATTGCATATCCTTTCCAACTTTCATACAAGATACACAACAAGCAATACAATAATCATCACCCATTTCGACACGCATCAAATCATCATTTTCATATTGAATTGAACTTGTCTCAATCGATATCTTTGCACAATACCGTTTGAAGTTATTTGGCAAGCGTGTAGACCATAAAACCGTTAGGTTTGGTTCTGGTGCTGGCCCTAAATTTACAAGTGTGTGCAACACTCGAAATGAATTCTTTGTAACTAAGGTACGTCCATCTAATCCCATACCTCCAATAGATTCCGTTACCCAAGTTGGGTCACCTGAGAACAATTCATTATAATCTGGTGTTCTCATAAATTTCACTAAACGTAACTTCATAATGAAATGATCCATAAGTTCCTGTGCTTCAACTTCACTGATTACTCCATTATCAATATCTCTTTGAATATAAATATCCAAGAATGTTGATGTACGTCCTAGTGACATAGCAGCTCCATTTTGATCTTTTACAGCTGCTAAATATCCAAAATAAACTGCTTGTACAGCTTCCTGTGCGTTGGTAGCTGGTTCTGAAATATCACATCCATAGATATTTGCTAACTCTTTTAAAGCAGTTAATGCTCTGATTTGTTCGGAAACTTCTTCACGTTCACGGATTCTTTCTTCCGTCATTGAACCTAATAATACTGTATTTAATAAATCCTGTTTATCCTTTATTAAATAATTCACACCATAAAGTGCTACTCGACGATAATCCCCCACGATTCTTCCTCGTCCATATGCATCTGGCAATCCAGTAATGATTCCACATGTACGAGCACGTCGCATTTCTGGTGTATATGCATCAAATACACCTTGGTTATGTGTTTTACGATATTTCGTAAAAATTTCTACTACTTCTGAATCAATTTCATATCCATAAGCTTTTAATGCAGATTCACTCATTCTAATTCCACCAAAAGGTTGTAGTGAACGTTTGAACGGTTTATCTGTTTGAAAACCTACGATTTTCTCTAAGTCTTTATTTAGATATCCAGCTTTGTGAGATGTTAGCGAAGAAACAATTTTTGTATCTGCATCTAATACTCCGCCGGCTTCTCTTTCTTGTTGATTTAAATCGGTTACTTGATCCCACAATTTTTTTGTAGCATCAGTTGGCTTTTCCAAGAAACTTTCATCACCTTCATAAGGCGTATAATTTCTTTGAATAAAATCTCTGGTATCGATTTCTTTATTCCATTTTCCCGCTTTAAATCCTTCCCAGCCTTTGTACATTAATGTTACCTCTTTTCTTCTATAATTTAATGTTTGTATGACTCTTACAAAACCTATTGACTCACGTGAAGATTATAACACATAAGCCCCTCATTGTCATTAATTGGCATATACTTTTCTTTGCTTATATTCCCCGATTTTACAATCGATATATATTTCCAAAATCTCCTCTGGTTGATACCCTGTAACTTTCGAAATCACATGCCCTCGATGGAGTAACAAAATCGTTGGAACGACCTCAATTTCATAAAATTCTGTTATCTTATGATTGCTTTGGTTAATATCCACAACATACACACTTAGCTCATCAAACTTATCTCGCATCTGATTCACAATTGGTGTCATGGTGGTGCAGTTTGCACAACCATCACCACTTACAAGTACCAAACAAAATTCTTCGTTTTCTAGTACTTCTTTAAAATTTTCATTTTTCAACATTTACTTCACTCCTAAAATTTTTTTCACTTCATCTACACTATCCTTTGAAGGTGTTAAAACACCTTTTAAAGGATATTCCATTTGCATGTTCTCATATTTCGATACTCCCAAAGTATGATAAGGAAGTATTTCTATCTTTTCTACATTATGCAAGGTATCTAAAAATGATCGCAATGCATAAAGATCTTGTTTATCATCACTGTATCCAGGGACAAGTACATAACGAATCCATAATGACTTATGATGCTTATCTAGAAAGCTAGCAAAAGCCAATGTATGCTTATTTTCAGCCCCTGTTAAAAGCTTATGTTTTTTAGGATTCATCTGTTTGATATCCAACAAAAATAAATCTGTATATTTCAATAGTTCTTCAAACTTTTGAAGTTCTTTATCATTGTTTTCTTGAAATGTAATTCCAGAGGTATCAATACAAGTATGTAATCCTTCTTTTTTTAACTTCTTAAACAATTCAATTGCAAAATCAATCTGCAAAAGAGGTTCTCCACCACTTAGTGTGACACCACCATCTTTTATATAGTTGTAATATTTCATTATCTGCTCAAATACTTCATCCACACCATACTCTTTTCCCCTGTTTACTTCCCAAGTATCAGGGTTATGGCAATACAAACAACGAAGTGGACAACCTTGCATAAAAACAACAAAACGGACTCCTGGTCCATCTACCGTTCCAAAGCTTTCAAAAGAATGAATACGTGCCAAATCTACCACCTCTTTTTCATATTATAGCACAGCTTTTTTAAATCCTTATAAAATATGACTTGCTTATTTGCCTTTTTATCTAATACCTTTTATACTAATATTATGACAAAACAAATAATCGATGAAAACGGAATGCGAAGGTCTTTAATTCGCATTACTCATGAAATTCTTGAACACAATAAAGGTGTTGAAAAACTCTTGTTAGTTGGTATTGAAACAAGGGGTATTTATTTAGCAGAACGAATCAAAGAGAACATCAAAAAGGTAGAAGGAAAAGATGTTGAATGCATTGCTTTAAATATTTATGCATGGCGTGATGACTTAGATAAAAATACCAATTTACCAAAACTTGATTTAGATATTAAAGATAAGAAAGTCATCCTTGTAGATGATGTCCTTTTTAAAGGTAGAACAGTACGTGCTGCTATGGATGCAATCATGTATTTTGGAAGAGCAAAAGAAATTCAACTTGCTGTACTCGTTGATCGAGGGCATCGTGAACTTCCAATACGTGCTGATTATGTAGGTAAAAACATCCCTAGCTCATTAGATGAAAATATCAAAGTAAAAGTAAAAGAAATTGACGATGAAGATGGCGTCTACATTATGAAATAAGAGGTAGTTATGAACTTTAATAAAGACTATGTATTGAATACAGCAAAAACACTATTATCCATTGATTCGCCAACTGGATATACAAAAGAAGCAATCGCGTATCTAGAAACGCAAATCAAAGAATTTGGTTTTTCTTACAAGAAAAGTGAAAAAGGAAACTTAATGGTTTCATTAACCGGTAAGGATACATCTTATATACTTGGTATCTGTGCACATGTAGATACCTTGGGACTTATGGTACGATCTATTCAAAGTGATGGAACATTAGCACTTACTAATCTTGGTGGGCCTATTATACCAACATTAGACGCAGAGTATTGCAAGATTTATACAAGAGACAATAAAATCTATACTGGAACTATTTTAGCCAATACACCAGCTGCACACGTCTATCCTGACGCTTCTACACAAGAGCGTAAGATTGACAATATGTTAGTAAGAATCGATGAAGTCGTTAAAACCAAAGAAGACGTAGAAGCTCTTGGAATTCAAAATGGTGATTATATCGCCATTGAACCAAAAGTAGAGATCACCAAAAGTGATTTTATCAAATCAAGATTCCTTGATGATAAAATCAGTGTATCACTACTACTAGGTATTTTAGAAAAAATCAAAACGGATGCTATTACTTTACCTTATAATGTAACTTTCATCTTCTCTACTTATGAAGAAGTTGGTCATGGATCTTCTTATATTCCAGAAGATATCAATGCTCTTCTAGCAGTTGATATGGGGTGTATTGGATTAGATCTAGCATGTACAGAGTATGATGTATCCATTTGTGCAAAGGATTCTTCTGGTCCATACGATTATGATATGACAAACGATTTAATTGCTTTAGCAAAACAGAACAAGTTAAACTATGCAGTCGATATCTATCCCTTCTATGGCAGTGATGTAAGTGCTGCCTTGCGTGGAGGCAACAATATCAAAGGAGCATTGATTGGTCCTGGTGTTCATGCCAGCCATGGGATGGAACGAACCCATTATCAAGCCGTAGAAAATACCATGAAATTAGTATTATCTTATATCACAAAACAAACCCCTGATTCATAAATCAGGGGTTTTTGTTATTAAGAAGTTACTAAGTTTAATTTCTTCTTTCTTTTTCGATAGATTAGATATCCTATCGCTAATAACAGTAAGATGATGCCGATAATCAATGGGATTAAAATTCCTCTACTATGCAATTGTGCCATATTATATAGAATAAAATCAAATGTTGCAATTGCTGCTGTTGAACCTTTTGCCCTTGTGAATTCTTCTACTTCCACATCATCAATACCGAATAATTTGATCATGATACCTGGAGCTGTAATTTCATCACCATTATGAGAAATCATATCAAATAGTGCAGACTTAATAATAATTACTTTGTCATTACTATCTCCATGGAACTCCATTCCCTTATTTCTATAAGGAATCAAATCACCGTTATCATCATATGTAATAAATGCTTTCACTGTAAAGATATCACTACCTTCACCTGCATAAATCACTAAACTTCCTTTTGTTGAATAGATACGATATGTACTATTTCCACTTCCATCACGAATGGTTGTATCATGACTTGTACCTCTTGATAAGTAACCTTCCGTTGTCTTCGTTGCATTTGTACTATCATTTACAATAACACCAATATAGAACGTGTTATTACCATTACCACCAAGAATTTCTGTTTTTGCAAATGTATCAATAAGTTTAAATACATTATTTCCGCCTTGTGCATTGAATTTAACACTACCGATGTTTGATACATCATATGTATCTTTACCATTTCCTTGATCGTATGCGAATCCACCACGATCAATTTCATAAGTATCATCTGATGTTTGTCCATTCAATTCTAAACGATTTATATTCTTAATCGTATAATGATTATTTGTACCTGTTGCTTTTAAGTCAAGTGTTAATACATCATCTCCACCTGCTCCATCAAAGATAAATTGTTTTGATGAAGTTGCATTGAAGTTTTTCATATCTACTTGAACTGTATCTTTTCCACTACTTCCATTAAATACAAACTTGTTCGCTAATGAAAGCAATGTAATCGCGTGATAACTATTACTTACACGTGAATAAATACTAACATCACCAGCATCTTGATCAATGATATATTTGTTATTCAATCCACCATACAATGCTGTTGTCTTCGCATATAGCTTACCTAAGATTTCCAATCCCTCACTCAACGATGAAACTAGCTTAATACTATTTCCACGTAATGAAGCATTGGCAGCTACATGGATTTTTCCATTCGCTTCAATTTCAAGATTACCACCAGCTTGTAGTTTTGTTGCTGTTGTAATACTCATAGACTTGTTATTGTGAATCTTTAAGTTACCACTTGCACTTCCACTAATCTTACTTCCAGCAATTTTCAAATTACCATTACCTTGAATATTAAAGCCGATTGTTTCAGCATAAATTCTACCATTTGAAGTTACATTTCCAACATTGTTAATGGTAACTGATTGTGCTCTAATATCATCCAAGATAACACTTCTTGTATTGCGAACTTGAATTGTTGAAGCTTGTAGTTTCATACGGTTTACACTTGAGGTAAACTGCAATGTTCCACTTACGATTGCTTCAAGATAATTCGCCGAAATCATATCTCCCAAAATCGATGTTGCTTCAAGATATATGTTTCCTTTAGAAACCATATTCTTAATATTCAAACTTCCTGCATTCTTCAAATAAATATTACCTGAAGCATTTGCATAAAGCGTTTTCACATTGGTAGATAGTTTGCTTTGAATACCTTGACCAATCTGTCCAGCTTGCAAGTGTAACGTATTGGTTTGGATACCTCCACCTGTTATACTTCCAGTTGCCTTTAAGTGAATCGCATTCGACGCTGTCATTGAGCCGATTCTCATTGACGCTAAATCTTCTACATACATATATTCACTAGCTTTAATATTTAATACTCCGCCTTTTGATTTAAGTTTTAACCATGCATTCGCTGAACCAATATTCTTATCTGCACGAATTGTCATATTCACTGCATCTAATAATGTATTTTTATTTGCTAGAATATTTCCATTTACATGCAATGTGATATTCTTACCAACACTAACTTTTTCCACTAATAAGTCTTTCGCGTTTGTGAAGGTTGCATTACCACTAACTTTCATATTCAACTTATTTACTATTGCATTCACGGTTGCATTTTTTGAACTTGTAAGACTAAGAGCATCTGTTTTCACATTATCAACAACGATGTTGCCACTAATGATATTAACAATATTACTACTTGTAATGTCTTTTACATGTAAATCCTTATCAGAAGCATTTACAATGTAAATATTGTCTTTTGCATTTGCATACAATTTCGATACACTAGTATTCAATCCTTGGCTACTATTACCAATATTACCACTCGCTTTAACAATGAGTGTATCCGCACTAACATTTGCATTTTTCGCAGATGTTAGATTTCCTTTTACATATAGATCAAATACACTTTCTACATTACTATCACCACACATGTGTAAACTCTTCAAGTTAGTAAGATATGTTTTTGCTGCATTTACAGTAAGTTTATTTACATCAAGAACAAATCTTTCACTTCTTGAACCAATAACTTTTTTAGCATTTATCACTGCTGCATCAGCAATGATACTTGGAGATGATGAACCAAAGATATTTTCTTGTGCATCAATTACCACATTCGTACCAGCTTCAATCTTACCAATGTTCATATCACTTCCATAATGTGATAAGTAAACACCACCATATGCCTTTGCATAGATTTCTTTTGGCACTTTAAGAATAACTTTCTTATCTTTTGATCCAATATCACCTTTTATAGATTCAAGGGTTACTGATTTAGCTTTCAAGTTATATGCACAATCAGATCGATTCTCAATATCTTGATAAGCACTCAAGTAAATGTTTTCATCACTTGTCAATGCACCCAATCCAAGCGTATCTGTTCCATACAAGTATATATTGTTTTTCGCTGTAGCATTTAGAATACCTGTTGCACTTTGTTTTACTTGTAGTGCATTTTTAGATGTTCCAATACTACCTTTTGTTCTTAATTCAATATTGTTTCCAATAATATGTGTCTTATTACTTTCACCAAACAATGAAGCATTTGTTGAAAGAATAACATCTTTGTTGTGAGCATTCACTTGATCAATAATCAAATCCCCACTTGTTTCTTCCACAAAGACACCATTTCCATCTGCATACAATGATCCACTCAAATCAACCTTTAATAACTTATTCTTCAATCCAATACTTCCACCAGCTTCAAGCACTGCTTTTTGAGCTTCAATATTGTTTTGTGTAGAAGCATTAAGAATTGATTTTTCTGCTTTCAAGTATGCTGTTTCCTTTGTCTTCACAAGATCAATGTTCATATTACCTTTTGTCTCATGAAGATAGATTGACTTATCTGCAGTTACTTTTATGTTTCCACTAACATTCAATGTTACATATCCTAAATTATTTCCAATTCCTTGTGAAACAACCATTTCCAATTCTGAAGCCTTGATATTTACTACGCCTGCTTTACCAGATACCTGACCAGCATTTTGGATAAATACACGTTCTCCACTTTGAATTGTATGAATCAATACATCTGTATTGTTATATAGTGCTATTTTCTTTGTAGCCTGCAGAGCAACTTCATCAATTGTTGTATGAAGTTCCATCGCTCCTGTACTAACACCATTTAGGAATTTTGCATGAATATCACCTGCAATTACATTGCCTGTATACATATCAACAGTATCACCTGCATGAATTTTTTCAATTCTTAAATCTTTTGTTGAATCATTTTTAAAGTATACAGATGCTTTTGCAACTACATCAAGAACATTCACAGATAAATTCATTTTTGCTTCCATGCTTCCTACTGAAGCATCGCTTACTACTTTTAGCTTATTTGCTTTTAATAGATGTCCGCTACTTCCAGATAGACTTCCACTCACTTCAAGATCTAATGTCTCTTGAATATTGCTTTCACCTACTGCTGCAACATCTTTATCATTACTGATATAAGCATTTTTCGCTGTTAGTGTAAATTCAGAAACAGACATATACAATCGCTCTAAACTACTTCCAAGCGCATTCGTTGCAGTTAAGATTGCTTTATTTGCTTTAATTGCTGGTGTTGTATCACTAAAGATATCCACTGCTTTTAAATCAACTACCTTACCTGCTTCTATCTTGTCAATTGTCAATCTTCCTGTGTGTGTTAGATAAACACTTTCTTTTGCATAAGCCTTTACCAATCCACTCGTATTTAAAACCATACGATTACTACTAGATCCAACATTACCTAATGTGCTTCTTATATCGGTATTAACAGCTACTATATGAGCGCCATTACCAACCGCCATAATATCTTGTTTAGCACTTAAGAATACATCTTTCGCTGTTTGAATCGACTCAATTGCTAATCCATCTACACCATGAAGATATATATTTTCTAAACTATTTGCAACAACTTTACCACCTGCATCTTGTTTAATATTCAAATATCTCGTTGCCGAGCCAATCGATTTCGTTGCATCCAGGTATACATCTTTCGCATAGATATGTGTTCCATCTTGTAATCCAAGAATTCCTTCTTTTGCTTTTAAATGTACTGCTTTATTTGTTGCATCTATTGCTTTAATAATTAGATTGCCTGTTATTTCTTCAATATAAACATTGTCTTTTGCTTCTACATTGATAAATCCATCTGTAAGTAAGTGTGTCTTTAGATATGTAGTTGCATTACCAATACCTTTATTACTATGAATTGAAAGTTCTTTACCTTTTAAATGGTAAGCACTTGTTTTGTTTCCTAACAAGTTTCCATCCACAGTAATTTTAATATTAGCATTTGTTGTAACACCCTCTAATGTAAGTGTTTTATCATTTGTGATTACGATATTTTCAATCGCTTGTGCAAACAAATTATTCACACTGATATTTGCTGTAATAGCTTTATCTGAATATAGTTTCAATACATCACTTTGAGCATGTTCAACAATTAAATCAACAGCTGTAAGATATGCTTTTTCAGCCACTAATTTTTTCACTGTCAACAACTTGTTATTTTTCACATATACATCTTTTTCGCTTTCTGCTTGTAATGTATCAATAGCTGTTAGAATAACATTTTGTTCACTACCAATCATTCCATCAATTTTTAAAATCAATGATTTACCAAGAATATCAATTCCAGAGGTTTTTTGTGTACTCAAGTTTCCTTTGGTAATCAAGGTATTGTAAGTGCTGTTTAAACTTCCATTTTTACTAAAGATAAAGTCACTATCTTTTATATCAAAATATGTTTCTCCACTTTCTACCTTACCATCAAAGACAACTTCTAATCCTGCTGGCTTCGTTTTTGGTGTAATGGATTCACCACTTTCCATTTCGATCTTATAGCCTATAACAATTTCTTGAGCACCTAAGAATACATATGCACCCATACCATCATCACCAGCTGTAGGATCCCATTCCCAAATTTCTTTAATTTCAGTGATTGGTACTAACTTCGTTTTACCAAAATCAATCAATAATATATTTTCAATATACATTGCTGTTGATGTACGAACATCAAACTTACCACTTACTGAAACATTCTTAAAGATAATTTGTAACTTTCGATCAGGGAAAGCTTCTTCACTAAGATCAATAAAGTCTAATGCACTAACAGATAGATATACATTTTCTGCTGCATCAATTGTAATATAAGAATCTTCCAATCCTTCATCAGCCAAATAAATCGTAAAACGATTATCTGCACTTCCCACATTTCTCGCCTTATAGATCTTTAATTCTTTGAATCTTAAGTTTGCGTCTGCAGTTGTTTTTATATCTGCATTGGTACTCAACTCTAAGATTCCATTCAATAGTTCAATACCACTTTCGAAGACAATATCTCCTCCAAAGAGACTATTGATAATTACTCTTGTCTTTCCATCACCTTCACTTACATATAGAATTTCCAAATTATTTATATTTGCTGTTATTACATGTTCAGGATTTTCTATATCCTCATCATTAAAGTTGATACCTCCAATATAAATATTATATGGAGATTCATTTACAACCTTAATCATTGAAATATCAACATTTCGATAAACTGTTACATTTCCATTTACCTCACCTGCATAAGATGTGATAATAAGTGATCCAGAAGCAATTTTTCCAAACGATGTAATATGAATGTTACCATCTTTATCTTTATATGCAGTTGCTCCTGTTGTTGATGAAATATTTCCATCTTTATCAATCGTGATTTCAATTGGAACACTTGATCCATAATAGATTTTACCATTCAATGTAATGGTATTCTCACGATTATATTTATTCTCTTCTTTTTTATCGATTTCACTATTTAATACTTTTGGTACCAATTCATTCACGAAATATTCAACCGTTTCTACGATTGTTTCGACAATCCATTTCACGAGTTTATTGAATGGCCATGGTAACCATTTTACAATTTTCTTTGTAACTTCTCGTACTACTTGCATTGTCTTACGAACTGCTACTAATACATATTCAACAACCGTATCTACTTCTGTATGGTTGTTTAAAACACTTACTAAATTCGTATTAACCGGAGATGATGCTTTAATATTAATATCATTTCCCATCAGTACAGAATCAGCACCTAAAATTATTATTTTAGCTTTGATATTTGCATTTGCTTTTGCATTTGCAAAGATTGAACCAGTTACCCCAATAATACGAGCATCGGTTTTTGCACTCATTTTAAAATTACTGATAAGTGAATATAAATGCAATTCATGAGTTGCAGCTAAAGTAACATTAGTAGCTGTTATTGTTACATTTGCATTTACTGTAATCAATGAATCAATATATGTTTTTGAACTTGCTGTATAACTTTTACTTTCTGCATATGTAGTAATATTTAATGTCTTAATATCTGCAAAGATGTAGATATTTTTTCCACGATATACACCATTTACTCCAAGGTTAATCGTGTTATTTACATTTACATTAGCAATTGCTTTAGCATTATTATTATGTGCAACAAATCCATGTGATCCTTTAATAATCGATTTCACTGTTGCAACAAGATTTGTTTCAGCATTCACTTTTAGCGTACCTGTTGCTACCACTTCATTGTTGTTAGCAAAGCTGACACTTGTCACTGCATTTGTAATGTTTACAGTATTTTTAATAACAGCACTTGGGAATGCTCCATAAGATCCTCCCGTACCTTCTACTTTTACTGTAATATCACTTAATGCTTGAATAATTAAGTCACCAGTTGAAAGCAACTTCGTATTATCACCAAACATAATTTTATTATTTAATGATAATGTAACATCACTACTGATTTCACCTAATGCAACAATACCACTATTTGTAGCATTGGCATTACCAACAACTTCAATAATTGGTGTTGATAATAAAATCAATTCTTTGGCACTAAAAGTAACCAAATTAGCAACTTCAATACCAATGTTTTCATTTATTGTGATATTCGCTGTAGCACCTTTTGAACTTCCTAAAATAGAGACACCTTCAGAAGCTAAACTTGTTGCTGTTGCTTTAATACTTTCAATTGCAATCAATGACAATACATCGCCTGCTGTTATTGTGCTTGATTTTCCAACAATAACCTTGGTTGTTGAAGTGATTGTATTTATTGCTTTTGATTCACCAATTGCAACACCACTAACACTCTTACCAGTACTAATTGCACTATTTACAATTTTCGTACTTGCATTCATAAATACATTTGCTAATGCTTTAACACTAACTGTTTGTCCCAATTCAATCTTAGTACTTGATGTAATTGTAGTTTCCGCACTGTTTAGTGCTCCTCCATTTACTAAGCCTCCTGATGATTGTCTTGTTTCTGCACTCGCACTAATATCTGCATAACTTATAAGATGAATATCCTGCTGCGCACTTAGCGTGGCTGAATTTTCTACTTTTACTAAAGTTTCAACCTGGATTGTAGATTTTACTTGGTTTGCACCAACACTTACTAAACCACCGGAATCCGTCTTTAAAGTTGGACTATTTTGAATTGCCGAATATGCATATGTAAAGATACTATTTCCTGCTACTAATTGTCCATTTGCTTTAATGATTGTACGAACTTTTGTATTGTGATTTACTGTGATTTGCGTACCAATCACACCTGTCAGATTACCACTAGATCCATTCGCTTTTGCAAATGCTCCTAATCCTAAATCTGGAATAACGGCTAGATTACCTTCTACGTCATTTGCTGGATTTTCCGCAGTTGGTTGCGTCGTTTTCATATTGTAATATCCAACTAATTGAATATCTTTTGTTGCTGTTAATTTAGCATTTAATCCACTAACCGTTTCAATTACTGGATTTAACGTAACCGTCGCTCTACTAGCACCAACTGATAGTCCACCAAATGATGCACCTATAACCTCACTGATTGCTTTTCCATAGACATAACTCTTAATTCTTATGGTACTTGCATTCAATTCCACACCAGTACTAATTGATGTTGTAATACTTCCACCAACATTTACATTTGTTTTTGTATCGCCAATACCAATTGCTCCAATTGCCTTCGCTGTTGCGATTGCACTTGCCTGTAGTCCAGCATAGGTCAATACATTAATATCTCCACCTGCAGTTATTTTAGAATTTGCATTAACTGCGGTTATAATTGATGCTGTATGAATTGCAGTTAAATCAACATAGTTTGCTGTAATAGCTCCACCACCTGCATTATTTCCTGTTAAAAGGATACCATCTTGGATCATACCATTGCGTACATTATAGATTGTTTTCACATCTACTGCACCGGTTGTTTTAATTACATTAGAATCTCCAATATGGGTTTGAATACTTGGGTTTAATGTCGCTGTTGCTACCACTGCTCCAGCAGTGAAAGCACCACCATTTGTTCCTTCTGCTTTTACTGTAAGTTTCGCATACACTTCTGAGTTTACACTCAGTGATGTCGCTTCTATTTGTGCAGAAGTTAAAGTTCTCGTTAATACATTTTGTTTTGAATTTACATTTAATACGATTGCATTTAATGCGCCTAAACCAACACTAAATCCTTTCGCTGTAACATCCAACATCGAAGCTGCGATTCCTTTTACGCTTATTGCTCCAGCTTTTATTGTACCACCTAGATATGTATCCATCGACATGAAATCGTTGATTGTCACAACCAATCCGTTAAGCGAAGCATATAATGCTCCAGAAACAGATGTCGCTGATACTTTGAAGCGATCGGCTTTCACACTTCCATCTTTGTTTGTATTATAACAATTATAAACATCCATAGTTCCTGTAGTTATATTTCCTGATGTTCCAACACCTGCTGTCATTTTCGCATTATTGGTAATTGTCATTACACTTGCTCCACCAGCAACACCATATGCCATTGATGCTCCAGTAATGGTTGCATCTATTTTCACATCAGCATCAGCCCATAAGCTAATACTAGAACTATCTAGAACCTTCACACTATTTTTAAGTAATGCGGATACACTTGGTGCGATTGTAATTGTAAGTACAACTGCTTGTCCACTACCAAGAAGTCCTGCTGCTCCTGCCATTGCTTTTGCATTCAATACATTTGTCAAATTGGCATGAACTTTAATATCATTTGCTTTTTTAATTTCTACTTTATCATTGATAGTAGCTCTTATTGTTGTTGCAAGATTGATTACCAATACACTTGCTCCAACTGCTCCTGCTCCCGCTAAGGAAGCTCCTATTGCATGAGTATCCACTACATAGTTTGCAATTGCATTAACATTTAGATTTCTAACATTCTCAACAATTACATTATCATTAAGATATGCTTCGATAACACCACGAATATCCATATACGTAACTGCTGCACCCAGTGCTAATGTAACTCCAGCACTACCTGCTACAGAATTAATTGTATATTTTTGTTTCGTTGCTTTTGCACTTACATCGATATCTTCACTTGCTGACAATGATGTATTTTTACCTACGTATGAGCGAATATAACTTCCATGTTTCAAGACTAGAACACTTGCTCCAGCTCCTGCTGCACCAATTGATGCGGCTGCTGAATGAAGTGTAATCTCATTTGCTTCACTTGCACTCACTACAATGTTTTTGGCTTTGATTGTTGAACCTTCACCAATATATGAACTTGTTTTATCTTTATTATTTTCTGTTTTATTTATTAAATATCCAAGTAGATCAAATTGAATATCATCAAGTGAAGTATTTGCTTCATCTATGATATCATTTCCATCACTATTTGAATTATCACGTTGTACCTTAAGTGTTTTTAATGCTTCTTGTACATTCGTATTTGCTTGCGATACATCGTTTTTCGCTGCATTATTCATCACTTCATCATTTGTAATTCCTAAACTTATTACACTTACAGTTCCATTACCACTAACAAGTCCTCCTGAGGCTGCCAATGACTTCAATGAAACAACACGGTTAAGGGTTGCAAGAACACTTAGCGTGTTTGCAGCACTTACATTTACTTTATTTCCTATGTATGCTGCTATTGTGTTTTGAATTAAAATTACATTTACACCTGCACCAACGGCTATCGATCCAAGGTTTAATGATGCTGTTTTAGAATCTATTGATAAGCTATCATCAGCTTTTATAGTAATATTTCCATTACTTACAAGGGTAGAAGCATCTTGGATGTAACTATTTATTGTATTATTTGAAATAATAACTGCTACCGATCCACCAACTGCTATTCCACCAGCTGCTCCACCAACTATCTGTGTACCAATATTTTCTTCAGCCAATGCATGAACGAGAATATCTTTCAATGCTTCAGCATTTGCAAGTGCTGCATTTATAACAGATTTAAATGTTATTGTTGCATTTGAAGCTTGTACTGCTGCACCTCCAATACTTGTTGTATATGTTTGTAAATCATAATTTTGCGTGCTCTTTGCAAGTACACTAACTGCACCATTACTAGATATTAATGAACTTCCTGTATCAGAAACAGCATTCACAATATCTTCAATAATCATTGCATTCACACTTGCTGCTACACCAACTGCACCACCTGAGAAACCAATGACTAAACCTGTGAATGAATTTTTAGAAGTTGCACTTATTGAAATTCCTTCCACTGCTTTAATGCTTGCTGATTTCCCAATATAAGTTGATGTTTCTTTACTACTATTGATGACTAATACACTAGCTCCAATACCTGCCACTCCAACTCCTGCAGAACCGATATATGGTGCTATTGTTGTATTGCTATTTGCATCAATGCTAACTTTTTTATCGGTTGTAAATGATGCATTATCACCAATTACATTTTTCGTTGAACCACTTAGTACAAAGGTTGCACTTGTTGGTGATACACCTGCTGCTCCACCTGCTGCACTTGTGACAACACTCATAATATCTACATCTGAGGCACTTACGAATGTAATACCATTTGTAGCTGTATTCGTTTTTGATCCTGTGAAATTTAAAATTGCTGAATCACCAACGTTATTAGCTACGGCTACTTCACTAACTACTACTAATACGGATGTTCCCACACCTGCATATACAGATACAGCTGTTGTTCCAAGATATAATTTCATCATTAAATCATGGTACGCTTTCACATAAAGGCTACCACCCATTTTGATGTTACTATCTGTTCCTATTTCCGTAGTTATTTTAGATGTATTCAAAATCGTATTTGCTGATGCACTAACAGCCACACTACCAGAACCTGCGATTCCAGCAACAACACCAAAGAAACTGTCTTTTCCTGTTGCAAGTAACGTTAGATTACCAATGTTAGTATCTGTATTTTGGATTATCTCAACTGTTTTTCCAATTACTGTGCTAACGATATTTTCTAACTTAACCGTATTTACAGAAGCACCTACCGCAACTGTACCAGCTGCTGATAATGCTCCAACATAACAAGTAAAGTCATTCACTGCATTAGCTTTCAATAAGATATCTTTTTGAATATTTAAAATAACAGAGTTACCAAGCACTGCTTTTGTTTGTTGGCTCATTAATACTGTATTCACAACACCTACAACACTTACAGTTCCTGAAGCAGCACCACTAATTAAGGTTGTAAGAATGTTGTTTTCTGAATCTGCAATAATACTTAAATTTGCAGCTGTTATATTTGCACTGTCTGCAATTTGAGCAATCACTTTTCCTTGTATATATAAGGTATTAACTGCTGCACCAATCGCTACACTACTAGAAGCACCAATGCCTCCGGCATATACATCAGCATCGACTTTATCTTTCGCCGAAATACTGATATCTGTAGCTATTACTTCACCATCGATAGATGCCAAAATATCATTTTCAATAATTGTAACTGGTACAGAACCCTGTACTGCTACACTTTTACTAGCACCTACTGCAACAACGATAGCTAAAATCTTTTCTTCGCTGTCAACTTTTACGACGATATTATTCTTTGTATTTACTCTACCTTTTCCAATCAACGATTTTACTTTCTTCTTTATAACATTTGAAGTAGTCGTTCCACTAACAGCGACAGTTCCTGCAGCTGTTACTCCACCATTGATTGATTTACTTACTGTTTTCGATGCTGTTTCAATATTTAAATTCAATGCTGTAACATCATGTCCATCACCGATAGATGCAATTGTACTAGATTCAATTTGTGCATAAGCTCCACTTAATCCAATTGCAACATTATCAGAAACAGCAGCACTTGTAATAATAAATGCTAGATCTTCAGATGAAGTTGCTTTCACAATAATATTACCATCTGCTTTTAATGTTACATTTTCACCAACACTAGCATTGGTTTCATTTTCAATAAGGATTACAGCAGCTGTACAACCAACTCCTGCTTTTCCACCTTTTGTTGCTCCAAGTGATATTCCTTTAAACGATGAATCATTCTTCGCTAATACTTGAATATCTTTTTTCGCAATTACTGTTGCTTGATTGCCAATGATAGCATTTACCTTGTTTTTCGATAAGATCACATTTACAACACCGGCAATACCTGCTGTTGTTGCTTTCGAAGCAGCTACTGAAACAACTAAATAATCTTGTCTTGATGATGCATCTATTAAAACACCACCTGTATTCGTTGTAAGTTTTACTGCATTACCAATGGATGCTGTAACTTTACTTTCATCAACGATTGTACCTGTATTTAGTCCAATACCAACTTGATTAGCATTCGCTACACCACCTGTGATCACTTTCACATTGACATCACTATCTGCTTTGATTGTAATATCATTAATAGCTGTAACTTCTACTCCAGCTTCAAGTTTTGCTTCTGTAATATTATCAAACATCAAGATTCCAAAAGAACCTTGTAAAGCTAAGTTTCCTTTAGAAGCATTGCTTGCTCCTAATACTTCAATATAATAATTATTACTTGCTAAGAAGTTCGTAATATCAATATAATCAAATGCATCAAAATCATCAAACATGCCTTCTTTATATTCAAAGTTAAATGACAATTCATTTGGATTCACACGTTTACGTTTTGCTTCTACATATAATGCATCCAATTCTAATTTAGCACCTTTGGCAATGATTGCTTGTACTGTTGATGATGCGAAAATCATTGCAAAAGAAGTACCTACAGCAACAGCATTTGAATTTCCTGCACCTGCATAATTCCATGCTTTTGCAGCTAACTTATTATTTTCAATCGCTGTTACACTTACTTTTCCGTTTGCTTTTACTTCTGCATTTTCTAAAATCATTGCTTTCAATACATTTTCATATTTTAAGAATGCGATAGAACCAGCTAATGATAGCTCACCTTCTTTACCAACAGAAGCCATACCAACTGCTAATAAAGTTACTGCATTTTTAAATGTTTCATCCATATTAATACTTCCAGAAGCTGAAATTGTGATATCACCTAAAGATTCCATCATATTTCCATAAGCTTCCGTTTTGCTTCCAAGAATTGCTACCGCAACACTTAACGTAATTGCTGTACCATTACTTGAAGCTTTTGATCCATTATAAGATTTAAAGTTATTGTCATTGATCGCTTTAATCTCTATTTCACCAGCTTTGGCTATACCATCCATTGATGCTAATACATCATGTTGAAGAATAGTTACAGCTACGGCTGCTGCGATTGCTACTTGTTCACCTTTTTTCGGATTTGTCTTTCCATTTGTATCTGGTTCCATCGTTGTAACATTCGTTGCACCTAAAATTGATGAACTTGTGTTTTGATCCGCTTTTCCACCTGTAAATTCGGCAACTGTATCACCAGTCTTAGTCGATTCACCACTACCAAATGACTCACCTTTTAATACTTTTTTCAAATCAAAGTCTTTAAATTTATCTTTAAAGTCTTTTTCACTTACACCTTTACTTGTACCAGTAGCTTCTACAATATCAATTGTTTTTGCTTCTGATATAACACTTAATTTTCCACTAATACTTACACTCCCTGAAACGATTGCTGCATATTTTGCTTTAAAATATGTAACTGCAACAGCTGCACCAACAGCAGTTGCCTTCGCTTCCGCACCAGCATGTACTTTTGCATTTGTAGTACTTGTTGTTTTTTGTAATACACTTAATGTTCCAGTAACATTCACTACACCACCAGCTAAGATTTTAGCTGAGATATCACGTGATAGTAAGTTCAATACAACCGCTCCATCAATTGTGATGTCAGTGGCTGTTTTACCTTCACCAGAACCTGCTTCTGCTTCTGCATCAATACTTGAATCAAACGTTGTTTGAATCAATACATCTGCTTTGGCTCCGGTAGCTGTTTTAATAGCACCGTTTGACGCCAAAATCGCATTTGCTGTTGTTGAACAATAATTCATTACAAAGGAAGGTGCAATACCTTTCGATTTGCTTTGGTTTGTAGAATTATTATTTCCACCAGCCACATATTTTGCTTCTGAGAAACCACGCGAATAGAAACGTTCTTTCAAATCCGCTTTAATTTCTATTTTTGGTGTATTTCCATCTTGTTTTAAAACAGTAACTTTTCCATCTACACTTGCATCATAAGCTTGATCAACAAATACTAATACAACTGCTCCCGCAATTCCATTCTTTGATGCTCCTGCTCCTGATAAAGATACATTGGCAAATGTGTTTTTATCATTTGTTACAGTTTTATTATCATTATCATCTTTTGCTAATTCATTTACTTTTTCTAATGTATCACCACATGCTACAACACTTAGTGCTTTTACATTCATTGTTACATTACTTTTTATTTGTGCTTTGTTTTGAATATCACTTACCAAAACAATTACTGCTGTTGCAGCTCCTGTTTGGACACCATCACTAACATTTGCATTGGCAAAGTTATAAATGGCAACTGCTTCTTTTGCCAATACTTCTACTTTATCAGCTGTAATTTCAGCATTCTCAATAATTGCTTCATTTTTTGTTTCCAAATATACTACAATTACTGCACCAGCTACTTGAATTTTACCTTCTTGCGTAGACATATCAGCACTAAATTTATCACTTAATTTATCATCGCCTTCATTACCCATTAGCTGATCAACAGCTCCACGCAATTTATTAACTAAATCTTCTGGAGATGTTTCCTTGGCATCGGGGTCAGGGTCAGATTCTCCCTCAGGACTTGCCGTAGCATATGCGTCACTGCGGTGATGTGAGGTTGCATGTACATGCACTTCACGACCACTTACTTTTCCACCTAGAAGTGCTTTGTTTTTATCAATATTAATAACCAATGAAACGGTAGCCCCAATTCCACCTTTATCAACTAAATTACTAGCACTTGTTGTTTTTCTTGTTTTTTTACTTACTGACTTAACATTAATATCACCTGTTGCAACTGTTGCTGCTAAACATTGTGATAGAATATCATTTAAATTAATATTAACGGCTACACCTGGAGCAATACTCAAACCTCCATTACCGCCAGACTTCACATCTAAAATAGTATTTGAAATACTGTTTGTTAAAACATTTAAGTCTTTAACACTTAGTATTTTTACGCTGTCTAAAATTTGTGACATTGCAATATCTTCAAAAATTAAAACTGCAATACCTGCTCCAACTGCTTTGTCAGAACTACAATCAGCGTCAATACTCACATCATGTTTATCATTCGTAATAACATTTACATTACCTGTTGCTTGAATCTGTGAAGAATCAATTGTTGCTTTGGTAGTAATGTTATAAATCGTAATACCAAATGCTCCACCGATACCAAAGTCACCACGGTTTACACCTGCTTTGGCTACGATTTTTGATGTGTTCGTATTTGCACTTTCATTTGCTAATACATTTACATCTTTTGCCCGAAGTGTTGATACTGCTACATTTGCTGTATTTTCATAATCAACTTTATGTAATGCTACTGCAACACCAATACCTATTGGAATTACAGCTTCACCCACATCTACTTTTGCAGAACCATCGGCAATTGTTTCCGTATTAATTGAAGCATTAGAAATAACATTCAAATTTCCTGTAATATAACTATCTGCTTTATATTTTGCACTTGTAGTCATTTTAACATTGTTGAAAGCAAATGCTCCAACCATTTGTTTTGTTAATGCTGTTTCACTTGATGCATTAACCGAACCTAATATCGTTAACATATCATCACTTAATATAGCAGCTATATCAGCGAAAGGTGTTAATTTTAAAAGGTCTTTAATTTCTTGAACAACACCTTGTAAACTAATGTTTGTTCCAGTACTTCCTTTATATCCATCACCAATCGATTTCGCTTGTGTATCAAGTTTTAAAGATGCATTCACTTTTAACGATACATCTTTTGCAATTGGTGTATTAATACCACCAATTTTTACATTCTCTCCAATATCCCCTTTTGTTATCTGGCGGATATTGTGAATTGCAATAAATGCACCACTTGCACTTGCCTCGCTTTGGGACGATGGTGCTCTTGATCCATCTGCTAAAACTTTAGAATCAATTATATTATCTACATTCATAGCAACACTACTACTATTTAATTTTGTATTACCATCAATTGTTAATAGTGCTTCCGAAACAATGGAATTCATTGCAATTGAAATTGGGATTTCGCCCGCACCTACTTCAATTGCTGAAAGTATTTTACTAACACTACTAAACATCAAATTGTTTGTTGCTCTAAAAGAAGAATCCCCAAATATACTCAAATGGGATTTATTACTGATGTTGTTTACTGCCCTACTCTTTGTATCATCACCTGATATTTCAGAAATAGCTGCTGAAGAGATATTAATATTACTTGCAATAAACTCGACACTCTCTAATTCAATAGAACTTTTTGTATCAATGTTTTTAACAACACTCGTACCTTGTCCATCAATATCTACTAACTGAGAACCATTTGATAAAATCCGAATATCAGCACTCACCTGAATTTTCGCATACCTTATGGTTACCTTACTCTCAACCTTGCTTGCACTACTAGCATTGTTTTTTGCTTCCAATGTTAGTGATTTCGCTAAAATATTAAAAATATTCCCTTTCGCACCAACAATTTCAATTTGTTCACCTACTAGTTTTACATCAGCATTCGATAGTGTAATGGATGATACAACTGATATCTTATCATTTCCATTACCTCCATCTACACTAAACTGTGTAAGGTTTGGATTAGCAATTCCATTCAATGTAATTGTATCGTTTCCACTACCTCCTAGAACTGTTATTTTTCCTGTTCCATTAAGTACAAACCCAACACCTCCTAAGTCATATTTTATGTTTCCAGCATCACTTGTAAATGCAATTGCATTATCGCTATCTGGTAACGTCACAATACTGTGATCTGATGCTGTATCTTCAACATTTGAAATATTAGCAAATGCTATATCTCCAGAAGTTGACTTAATATTTGTAGCTTCAAATGTCAGTTCGCCACTGATATTTGAAACAATTTTATTAGTCCCTGCTTTTCCGTCAAGAACAAGATCTGTTGCAACCACTTCATTTAGGGTGAATACATCATTTCCATTCCCTCCGTTAATAACACTACCTCCAATAGATCCAGATAATATGAAATTAACTGCACCTACGCGGCTTGAAAAATCTAGAGTAGTATTTTCCATACCATGGATTGCTACTGTAGAAAACTGTGCTGTTGTTGCATTAAAAACTAATCCAGAAGCATTTTCTAGATTTATTTTCCCATTTACCGTAATTGATTTCAAATCGATATTTAGGTTTGTTTTCATATTCTTAAAACTAATATCGGTAAATGAAACTGCCCCAGCAGACGTTGGTTCAATTGTCAATTTGCTAATTGCTACATTATCAATTGATAAAGTTCCATGTGTCCCTGCTGGTACTTTGAAAACGACATCACCGCTTGCAGTGTTTACTGCATTTACAGCTTCATTTAACGTAGTGTATTCAGTACCATTCACATCGAACTTTTTAATATCACTTTGTACTGTAACAACTGGTGTATCTGATTGCGGTGTATCTGAGAGGGTAATCTCATCTGCACTTACTGCACTTGTACCAAGTCCAAAAATAAGTACACCAGCTATACAAATCAATAATTTCAAAAAGCCACTTTTTTTCATAAACTGCCTCCTTTCTTTTTTATATTTATACCTACTTTAATTATACCGTAATATCTTTTTTCAATTCTTACACTTTAAGGCATTTTCGATACACTTTATACCGAAAAATAATTTTTCATTCCATTTGATGATAAAATAAAGATAACATAAAGTGTTGAGGGCAAAAGAAATGAAACAAAAAACAAAAACTAAAAAAAACAATAAAAAAAGATTTATAAAAAAAGAAAAACGAAATGCTATCGCTATTATCATTTTGATTCTTTTTATCGTGGGAAGTACCGTTTCTTATGGTGTAATTCAAGAGAATCAAAAACAACAAAGAGAACAGCAAGAACAAGGATCTAAATATTATGATTTAGCTCTTGCTGCATATGAAGAAGGTAATTTTGCGAAAGCCTTAGACTATATCGATACCGCTTTACGTCATCAAAAACAAACTGCATATATTGAATTAAAAGGAGATATCCTAGTTGCATTAGAAGATTATGAAAAGGCGTTATCCATATATCAACGGGCTTTAAAAGATAATCCCGAAAATAAGAATTTATTAATCAAGCTTGCAAATTTACAAATAACACTTGAAGACTATGAAAGTGCTATCGCTTATCTATCTTCGTTGTTAGAACTTGAAGAAAATAAAGATGCTCGACTTAGTCGTGCTGAATTATATATGATGTGTGAAGACTACAAAAAAGCTGTCGATGATTTAAGTTATTTATTAGCTAAATCTCCAGATGATGAAAACCTACTTATAAAACGTGCATCTTGTTATATACAATTAAATGAATTAGCACTTGCAAATGCAGATATGAAAAAAATAAATGATTCATCTAATGCAGCTTCACTAGATGAATTACAAGGTGATTATGCTTATCAACAAAATGATTTCAATACTGCTATTGGTTTTTATACAAATGCATTAGCAATCCAACAAAAAGCAGATCTTTATTTAAAACGTGGAGATTGTTATTTTCAACTAAAAAAATATAATGAAGCAAGCACAGATTACAACGCCTTTCTACATACAGATGCAAATGATATAGAAGTCCTTACCAAGTTAGCTAATTGCTATATGCAACTAAAAAACTATGATCATGCATATACTACTTTAGCCAACCTTCATAAATTACAACCAAAAGATTTAGATACTTTATATCAAATTGGTTATGTTTCCTATATGCGCAAAGATTTAAAAAATACCATTACCTATTGGAAACAATATGAAAAAGAAGGTGGAAGTGATAAAGAAATATACTTTATAATGGCAAGTTGCTACAACAGTTTAAAAGATAGTAATAATGCTATAAAATATTATGGAAAATGTATAGATAAAAACATTCACAAAGGCTCTGCATATTTCAATCGTGGATCTATCTACCTTAATCAAAAGAAATACGAAAAGGCCATTGCAGATTTTAAAAAGTCCTATAGCTTAAATGAACAGAAAGACTATTCAAGATATAATCAAGGAATTGCTTATATGAATTTAAATCAATTTAGGGAATCAACTGCTGCTTTTGAAGAAGTAGTTGAAATATCCAAAAACCAAGATTTAATAAACTTGTCTAAAGATTGGCTTTCTAGATACTACGTAAAATAACCTCTATGTTTAAAACATAGAGGTTATTCTTTGCCAATAAATATAGAAATATAAAAATATTTATCATCATAGGAATACTTTAAAATTCCATTATACTTTTTTAGAATTGCTTGAACACTGCTAATGCCAATTGCATCTTGTCGATGCTTAGTAGAAATAAGTTTTCCTTCTTTTTCAATAACACTACCTGCATATGCATTATCAATTGTGAAAACCAAAGTTTCTTCTTCTTGGCTCCCGCGAACACGAAGCATTCGTTTGCTCTCATCAACATCTTTATTTGCTTGAATTGCATTTTCTATACAATTCCCCAAAACAATACTAATATCTGCTACTGAAATATGAATTGCTCTTTGGATATCTAATTTAATATCTATTGGAATGGACTCTGCTTTCGCCATACCAGCATAATAACGCATCAGTAAATCTATTTCCGCATTCATACAATATTTAATATTTTCTAAAAAATATTGATTATTTAAATACCCTTCAATATATTCTCTGATTTTTTCACTCTCTTGCGCTTGAGCAAGTGCATCAATAGCACGCATATGATGAATAAAATCATGCTTTACCTTTCTAAACTGATCCATTTTTTCTACCAATTGATTATATCCTTGATTGTGCAATTGTAATTGTACATCCATAACCTCGGCCTCTATTTCTAATATTACATTTTTTCGATATTGTTGTAAGAGTACAAAAGTTAAGTAATAAGTAGATAAGATACAAATAAAAATCATTGCAAAACTTGCTACAGTAAACTTATTAAATTCCATCGCTCTAGTCATCGCAAATGATAAAATTGAAATAATGGTTAACGTAAGTGGTAAAAAGCAAAGCTTTCTCCATGTTTCTTCAGATAATTTCAATGGTATTTTTCGCACAATAACACTAATGAATTTGCTTACAAATGGTAATGTAATCACTGTAACAATTAAAATAATCCATAAATCGACAAGCCCATTCGCAAAGCGATCAGAGCTATTTGGTAAATTCATAATATTCGCATATAATACGTAATTTGAAATTGTACTTACAATAATTGCATAATGTGAGACCAGCAACGCAATAAATAACTTTTCAAAGAATGGCACTTTAATTGGTGCTTCAATGCAGATAAAAACGACTATGGCAATCGCAATGAATAAATAATTCACAATGATATTTTTACCTGTAACATAATACGATAATAACCCACCAACAGAAAATAAAACTGCTCCTATCATCAAAATAACGCAAGCACGCATAACAACCTTTTTTGATAGTTCTTTTCGGGAACGAAAAGGAATAAAAACCAAGTAGAAACATGGAACTATTTGAATAAAGTATCCAAGAAACAAACGTAAAAACTTAATTAGCATTTCCATCACTTCTCACTTTTTTAAACTTATATTCATAATAACCATTTTTAATTTCAGAGCGAATCTTTCGACTCATTGAAATTTCTACCTTGTTTTTTAAAATAATTATATTGGTTTTTATTTCTTTTATATATCCATAATTTACAATAAAACTTCTTTGTGGTCTTGTAAACAAAGAATGATTAAGTTGTTCATATAACATCTCTAACGTTGAATATGATCGAATACATTCTTGATTTGTGTGAATTAATGCTGCTTTTAAATCTTTCTCAATATATAAAATATCATCTACTGGTATTGAAATGTCAGAATGCCCAACCTTAACTTTGATAAACTCCTTAGCTTTGTGTGGATAAGCACTATAACGCTGAAACACTTCTTCTATTTGAGCTTCATCAATTGGTTTTAAAATATAATGAAGTGCTTGAACCTGAAAAGCTTCCAAAGCGAAATCTTTGCTACTCGTCAAAAAAACAATCGCAACATCCTGATATTCGCGAATTTTTTTCGCCACTTCTATTCCATTATCTTCATTCAAATAAATATCTAAAAATATTAAGTCATAATTACGATTTAATATTTCACTTAAATTATTTGCATTATAAAAAACATCAATTTGTAATTGAAATTGATTTCTTTGTGCATAATTTTCCAGACATTTTTGTAATTCAATGATATCTTTTTTTGCATCTTCTAATATACATACATTCATAAGCTCTCCCTGTATTAGAATTAGATATAATGCCCCTCTTTATAAATCAATTATTTCAAGAATGAATTTGTTTGTCAAATTTAATTTAAAAACAAAAAGAAAGTCTTTTATTAAATAGAAGACTTCTTCCTAGTATTATATGAATTATTTTGCTGGTTCCCATTTACAACGTACAGGAGATACAATCGCTTCTTCTTTCTTTAATTCCTTGAATGCTTTATCGATTTCTTTACGATCAATTCCTGTCGCTTTTTCAACTTCTCCAGCACTCATTGGCTTTCCTGCATCACGCATTGCTTCTAATACTTTTTCTTTTGTTTCCATCTTGTTTCCTCCATAACTTTAAGTTAATCATAATATAGCATAAAGAGATAACAATCACCAACCCTTTGACTAAAAAAAAGGAGCATTCATATAGCTCCTTTAATCATATACTATTTATTAATAACGCTTTTAACATATGCTTGAACGTCTTCTGCAGAATCCATTTCCAAACATTTGCTAGCTACATCTTCCATTTCTTTCTTGCTTAGTGAAGTTACAACTTTACGTGCTCGTAAAATTGATGTTGCACTCATTGAGAACTCATCTAATCCCAATCCAAGAAGGATTGCAACTGCATCTGGTTCTCCAGCCATTTCTCCACACATTCCAGCCCATTTGCCTTCTTTATGAGCACCGTCAATTGTCATTTTAATCAAACGTAAAATTGATGGATTGTATGGTTGGTACAAGTAAGAAAC
The DNA here is from genome assembly GCF_029504745.1 of Breznakia sp. PF5-3. Classification (GTDB taxonomy): domain Bacteria; phylum Bacillota_I; class Bacilli_A; order Erysipelotrichales; family Erysipelotrichaceae; genus Breznakia. The sequence continues at coordinate 79,976 of NZ_JAQFIQ010000002.1, read as the reverse complement.
TTTTTCACTCATACGGTCTGCTGCCATACTGTATTGGATAAGGTCATTTGTTCCAATTGAGAAGAAATCTGCAACTTTCGCAAATTGATCTGCCAATACTGCTGCTGCTGGAATCTCAACCATCATACCTACTTCAATGTTGTCTGCTACATCAACACCTTCAGCTTTTAAATCAGCTTTCACACCTTCAAAAATTGCTTTTGCATCTTTGAATTCTTGCACTGTCGCAATCATTGGGAACATAATACATAATTTACCATAAACAGATGCACGACATAACGCTCTTAATTGTGTTTTAAAAATATCTGTACGATCTAAACATAGACGGATTGCACGATATCCTAAGAAAGGATTCATCTCTTCTGGGAACTCAAAATATGGAAGTTTTTTATCTCCACCAATATCTAATGTCCTTACAACCACACGTTTTCCCTTCATACCTTCAAGAACCATTTTATATGCAATAAACTGTTCCTCTTCCGTTGGGAAATCTTGAGAATTCATATATAAGAATTCTGTACGATATAAACCAATACCTTCGCCACCATTGTTAAGAACTCCTTCTACATCGTTTGGTGTACCAATGTTTCCAGCTAACTCAACATGATGACCATCTGTTGATACTGATTCTGCATCTAACAATACTTTAAGTGCTTCTTTTTCTTCTTCGAAAGCAACACGTTTTGCTTCATACGTTTTTACTGTTTCTGCATCTGGATTCAAGATTACATCTCCCTCGATTGCATCAAGAATAATTGCATCTCCATCTTTTGCAGTTTCCAAAATACTACTACATCCTACAACTGCTGGAATTTCTAAACTTCTCGCCATAATAGCAGAATGTGAAGTTCTTCCCCCTATTTCAGTTGCAAAACCTTTTGTGTATTTTTTATTTAATTGTGCTGTATCAGAAGGTGTTAAATCGTATGCAACGATTACTACTTCTTCATCGATTGCCGTTAAATCTGGAATTTTTACCCCTAATAAATTCGCTTTTAAACGGAATGTAACATCTTTGATATCTGCAGCTCTTTCACGCATATATGCATCTTCCATTGATTCAAACATTGAAACATACATATTTGCTACACTTTCAGCTGCAAATTCAGCATTACAATTTTCAGAGTTTATTTGTCCTTCTACAGCACCAATAAATTCTGGATCTTGAGCTACCATCAAGTGAGCATCAAATACTGCTAGTTCTTCTGCTGAAAGATTTGCCGCTGCTCTCTCTTTAATTTGCTCAATGTCTTTTACAGTTGCTGCTACAGCTTTGTTTAAACGTTCTACTTCAACAGCAGCATCTGCATCTTTCTTTTCAATTTCCATCTTTGGCATTTCAAGTTTGTATACTTTAGCAATTGCTACACCACTTGAAGCCGCTATACCTTTTAACATACTGGTTCCTCCATATATATTTACTATAAGTAATTATAACAAACCTGCCCCCAGTAGGCAATGAACAAATTACGAACAAGTTATAAAATTCACAAAAAAAGGAAATTGCAAACACAAAAATGAAAACGTTTGCAGTATTTCCTACTTCTATCCATATAGTGCATGTAAAAGTGCATTCATGCTTCGCTCTTTGCATACTCTAAACTCTTTATCGTGATACCACTGCAAATACCAATTCTTTCGATTATCTTCTATATACTCCTTACGAATGATTTGTACTTGATAATCACATAGTTGTTTTAAAGCGATATCAATTCGATGTTTAATCTCTAAACAAGAATATAGATTTTTATCCTCTTTAACACAAAATCCTTTATTTAATTCCAAACTTAATTCACTATACCGATACATCTTTCCAACTTGTTTTAAAAGTTCATCTTTTTTCTCAAATGCTAAACGTTCAAAATCCAACCTTATCACCCAATACTTAATTATATAATTTTGCTTTTTTTCCTAGAGATAAAAAATGTACCACTAAGGGTACATTTCATTTATTATCTCATGTGATATGGTTTCACGTAAGCAGGAACACCATTTTCCATAATTAAATCTGGTTCTCCTTGGATAAGTGGCATAAAGTAGTCATATGCTTCTTTAACCAATCCTTGGTAATCTGGTAAAATCCATTCAGCTGGAATATTTTTCACATGGTTTGCAAATTCGTTTGCAGGTCCTGCAATATAATCTACATCATATTCAGCACCTTCTTTACGTACAACACCAACTACTTGTCCTGTAAAGTCTTTATCAGCACTGCGCATATGTCCACTCATACCTAATTTGAATGCTTCTTCAACATCCACATAAGATTGTAAGTAGTTTGCACAACGTTGTGCTGTACTCAAGTCTTGAACTTTGGCACGTGGAGCAATTCCAGCATCCAAAATCATGTTTTTAAGTGCGTTACCAGCACCACCTAATACAGCATGTCCAAATCCATCATTTTTAGCTTCTGCTGCAGCTAAATAACTTCCATCTGCAAAGTGTGCTCCTTCACTAACAACAATGTAACATTTTCCTTTTGTGTCCATGCAATTCTTTACTTGTTTCAAGAAGTTGTCTTTATCAAAGTCTTCTTCAGGTAATACTAATAAATCAACTTTGTTGCTGATTACACTAGAAGCTGCTAACCATCCAGCATCTCTACCCATTGTTTCAAGAATAAATACTTCTGCACGTGTGTACACATTATAATCTAACCAAGTACTTGTCACTACTGCATTTACAAACTTAGCAGCAGATGCAAATCCTGGACAATGATCTGTTACCATCAAGTCATTATCTACCGTTTTTGGGATTCCCACAAAACGTTTATTGATTCCGTTTTGCTTAGCCCATTGGCTCAATGCATCAACAGTATCCATTGAATCATTTCCACCAATATAGAATAAAATTTCAATATCAAATTGATCCATGATATCAACTAATCTACGGTAATCTGTATCGTCATCTCTTTTCAATTTATAACGGCATGATCCTAACGCTGAAGAAGGCGTTTGTTTCAAAATACGGTTTTCTAATTCACTCATATTTGTAAGATCATATAATCTTCCTTCTAAAATTCCTTCAATTCCATTCAATCCACCATATACAGTGTCATAGATTGGATTTAATTGGTTTGCCTTTACCACACCCGCTAACGAAGCGTTGATAACGGTAGTAGGTCCACCAGATTGTGCAACTAAACAATTTGCCATGTTTATAATACCTCCTATAGTACATACAGTGCTATTTTACCATATAGAATTAACCTTTTTCAATAAAAGAAGATAATTATTTCACAAATGCCTTTCTTTTAATTAAGAAAACATTATTTTGACACTTATTCAATAATTCGTTATCCTTTACTATATGAAATCTTTAAAACCAGAAAATAAAATTGAAGCTCTTTTATTTCTTTTCGCTTTTATCATCTTGCCCATCTTTTCAATTCTTTTAGGTGTACAAGAATCAATCTTCTATGAAAACCTTACATATATTGGAAATCAACCACAATATCGACTTCTTTTTCAAATATGGGGAATTACAATATCCCTAGATTATTTTTTCTCTTTCTATTATCTAACAAAGAAAACCAAAGTATATGGAAAACGATTGTTACCAATTGCAGCTGTTTTATCATTTATTAGTATTCTTTCCTTTTTTATTCCATACAATGCACATCAACCATTACTTTCTAATTTGCATGTATACACGTCATTGTCATCAAGTTTATTAACTATCTGTTTAATCTTTTATTATGTTCATCTATTTCAATTTGATGAACCTGCATATTATCAAAAATGCTTTCGATGTATTATTGCATTTATGATAATATGTGTAACTCTATTACTAATTCTTGGCGATATCTCTGGTATTTTAGAATTGGTTATGACATTATTTTTAAGTGTTTTTCTTTACTACATGATTCGCATCTACTAATGTTCACATAAACTTAAGATAGAAACCTCTTTTATTTCATATACATTGACTATAGTATACCCAAGAGGTGATAACAATGAAGCAAGAAGAACTTATGTATGCTGCAGTTATATGTAAAATCAACGAAAGCCTGAATGAAAACCAAAAACCGAAACCAGACCAAGAACAAAATAAATCAAAACAATATAATAAAAGAAGTGCACAAACAAAAAGATTGTAATTACTACAATCTTTTTTCTTCTTATTAAAAAATACAGTATTAATAAAATTTAATAATTTCCAACAATTCACTTTTTGTACCATGCTTTCGTAATAGTGTCGCAAATGTTTCATTTTGTAAGAGTGCTGCTAAATTTGCCAACAACTCCATATAGGAGGTTCTATTAATCGCACCAAATGCTACTGCCGCCTTAATCTCTATCCCATGAAACTCTTCAAATATAACTGGCTTTTCAAAGGTAATAAGACTTAAACACGTCTGTTTTACTTTAGATCCAGATACACCATGAAAAAAAGCAATTTCTGGTAACAACATCATCGATGCACCCATCTGCTTCGCTGTATCAATCATAGAATCAATATAAGCAGGAGTAATCTTTTTGTGCTCCAATAACATTTCCCCACAAATATAAACAGCATCGCGCCAACGCTTCACTTTCACATCGGTTTGAATACATGCTTCACTCAAAATCTCATATATCATCATTTCTCCTTTCGTTTAAATGGTTATATCGTTATAACCTATAAAAGTAAAAATTATACAATTAAATTTCTAATTTAATTGTAAATTCAAATGTATCACCTGATGCAACCGTAGTAGAATAACAAACAACTTTTTCATCTGAAAATGAAGTGCGTTTCACTAACAATCCATATTGATTTGGTCCATATCCTAATTTTTTACTTTCATCTTCTGTTAACATACACCCTGAAAAAGTTTCAATTGCTTTATTAATATAAACACCATATTCATCTTCTAACGTTTTATAAAGCGATTTCTTATTCAAATCAATATCAAGAATAAAGCCATATTTATCTTTACTAAAATATGATCTTTCAATCATAATTGGCTCTTCATCAGCACACCGAAGGCGCTCAATGTAGATTACTTCGGCTTCTTCTTTTACTCCTAATTGGTTTGCAATTTTAGTGTTTGCTTTAATAATCGATACATCCAATACTTTGGTCGTTGAAATTTTTCCCTGTTTTTCCATCTCTCTAGTAAAACTATATAGATTACCAAGATTCTGGATAATACTCTTCCCTAAAACATAGGTTCCTTTTCCTTGTATCTTTTCTAATTTACCCTTTTTAACCAACTCATCAATTGCATTACGGACTGTAATTCTACTTACACTATATATTTTTATTAATTCTCTTTCTGAAGGAATTGGTTCTCCTTTTTTCCATATACCTTTTTCTATATTTTCTTCAATTTTATTTGCCACTTGATAATATACAGGCAATTTATCAAAATTATTCATGTTATCAACCTCTATCTGTACCTTATCACTGGTTATAATCAGTTGTCAATACAAAAGTAACAATCCCTTTCCTATCGAGTATAGATTTATATAATCACAATAGCTTTATTCAAAAAGAAAAGCATCTTTTCAGATGCTTTATATCCATTATATTACAAATATTCACTATACTCTTCCCACTGTTTCATCATAGCATTGATTTCATTATGAACACCATCAATTTCTTCATCTAATTCATTCATTTTATGTGGATCATGATAGTACTCTGGTTCATAACGTAACTCGCGTAATGACGCTAGTTTTTCTTCTGCCTTTTGAATTTTAACTTCCAGTTTAGAAACTTCTCTTCCATAATTGATATGTCTTGGTTTTTCTTTTTTTATGCTTTCTTTCACTTGGATATTTTCTTTTGGTTCTTCTTTTTCATTCAACTCTTTATAAGTCAAAGGAAAATATTCGGCCTTTCCTTCATCAATTTTTAAAATTCCATTTGCCATCTTTGATATAAAGTATCGATCATGTGAAACAAACAACATGGTCCCATCATAGTTTAATAAACTTTCTTCCAAGGCTTCTTTTCCAATAATATCTAAGTGATTGGTTGGCTCATCTAACAATAATACATTGGGTTTTTGTAGCATTAAATCTACAAATGATAATCGTACCTTTTCACCACCACTCAATACAGCTACTTCTTTAAAAACATCTTCTCCTGTAAATAGAAAACTTCCCAAAGCAGTTCGTACTTGTGTTCGATTAAGCTCTGGATATTTGTCCCATATTGTTTCTAGTACATTCTTATTATTTTGAAATTGCGCCAACTCTTGATCAAAATATCCTATTTCAATCTGATGACCAAATAAGAAGGAACCTGATAATGCTGGTATCTGTTTCATTAGTGTCTTCATTAAGGTACTTTTTCCTTTTCCATTTGGGCCAATAATTGCAATTCGTTGTCCCCTTAGCACCTCTAAATTCACATTACACAATACGCGATCATAACCAATTTCTAAATCTTTGATATTGAGTACTTGGTTACCACCTTTAATTCCAGACTTAAAAGAAGCATGAAAAGACTTTGTATCTTCTCCTTTTAATTCCACTCTCTCCATTCGATCTAAATATTTAATCTTCGATTGAGCAAATTTTGCCTTATTCTTTTTATATCTAAATTTTTCAATCAAGGTTTCAAGACGATCAATTTCTTCTTGTTGATTACGATAGGCAATTTGATTGCGTTCTATTTCAATTTTCTTTGCCTCTACATAAGCACTATAATTACCGAGATACTTATTCATTTTATGAAATTCTAATTCATATACAATATCCACAACTTCATCCAAAAATGTCCTATCATGAGATACCATAACAACCGCTTTTGGATACCGTTTCACATATCCTTCCAACCATTTAATCGTATCTAGATCAAGGTGGTTGGTTGGCTCATCCAACAACAAAATATCTGGTTTACTCAACAACAGCTTCACAAACGCAATCCGTGTTTTTTGTCCACCAGAAAAATCACTTACACTTTTCTTTAAATCTTCCATCTGGAAACCAAACTTTGTGAAAATATTATGAATTTCACTTTTATAAGTATAACCACCTAGCATTTCATGTTGCTCTTGATACTTCCCATATTGCTCTAATACCTCAGGACTAGTATCAAATTGCATCTTTGCTGTCAATTCTTCCATTTGTTTTTCTAAATGATGTAATTCTTCAAATATTAACTCAAACTCTTCTTCCACAGTATGATTTTCATCAAAAAAAGTAGTTTGAGATAAATATCCAATTGTCATTTTTTTATCTTTATGTATATCGCCACGATCTAATGATTCCTCATTCGCAATAATTTTTAATAACGTGGTTTTCCCACAACCATTTCTTCCTACGATTGCTACTTTTTCTTTGTCTTTTACCTCAAATGTTATATTACTAAAAATTTCTTGCGCACCAAAAGCTTTGTAGCCTTTACTAATTTGATAACGCATAATCTCTACACTCCTATTCTTCTATATTTAAATATGTTGTTATTGAATTTGCTAATACATCAATAATCAATTCTTTTTCTTCCTTCCAATATGTTATATCACTTTTATTTGATATAAATCCAAAATATAAATTAATTGCATTCATACCATAAATATTATCTTTCGCAAATGATGCTGTACCTTCCTTCGCATGTTCTGAATACATACCAGCTTGTGTTGCTTTACCGCCTGTTTCACGAACATACAAATCACCATCATATACACTTCTACCATCTAATTCGCTCTCAACAAGCCCAGCACTAATAACACCTACATCATCATTAACCCCCATATAAATAGTACTACCTTCTAATTTCGTCTTCTTTCCAAAGTCATAGCCAATCTGTGAAGCTAACATTTTTGTAGAATGTTCTGAATAAAAAATATTAAACCCATGCAAATTACTATCACCATCTTCAGCAAAACCTAAACGTATATAATATTTTGCTCTTACTTGATATGCTTTTGCTAAACGTCCATTTTTTCCATACGTATCGATTTTTTCATTCTCATCCCGTAAAATAAGAACTTTTAATCCCTTAGCTTCAAGTTTCTCTTTCAACATTTTTGCTGCCTTATATGCTTCTTCTGCCTCTGAAATACCATTTCCTGAAGCTCCATTTGATAAGCTATTATCATTTCCTGCAGGATCAATTACAATATCGTATTCATTCTTTGCAACCTTCTTTTCTTGTACATTCAAAAAAGCATATGGCTGTTGTAAGGTCACTTTATAATCTGCCAATAATTTTTGATTTGCAATAAATTCCACTTTCGTATTCTTGCCATTTCGTGTTACTGTATAAATCGATTCAGAAATCGTATCATTTGCGTATAAACGTTTTTCCTTGAGATCTTCAACCAAGTACATTTCATAAAATCCAGGTTTAATATTTCCCAATAGAATTCGTCTGTCAACCTTTCGATCAAGTACAAAAGCATATGTCTGATCACTACAAACATCTTTTAATTTTAATGTTTTTCCACTCATATCATCACTGTCTTCACCAGTGTATGTATCTTTAAATAAAGATAAACTTTCTCCATAGAAAAGATAATCATTAAACGCATACGTATCTTTAAATTTCTTATCTAATACCGTTTTGGTCTTTTCATTACTAAAATCACAAACACTATAATTTTCTTTTGTTACACTGGTTTCTTTTAATAATAAATTAACTGCAAAATACGCAATAAAAATAGTCAGTATCAAAAGTGGTACTGCGACTTTATAATTTAACTTTAGTTTTCTTTTCTTCGGAATATAAGCCATCTATTTTTCCTCACTATTCAGATTAATATCAACAATATGTTTTGGTTGTTGCATTTTTTCAGGTGGATAACTCATATGATTTACTGAAATCTCAATATCCAAAAGTGCTTTTGGATTTTTTGGAATCGGTAACTCTATATCTTCAAATTTATGATACTGTACTGGATATATTTCATCCTTTACATATACAACTGGATGAAGTGGCGAATTAAACGTCCAGTTTAAATCATAACCTATGAGCTTACTATCTTTATTTCGTCGTGAATATCTTCTTGAAAACCTAACAAAGCGTTTTTTCAAAAAAACTGGATTGATGCGAATGTTTTCAAATAACGTAATCACACCCATATAAAGATACGCTTTCATACGACATAAGAAATCTACCCATTTGCGCTCATCGATATAGTCTACTAGAAACACATCAATGAATAACCCATCTCCATCTTTACAACGATTTTGAAGTAGGGTGTTTACCTCTTTGAGATACGTACCGCGTTTGCGTATTTTCATTGCTGGAATACAAACATTGTACTCCTTATGTGTATCAAAACACTGAAAATAGTATTTCTGTGGATCCAACTCCTGCTTCAATACTTCAATAAAACGAACATAATCTTCATACAACATTCCAATATCTGCATCATCATCCCATGGAATAAATCCATCATGACGAACAGCCCCCAAACAAGAACCGCCTGTTAGATAATAAGGAATATTATGTTTACGACATATTTCATCGATATCTTTCAACATTTCTAATAAAACAAGTTGGACATCACGAACTGTGACTTTAGTCCCATCTGTATTTGTTTTTAATATATACTCTTTCAAATAATCACCTGTTCTTATTATACAAATTTTCACCACAAAAAGAAACGGCAAATAAAAAAAGCTTTGTTTTGCTAATAAAACAAAGCTTTTCTAAGATTATACTAAGAATCCAAAATAGGCAATGAAGAGTGCCACTAAAAACCAAACAACTGCACTTACTTCTTTTGCACGATTTGTTGCAACCATTGCAACTGCATATGTAATAAATCCTAATGCCATACCATTTGAAATAGAGTATGTAAGAATCATCATTACAATTGTTACAAACGCTGCTGCTGCATATGCAAAATCATCCCAATCAATTCCCTTTAACTGTTGTGCCATTAAAATTCCAACTGCAACAAGTGCTGGTGTAGTAACCGCATAAGTCACAACTGATAAAACAACTGGTGCTAAGAAGATTGATAAGAAGAATAACACTCCTGTAGTAACTGCAGTAAGTCCTGTTTTTCCACCAACTGCTACTCCACTACTTGATTCTACAAATGAAGTAACCGTAGATGTTCCTAACGCTGCCCCTGCAAGTGTACCAATCGCATCGGATAACAACGCTCTTTCTACATTTTCTAATTCTCCATCATCATTTACTATTCCAATACGATTTCCAATTGCTACAAGTGTTCCTGCAGTATCAAAGAAATCTACAAATAAGAAAGAGAATACGATAATAAACATATTAGACCAATTTGAAAACAATTGATCAAAACCATCCATAAACGCTCCCACTGTATTCATTTCAAAGTTTGTAGCCATTGATTCAGGTAGCTGTGGCATTCCTTCAACTCCAGCAAATCCACAAACTAATCCAACGATAGCCGTAATCAATAAACCAAAGAAAACAGCTGCTGGAACTTGCTTTGCAATTAAAGCAATCGTAATTAAGATTCCAAAGACTGCTAATAATACTGTTGGTTCTGTAAGATTACCTAATGCTACTCCAGTCGCTTCACTTGCGACAATAACGCCACCATTCTTCAACCCAACAAAAGCAATAAAGAAACCAATTCCTGCTCCAATTGCTAACTTCATTTGCTTGGGAATCGCATTGATGATCATCTTACGAATTCCTGTTACTGAGATTACCAAGAAGATTACACCTGATACAAATACTGCAGCCAATGCACTTTGCCAAGTTTCTCCCATTGTTAAAACAGCAGTGTAAGTAAAGAATGCATTTACACCCATTCCTGGTGCTAACGCAACCGGATAGTTTGCCAACAATCCCATTAAGATTGATGCAAACCCTGAAGCAATAGCAGTAGCCATAAACACAGAATGTTTATTCATTCCTGCTTCTGCTAGAATTCCTGGATTTACTGCTAAGATATACGCCATTGCCAAAAAGGTCGTAACTCCAGCAATCAATTCCGTCTTCACATCGGTTTTTTTCTCGCTAAGTTTAAATAATTTTTCTAACATTTTGTCCCCCTTATTAAAAAAATAACACTCTCATTATATAATAATTGCTACGATTTTCATAGGCTGAATCAAAAGAAAAGGATGTTATATTAACATCCTTCACATCCACAATCGTCTCCACAACCTTCGCCTTCATGACCTCCACAGCCACCACAGCCTTCTTGTTGACGTTCATACATAAGTGTATCAATCACTAGACATTCTATTTCTACCAAAGCATTTTTTGGTAAACGCGCAACTTCGAATGCGCTTCTTGCTGGATAGACACCTTCAAAATAAGCACCATAGATTTCATTAACTTTTTGAAAATCATCAATGTTATCCAATAAAATTGTTGTCTTAACAATATGATGCATATCCAAGCCTTTTTCATTTAATAAAGCTTTAATATTTTCCATCACTTGTCTTGTTTGGTTTTCAATACCTTCAACCAATTCATTTGTATTTGGATCTAAACCAAGTTGTCCAGACATATATACAAAATCTCCTAGTTTTACTGCTGGAGAATACGCACCAACTGGTTTTGGTGCATTCTTACTTTCTATTTTTTGAAGAAACATTTTACCACCTCTACTCTTCGTCATCTTCAACAGGGGTTAAAGCTCTAAGTTCAATCTTTGTAGCCATACCCTCTTTTGTTGCTAATACTTTGATTTCATAATTTTCATATTCAATCTCTTTACCTTTACGAACTTTACCACCAGCCAATTCCTTGACCCATTGTGCAACTGAACGAGCTGCTGTTTGTGGCAATTCATAATCATCTAAATATTCATCAAAGAAATGTGCTAAATTCACTTTTCCTTCTACTTCAAACGTATGATGTCCAAATTCTACAACATGATCTGGAAGTAAATCATATTCATCATAAATTTCTCCCACTAACTCTTCAAGAATATCTTCCAATGTTACAACACCTACAAAATTATCTATCTTACTACTTTCAGTAACAATCGCCATATGTACTCTACTTTTTTGAATTTCTTCCAAAATTTGAGGAAGTTTCTTTCGCTGAGATACAAAAATTGGGGCGCTCATCATCTTTGTGATATTAACCTTGCGATCAGATAATAAACAATCTAATATATCACGAATACGTAGTATTCCAACCACTTTCAAAGTTTCATGGGAAATAACTGGAAACCGTGATAGTTTATTTTCTCTTACAATCTTTTTCAATGTTGTATAAGAAGCATTATCATAGATCCAAATCACTTCATCGCGGGGAACCATGACATCCTTTATACTAGTATCATCAAATTCTATTACACTTTCTATAAGTTCTCTCTCATCTTGAACAAGAACTCCCTCTTGTTCAATTGTAGATACTATTTCTAATAGCTCATCTTCGGTAGCAGTGACTTTTTTAATATCTTCACCGTCTTCCCATTTTGATTGTGCGCTAACTGCAATCGAGCTCACTGGCTTAAATACCGCCATTAAAATAAGCATCGGTCGAGCCATAAACATACAAATTGCTTCTGGTTTTGATTGGGCAATTACTTTTGGTGTAATTTCACCAAAAACCAAAATCAAGACCGTCATTACTGCAGTAGCTATTGCAACTCCCAATTCACCAAATAACTGAGAAAATAACAACGTCGCTAAAGATGTCGCTAAAATATTCACAATATTATTTCCGATTAAAATAGTTGTAATAGCAGCAGTTAAATTTCGATATACTTGATATGCTACCTCTGCTTTTTTATTACCTTCTTTTGCCATGTTTTTCAACCGAATACCATTCACATGTGAATAAGCTGTTTCACTTGATGAAAAACATGCGGATAAAAGAATAAGAATTATTAATGCTATTATGATACCAATCTGCTGGGGATCCAAAATTTACCACTCCTTTTTCTATAAATTCTTATAAATATCTAGTACTTAGTATTATAATATATCGCTCCTTTTTTATCAAATATTTGCTTCTTTTTTCTTGACACTTCTAAAAACATGAGTAAAATAAGCTGTAACAACATAGATGAGGACGAGTATCTTTAGAAACTGTATTCAGTGAATTGGTGATAGTGGAAACCCAATAATAAGCCTAAAGTGAAAAACACCTCGGAGTTGCTTATGCGATATAGTAGTGTAAGCCGTATGTACAACGTTAAAAGTACTTATTAATGATAGTTAATAAAAGAGATCATAAATTCACAATTATGATAAATAGGGTGGTACCGCGGATACACAGTCATTCGTCCCTTGGGATGATGACTGTTTTTTTCGTTTAAGGAGGAAGAAAAATGTGTGGATTTATGTTTTGTGAAGATATCAGCGTAAGCGCTGAAGTTTTTAAAGAGGAATTTGATAAAATACGCTATCGTGGTCCTGATATGAGTAACATCATAAAAAAGGACGCCGGGTACTTTGGTTTTCACCGGTTAGCAATTATGGGTATGGATGAAAAAGGAATGCAACCTTTTGAATTTGAAGGTTCACTTGTTATCTGTAATGGTGAACTGTATGGATTTCGCAAATTGAAGAAAACTTTAGAAAAAAAGTACACGTTTACATCCGAAAGTGATTGTGAACTTTTATTACCACTGTATAAAGAATATGGAACGGCTATGTTTAAAAAATTGGATGCTGAATTTGCCTGTGTTCTATATGATGCGAAAACCGATTCACTTATTGCTGCAAGAGACCCTTTTGGTATTCGAGGAATATTTTATGGTTATCATAAGAACAGTAAAAAGATTATGTTCGCTTCAGAAGCCAAATGTCTTATTAATCTTTGTAATGAAGTGTATCCTTTCCCACCTGGTTGTTTTTATAAAGATGGTACTTTCACCTCATATTATGATGTATCCCAAGCATCTAGTTTTATCAATAAAGATATAAATGTAATATGTAATGATATCAACCAACGCTTATGGGATGCCATTGAAAAGCGAATGGATGCAGATGCTCCTGTGGGCTATTTATTAAGCGGTGGACTAGATTCTAGTATTGTATGTGCAATCGCTGCCAAAATATCTAATCACCCTATTCGTACCTTTGCAATCGGAATGGAGAAAGATGCAATCGATCTAAAATATGCACGTGAAGTTGCTACTTATATCGGTAGTGAACATACAGAAGTTATTATCACAAAAGAGGAAGTACTACAGATACTTCCTGAAGTTGTGTGGATATTAGAAACTTGGGATATTACCACCATTCGTGCTTCTGTGGGAATGTATTTGCTATGCAAATGGATACAAAAACATACCAATATCAAAGTCTTGTTCACAGGTGAAATATCTGATGAACTACTAGGTTATAAATATACAGACTATGCTCCCAATGCCACAGAATTTCAAAAAGAAGCTCAAAAAAGAGTACGTGAGTTATATATGTATGATGTATTACGTGCAGATCGTTGTATTTCTTCATGTGGTTTGGAAGGACGAGTTCCTTTTGGTGATTTAAAATTTGCAGATTATATCATGAGTATTGATCCAAAATTGAAAATGAATCACTATCATATGGGAAAGTATTTATTGCGAAAAGCTTTCGCTAAAGGGTTCTTACCAGAATCAATCCTGTATCGTGATAAAGCAGCCTTTTCTGATGCAGTGGGGCATTCATTAGTAGATTATATAAAAGCATATGTTGAAACAAAATATACAGATGAACTATTTTATGAAAGAAAGCAACAATATAAACATTGTCCTCCTTATACGAAGGAAAGTTTATATTATCGTGAACTTTTCTCTAAATATTATCATGGATATGATACATTGATTTCTTCTTATTGGTTACCAAACCAAACATGGGAAGGATGTAAGGTAGATGATCCAAGTGCTAGAGTTCTTTCCAATTATGGAAAAAGCGGAATTTAATTAACAATACCATTTAAAATAAGCATATGTAAATAAAAAATAAAAATCTATCTTGACAATTCACTTTAGAAAGGATAAACTTTTCTATAACAGCAAAGATGCTGTAGGTATTTTTCCTACTGCATCTTTTTTTGTAACTTAATAACAGCAAGGGGGAATTAGAAATGTTAAATAAGTTAGCTTATGTAAAAGAAGAAGTATTGAAGCGTAATCCTAATGATGCAGAATTTCTACAAGCCATAGATGAAGTTTTAGAATCATTGGAAATCGTAGCTGAAAAGAACCCTGAGTTTTTAGAAGCTGGAATTTTCGAGCGAATCGTTGAACCTGAACGTCAAATCATGTTCCGTATCCCATGGGTGGATGACAATGGTAAAATTCAAGTTAATCGAGGCTTCAGAGTACAGTTTAACAGTGCAATTGGTCCATACAAAGGTGGATTAAGATTTCATCCAAGTGTTAATTTAAGTATTATTAAATTCCTAGGATTCGAGCAAATCTTTAAAAATGCACTTACTACTTTGCCAATGGGTGGTGGAAAAGGTGGAAGTGACTTTGATCCAAAAGGTAAATCAGATGGTGAAGTAATGCGTTTCTGCCAAAGCTTTATGAATGAATTAAATCGCCATATTGGTCAATTCACAGATGTTCCAGCAGGAGATATTGGTGTTGGAGCACGTGAAGTTGGTTTTATGTATGGTCAATATAAAAAAATCCGCAATGAAGTTACAGGTGTATTAACTGGTAAAGGTTTAGATTTTGGTGGTAGTCTTGCTCGAACAGAAGCTACTGGTTATGGTCTTTGCTATTTA
This sequence comes from Breznakia sp. PF5-3, assembly GCF_029504745.1. Taxonomy (GTDB): domain Bacteria; phylum Bacillota_I; class Bacilli_A; order Erysipelotrichales; family Erysipelotrichaceae; genus Breznakia. Next base: position 64,415 of record NZ_JAQFIQ010000002.1, on the reverse strand, counting down.
ACTGAAGCAATGTTAAATGATCATAATAATAGTTTTAAAGATAAAACTGTTGTAATTTCAGGTTCTGGAAATGTTGCTATTTATGCTTGTGAAAAAGCAATGGAATTAGGAGCAAAAGTTGTTGCTCTTTCTGATTCACAAGGATATGTATATGATCAAAATGGAATTGATTTAGCAATCGTAAAAGATATCAAAGAAGTTCGTCGTGGAAGAATTCGTGAATATATCAAAGAAGTTCCTTCTGCTTCTTATCATGAAGGATGCAAAGGAATTTGGACAATCAAATGTGATATAGCATTACCTTGTGCTACTCAAAATGAATTGGATAAAGAAAGTGCAGACGCTCTTGTTGCAAACGGATGCATCGCTGTTGCAGAAGGTGCAAACATGCCTTGTACTCCAGAAGCAGTTGTAGTATTCCAATCAAATAAAGTATTATATGCACCTGGAAAAGCAAGCAATGCTGGTGGGGTTGCTGTATCTGGTTTAGAGATGAGTCAAAACTCTTATCGGTTATCATGGACATTTGAAGAAGTAGATGCACAACTTAAAGTTATCATGGAAGAAATCTACAACAACATTTCAACCACTGCAAAAACTTATGGTGTCGAAGGAAACTATGTAGCAGGAGCAAACATTGCTGGTTTCTTGAAAGTTGCTAGAGCAATGATGGCACAAGGTGTAATTTAATAAATAAACCTACATTATTAGAATATAGATATTACCTCCACTTACAAAAGTGGAGGTATTTTAAAAAGACTGTCAATTTTGTCAACAGTCTTTCATAGATGTTGAATCATCAACATCTTTTTTTATTTCCATCCATAATCTTTTAAACATCTATCTACATCGTCTTCAAAGGTTGATAAACGAAGTCCATGTCGTTTTGCCTTTGTATTATCTAAACGATAATCACGGAAGCGATCTGCATAACGTTCGTGATTAGGTAAGATATATTTCGCGATAACATCATCATCAAAGCCAAATTGTTTTGCTACATACTTTGCTGCCTCATAAGTATTTAAGTTATTTATATTAGAAAAATGATATACGCCAGTTGGTAATTTGGTTATGTTCACAAATTGATCTGCTAAATCTTGTGCATATGTCATTCCTCTTACTTCATTAACTGTAAATAAAGTTTCTTTTTTCTTCATGATTGCATCCAAAGTATTTTTTATTATATTTGGACTAGGATGAATTCCTGGTTGTGACATACCCATCATCCATGAAAGCCGTAATGTTACATAATCATTTACATGGTTTTGTAAATATTCATCCACTTCTGCTTTTTGCTTCCCATAATTTGTAACACTAATCAATTCATCTTCCTCTTTAAAAGGACCTGGCTTAGTATGTCCATTAAAACATTGTTCTGTAGAAATAAAAATCATCCGTTTCTTTCTTGCATTACAAACATCAGCAATTGCGATTGCAGATGCGGTGTTAATCTTATAGCTACGCTCTGGAAACTCTTCTCCAAAAGCCGTATTAGCATTTGCAGCAGTATGAAAAACAATATCAAAATCAAGCTTTTCAAAATAAGCTTTGACATCTTCTGGTTTTTCAAAATCTACTTCTTTTCGCGTAATTGGTATAATTTCAAAATTCATTTCATTATATCTTCGTATTAGAGACGCTAAATATCCATTAGCTCCAGTAATCGCAACTTTTTTCATGATTATGAGTTCCTTTCTTTTCTAAATCCTTCCAAGATCGCCGCACTAGAACGTGTCCCGATTCGTTCCACACCAAGCTCAATCATAGCTTTACATGTTTCCCAATCACGAATTCCTCCAGCCGCTTTTACCTTCACTTCACCTGCTACTGCATCCAACATAATCTTTACATCTTCTAAAGTAGCTCCACCAGTTCCAAAACCGGTTGAAGTTTTAATAAAATCAGGTTTGACTTCCTTCGCTAGTAAACTCATCTTCTTAATTTCATCTTTTTCTAAATAACAGTTCTCAAAAATCACTTTACTGATAACATTGTGTTCACGACAAAGATCAACAATTGTTTGCATTTCTTTTTTAATATAATCGTAGTCCTTATCTTTTAACTTACCAATATTGATAACATAATCAATTTCATCACATCCATCTTCAATTGATTTTAATGTTTCAAAGGCTTTTACTTCAATCGTTGTTTGACCTAAAGGAAACCCAATTGCAGCTCCAACATGAATATTCTTTTCATTATCACCTAATAGATGTTTACATCTTTTTACTTGGCAAGAATTGATAGCTAACATCTTTACATCCATATCAATCGCTTCTTTTACAAACGCTTCAAAATCTTGTTCACTTGAATATGCAAATAATAAAGTATGATCAAAATACTTAGCTAAACGTTTTTCATCTAATTTACTTGTATCCATTACTTTACCCCCGATTTGTTAGTTCTGTAGAATATGTATATTTATTACCTGGGTAATAACATAAACTATACTCTACTATTTCATCATAGATATCGTATGATTTTCTGACTCTAAAGAAAATAGGGCTACCTTCTTTAATTTCTAATTCTTTAGCCACTTCTGCTGACGCTGAAATTGCTTCAAATGTTTCACAAACACGAACAGGTGTTTTTACCCCTATTTCATCAAATACATCATACATTGAATTCATATATTTCTCTTTATCCATTGGAAATGGATATTTACTATTTAAATATGTATGAAAAATTACAACTGGTTCGCCATTTCCACAACGTACACGATGCAATAAAAATACTTCATCATCTTCTTTGATATTGAAAACTTTTGCCACATCTGCATTTGCTTTTACTTTTTTCATCTCCACAGATTTTGTCGATGGTGTTATGCCTCGATCTTCCATTTCTTTAGTAAAAGATTTAATCTCAAACAAGAATTCATTAATCTTGTCATTATAGATTACAGTTGTTCCTTTTCCTCGTGCTCTTGAAACATAACCTTCTCTTTCCAGTTCGAGAATTGCCTGACGTACTGTAATTCTACTCACATTATAAATTTTTTCCAGTTCTAATTCTCCAGGAATTATATCATTCATTTTATATTCTTTATTTTCTATTTTTTGTTTCAAATGATTTTTTATTTGAAGATATAAGGGCATTGCCTCTTTCGAATGGTTTAGTTTCATAATTACACCTACCTTACATATGCTTTAATAACTTTAATTTCCTCGTTTTCACTTAACCCATAGGGACGAATCGTATATTCTTTTACATTTGCAGGAATGATAAATGTTTCTGCATAATGTACAACAAATGGTTCAAATTCTCCATTTACACTTTCTACAATTGCTTCTTTTCCGTCAATTAAGTTTAGCATATTTACTGTATTATTGGTACTATGCTTTGAATTTTTATCTATTGTATATCTTCTAGTTTCAATAAATTCCAACTCATGTAATCCCGTATGTTCTACACGACATCCACAATCTTCATCAACATCATAAAAGTTGTTTACTAAGTTTTTTTCTACCCATGGGGTTGTACGATCCCACTGAATTACTTCTTTTCCATGTTCAATATGTACTGGTCTAGGCAATCCATCAAGACCTAATCTTTCCCAATCCCATAATTTGAAAGTGAAAATATATGGTGTAGCACTAATTTCTAATACCATTGTTCCTGTAGCACTACAATGACAAGTTCCTGCTGGAATTAAATAGTGATCGTGCTTTTTCACTTCAAAGGTATTAATATACTTTTCAGCATCAAATACAATTTCACCTTTGTTTGCTTGACGCAATTCGTCAATCATCGTATCTGGATTAATATTTTCTTTTAGCCCAAGATATACCTTAGCTCCTTCAACTGCATCCAAAATATAATAGCTTTCATCTTGTGTATAACTAATTCCAAATTGTTTCTTTGCGTACTCTGTTAGTGGGTGCACTTGCAATGAAAGATTTTGTCCTTCCATTGTATCTAAGAAGTCAAAACGAATTGGAAATTCGGCTCCAAATCTTGCATATACTTGAGGTCCCAACAATTCTTTTGGTCTTGATAAAACAACATCCATCGCTGGAAATTCTAGTACTGTTCCATCAAAATCAAATAAAACACTATTCTCTTCTGGAACGCCATCAAAACTCCATGCATAATTTGCTTTACTTGTATCAAGGTTACATACTTCCTTCATCCATTGACCACCCCATACTCCTGGATCAAAGTAAGGAACTGTTCGAAATGGTTTTGTTACAATCATATCTAATGCTTTTTGGAATGCATCTCCACTGATCATCTTTGGATCATTTGCTTTATTTGTATCGATAAAGTAATCTACTTTTTTGATATATTGCATTTTATGCTTATCTGCAATACGCCATTCAAAGAAATAACCACGTTTAAATTTACGCAATGCATCTTCTGCCTCATTACCTGCTTTATAGTTTCCACCACCTGCACGTAAACGAGCTTGAATCTCCCAACGAGCCATATCCAAATATACAGCTAAATCTGGGTTTTGCACAAGAAATGCTCCAAACCCATAAATAATAGTTAATCCCTTTGCCGATGAAGCTTTTGCTGTTGCTTCTTTTAATCTTTCTTCATCAATAAAATCGGTTACTTTTCCATTATACATATTTCCAAATACGCGATCATCTGTCATTTGATATTTAATTTGCTCATTGATTGTAGAACTATCTTTAAAAATATCAATTGTTTCAATCAAGGTATCTGGATTTAATTTTTTCAATTGTTCCAATACTTCCGTATCATCAACACCAGGATAAGTATCCACACAAAGAATAAAATCTTCTTTGTTTATCTTTGTTTTTAATGCTTCTAATATTGCATCATATCCTTGTATTGCATGATGTCCTTCTACTTTTGTACTAGGATATTTATCATACTTTGATTTAAAATTCAAATAAGCCATTATTTATCCTCCTCTATGACTAATTCATCATCTTTTTTAAAAACTCTGGCACCAAATGGATGTTTTTCAATTCGTTCATAATCATGCCCTGCAATCGTTGGCCAACAAGCTCCCACCTTTAAATCTTCATTTCCTGTATTGATTAAACGATGAGCTACACTACCATCAATGTGATGCAGTGAATTTAAAAACACTTTTTCCGCAAAACAAGTGCCATCTTCTTTCATCATCAATAACAATCCTTCTCCACCTAAGCCAAAATAAAACTCTGCACAATCCAAATTTTCATGAAAATGACCACGTGTCATATTGCATTCTTGATTCACAGAAACAGGTTTTAATACAGTCAATCCCCAATTAAGATTACCTACTTGCTCACTGTTTCCCTCACTATAAGAATACACTTGATACATAAGGGTATCATCAGCTAAAGAAGCATCTGGATTAAGATAGAAATGTTTTGCATCACGATAATATTTTTTGCTAATTTTCACATCTTTTCCTTCGACAATTCCATTCACAAAATCATGTTGAACTCTAGGATCAAATATTTCCATAAACGTACCTCCACACCTAAATGTTATAACATTATAATTTGAGTGTCAACTAATATTTAAAATAATGACAAATATCATCATATTTTACTTCATATAATGATATAATGAATGGGTGAAAGTGAGGATTTTCGAATGAAAATAGCCTATTTAGTTCACTCTTATAGAGAGTATGATGAAGTGATTGAATCTATCAATCAACTAATCAAACAAGGAGATCATGTTTTCATTATGATCAATGATAATGATTTACGTGAAAAAATACATTTTGTATATGCAGAAAGCCCAAAAGTGCATATTTCTTCCGTACAAGAATATGCCCAAGAAGGAGACCTTTCAATGGCTAGAGGAACAATCCTTCAGTTAAAAGAGGCAGTTGAGTTAGGAGGTTTTGATTACTTTATCAACCTCAGTGATGGTATGATGCCGATTAAAACTCGTGAAGATATTGTTGCTTATTTAGAAACTAAAAAAACAAATTTCTATTCTATTGATCGTAGCGAGGCAGAAGATGAGAATCTACGAAAGAAAACATTAAAGTTTTATCCATTAACAAACCTTTTATCTTTTCCAACAGGAAAGATTTCAAGAGCGGTTGCAAAAGGAAGTGGAGCGATTTTCAATATCTTTGGTATTCGCAGAAAATTAGATGATGAAATCCTTATCGGAAGTCCTTACTTTATCTTAAATCACAAGAGTGCTGCTGTTCTAGCACAGAATTTCGACTATGTTTCAGAAACCTTTAAATTAGCATGGTATGCAGAAGAAATGTATATCCCAATGATGCTTAAAAAATTCAATATGGAAGATCATATTAATGACGATCTTCGTGTTATTGGTCCTAATGGTAAATGGATTGAATCACAAGCGCCACGGGAAGTTAATTTAGAGACTATTCAAAAATATCCAGAAGCTTTGTTTGCTGCTCAGATTCATGCAGATAAAGACCCTAGTCTATATCAAGAATATTTTGATATCTATAATCGAAACTTACCACCAAAGGAGGAGGAATAATATATGAGAACAATTACGTTATCTCCATCTGTAATGTGTATGGATCTTACTAATCTTGAGAAAAGCATTCGTGAAATTGAAAAAATTGGTATTGATACGCTACATATTGATATTATTGATGGTGCTTTCAGTCCTAGTATGCCGTTAGGAATTGATACGGTAAAAAAATTAAGAAGGATTACCGATTTACCTTTTGATGTTCATATCATGTCATTAAACAATGAATACTTTATCAATGAATTACTTGATATTGGGGTTCAACACATCACCTTCCATTATGAAACTAGTTTACATGTTGATCGTTATATTAACTTAATTAAACAACGTGGAACAACCGTTGGTGTAGCACTAAATCCTGCTACATCATTATCAACACTTGATTATATTCTTCCACAGGTTGACCTTATCATGCTGATGTTAATCAATCCAGGGTTTGCGACAAATGCAAATGAGAAACAAGTACCATACGCAAAACAAAAAGTAGAAGATTTACATAACTTAATCAAACAAAGAGAACTAACTACCAAAATACAAGTTGATGGTCGTGTTTCTTTAGATACGGTTCCCATGCTCGTAAAAGCAGGAGCTGATAATCTAGTATTAGGGAGCACAAGTTTATTCATGAAAAATAATACATTATCAGAAAATAAAAAAATTCTAGATGAAGCTATTATGAAAGGATTAAAATAAAATGAAAGAATCTTATAAAGAGACACAAAAAATTATTATTGAAGAATTAAACAATACAATGAATTCTATTGATGAACAACAAGTACAAGAATTGATTAACTTAATTTGTTCTGCGGAGAAGGTATTCTTTGTTGGAGTAGGTAGAGTCTTATTATCTTTACAAGCAATTGCTAAGCGTTTGGCTCATCTAGGAATCCAAACCGTAGTTGTCGGACAAATTACCGAACCAGCAATTACTGATAAAGACTTATTAATTGTAGGGTCAGGAAGTGGTCAAACAGCATTTCCTCTAGCAATGGCAAAAAAAGCTAAACAATTTGAAGCCAATGTTGCACATATTGGGGCAAACCCAGATAGTCCAATGAAAGAATACTCAAACTTATTTGTCCGTATTCCAGTAAGAACAAAATTGTACTTACCTGATGAAATACCTTCAAAACAACCAATGACAAGCCTTTTCGAACAATCACTTCTATTATTAGGTGATACCATTGCGTTGATGTTGATTGAAGATCAAAACATTGATATGAAATCATTGTGGCAATACCATGCCAATTTAGAGTAATTAAAAAGCCTATTTAATAGGCTTTTTTTTGAAAAGTGTCAGAGCTAAAATACAATTCAAAAAAGCTCTTAATGAAAACATGCAATAAATTAAAACAGAAATTTCATATAATAGTAGTAGCGTTTGATTTTGTGGATACAAAGTAGATTCGCGAAAATAAGCAATATAAAGATATACTAAACTATATAGCAAGCCATGTGGTATGATAACATACATTATCATTTCTTTTTTCTTCATGGATATCACTTTATGAAATAAAAATTTCATCCCTTGATAGATACCAAAAGTTGGAACTGCCAATACACCTAATGCCATCACTATAACGAGTATCCATGAATCTGTATTTTGATTTCGCAAATAATCAATAATATTGGCAAATATTAAAAACCATAAAAAAATAGATAAAAAGAGTATTCCAAAAGCTGTTTTTTTAGAAAACGATTGAAAGACTTTCCAAAAAATTAATTTCACAACCCAAAATACAAATGCTAAACCAAAGAATGCGAATGGCAAAATCAAAGTAACGATTTTTAATTCTTGGGGAATTGAATCACCAAAGATAAAACCTAAAAGTAATACAATTGAATAAAAGACTAGAAGAAGTTTAATATCATTTTTTCCTTGCTTCCCTTTAAATTCCATAAATCCTAAAAAGCTCATATCTTCTTTTAATACTTTTGTATATTTTTGTTTTGGCTTTTCTTCCAATAATATAAGTTGTATTTTATATTTCAAAATATCTTTCCTTGTGAAATGATGAGGTATATCATAAAACACCAATTCTCCATAATACATATTATCTTTATAAAAACCACACATTAAAGTTTTTGAGTCTTGATGATATTCTACTTCTTTCATCGTAAAAGAATAGCCCTTATTTATCAATTCTTGGACTGTTGTTTGATTATAATAAACAGTAATATTCGCTAATTTTATATTTTCTTCCATTGCTCTTATTATAATATATATGATAATAAAAAAACAGTTGTTTATTTTAAATAGCGTCAACTGTTTTTGGGATTATTTTAATGGATCTGGCAACATGATATTCTTTACTTCTGTAAGTGCATCCTCATAGCATTGAGTAAAGTAACGAATTGTTAGAATCACTGGTGGAATGGAATCAAATAAATCCATAACAAAGCTATTCTCACTATAAGCTTTCACAAATGGTTCCAATTTAAATAATTCTTCCATAATCTTTGAATCTACTTTCTTCGACATTGTTTCTTCCACAACTACATCACTATTATCAAAACGTTTTTGCCATTTATACGGTATCGTCATAATGATATCTCCACCAAAGAATTCTGAATAGTGTAAATGATGACGATAATATGCAGTAAGGATACGTGTTTTAAATCCACGTTCTTTGTATACCTCAGCAACTTTCTTACAGATTGCAACCCCTGCCCAAGGAAGCGCACTTGGATGAACAACGATATTGTTTTTCTCTGCGTAGTCTTTTAACCAATCTTCCTGCATTCCTAATAACACAGCACACACAGGATTCAACATCGTATTGTCTTTGCCTTCTGCTTCTCTACGCTTCATCCCTCGCTCAATTGCTTCTGCAACAGCAACTGCTTGATCTACACTAAAGCAGATTGTTGCCATGACACTGATTCCTTTATACGTTGCTTCTTCCATTGCTTTGATACCGGCAGTTGTAGCTGGTATTTTCACTTGCATATTTGCACCTAAAGCATCAACTTCTTCAGCCATTTCAATCATACGTTCTGCATTACGATATTCTAAAATGGATGTTTGAATAGAGAAACGTCCTTTTTGAGGTTGTCCTGCTTCCCAAATTGGCAACATTACCTTACTACGTTCTTTTCCCATTGCCAATGTCCATTTCCACATAATTTCAAATTCATTATCATTAGGGTTATCAGCAATTATCTTTTCAACATTTGCTTGTTGATCTTCATTAAGCATCATCCTTGATACCCATGTTGGACTTGTAGTAACCCCTACACTGCCTAAAGCAATTGCTGCTTTATGGTCTTCTACATGAAATGAATCCACCCATATATCTGTCTTAGGAAACGTTTCAATCACTTGTTTTATTTTATTCATAAATAGCCTCCATGTCTCTTACAGTTCCAATATACAAAAATCCAAAATAATTGTCTACACATAATTATTTTTCCCAATATTTATTACTTTTTACAAGAAATAAACTATGATATCCAATTTATTATAGATATATCCCAACTTTATAAGAAATTGATTTCACCAAAATATATTAAATATTTTTATAAGATAAAAAAAAAGAGCTCACGCTCATTTACTATTTAATTTATCAATTAAACCAAGGACATGTTTTTTCGAATTTCGAAAACTCATAAAACTTAGAATTGCGAAAATACCCGATACAATCGCTAGAATTAAAGCAATCCATTTCACAATATCACGAACTATATCAGGGACTGATAGAAAACTATCCTCCATACCGCTAAAACCCCAATATGTAAGCATCGCCATAATAATGCATAGACCAAAACTTTTTCTTGACCATCCGCCAATTTTTTTCGTCATAACATTTTTCATTTGGATTTCATTCCTTAATATTTCTCGTTCTTTCTTATTCATAAAATAACCTCCTTGATGAAATAAAAATCATCCCCATTTGGGAGATAGGGATGATACATTCAGTTTTTATTAATAACTTAATTTTGGATCGAAGAATCCAAAGAATACTCCAATAAATGCCAAGATTACCATTAGCAACATTACTTTAATTGGACTAACTGCTTTCTTCGCCATTAGCCACCATGCTCCTAATACGAATAACATAGTTAAGATTCCTGGGAATGCTCCATCTAACTTATCTTGCAATAAGATTGGGTTTCCGTCTCCATCTTTTGTCAATTCGATTGCTGTTGTAATGTTTACCCATGATGCAGCCATTGCCCCTACAATTACTTGTCCTAGTACAATTACTGACTCACGGAATGCTGTCGCTTGTTCTCCTACGATTACTTCTACTGCTGATCCACCTAATTCATATCCTTTGAAGTAGATAAATCTCATGAACCATAAGATTGTTACGTTCCATACTACGATATAGAATAATGGTCCTAATACTGAACCACCTTCTGCAAATCCTAATGCGATCCCTAACAATACTGGAATGTATGTTCCTACGATCAGTGAATCCCCAATCCCTGCTAATGGTCCCATTAGTCCGGCACGAATACCATTGATCATTTCGTCATCAATTTCTTCTGCTCCGTTTGCTCTCGCTTCTTCTAACCCTGCTGTAATCCCTACTACGATTGCCCCAATTTGAGGTTCTGTATTAAAGAATGGGTAGTAAGTTTGTAATTTTTGTTGTTGTTCTTCTTTTGTTTCATATAATTCTTGGATGATTGGTAACATTGACCACATGTATCCAAATGTTTGCATATGCTCATGTGAGAAACATGTTAAGTTTCCATAATACCAGCGCCAGAAAGAACTATTTAATGATTTTTTACTTATCTTTTTCATAATTAAATGTCCTCCTCGTCATCGACTGCTACAGTACCAGCCTTTGCTTTTACCATTGTAATTTGGTAGTTGATAAGTGCGAACACTCCACCAACAGCTGTTGCTGCCAATAGTGTTAATCCCATTGACTTAGCAAGTGCAAATCCTGCTGCAAAGTATACTAAATCTGAAGTTTTTGTTACTACTGATTTCAATAGGATTGCAATTCCCACCGCTGGTAATAATGATCCCACTGTAAATAGTGATTTCATATACCAACTATCCATTGGCAATGCTTCCTTGAAATCTGCAATTGCATCTGCTCCATAATATACGATAAACATAACTGGTAAGAATGAAATAACGAAGTGAGAAATCAAAGGTAACACAACTTCTACTTTACCTAAAATTTTGAAATCTCCTTTATCCAATCTAGCCCATCCAATGTGTTGCCAAATAAGATTCATCATCGCTGTTCCATAGAATTGAACTGTACCGACAGTACCTACGGCAGCCCCAATTGCTCCCGCAAATGCTGATGCCTCTGATCCTCCCATGTCCCATCCTTGAGACTTAGCCATTGCCCAGGCTAACGGGATACCAATATACGATACGGCACGTAAGTCCGCTGCAACTGTTCCACCAGGTGTAACAAGTGCGATGTAGATAATTTGCATTGGAACTGCAATTTGAATACATCCTTCAACGTCTCCTAAGATTAATCCTACGAACAGTGATGCAATTAATGGTCTATTCAATGTATAGTTACCAATTGATGTACCTAATGCTGCAATAGTAGAAGCAGCTAGCACACCCATTAATGCTAATAGACCAGCTTGTACCCAACTAATCATAAACTCATCTCCTTTTCTTAAATTTTTAAATTTAATATATCCTTATTTGAACCTGATTTCCCAAATACCAGCAGTTCAAATATAGACCAATGTTGGTTTGATACTTTTTAGTATCCGAATTTAGATCTAAATTTTGGCCAAGATCCAATTGCCGTTTCTTCTAACAATGCGAAGTATACATCATACCCTGCATTTGTCATCTTTTCACATGCTTCTGCTTCTTCTTTTGTAATCGATTGGTTTTGTCCCAACTTAACCGCTCCTGGGCGATCGTTACATGGTCCAATTACCACTCTTTTCACATCACTTGGTTTGAATCCATCATCTACTAAGATTCTTGCCATATCTACTGGATTTTTCGTGATTAAGAAATATTTCTTATCACTATCCAACACTTTTTGATTTTTTTGCTTCCATTCTTCATATGTCCAAATAAATACTTTTTTATCTGTTGATGCTTGGAACGATTGTTTTAAAATTGGTGTACTAGCAGCTTTATCATTCACTGCAACAATTCCATCACAAGGAAATTCCTTTGACCAACGGGTTACGATTTGACCGTGGATGATACGGTCATCTACTCTCACAAAACTAATCATCTTTAAAGTCCTCCTATTGATAATTAAATATCATCATCTGAATCTTCAACAGGAGCTTCAAAAATACACAATCCTGTTTTACCTTCAGATAATAAACTTTCTTTAAGAATATCGCCATCCATGTTGTCTTTCATCAAAACTGCTGAAACTGCAAGTGGCATATTCATTCCTGCAAATACAGTTGTTTTCTCCATCATTCCTTTTTCATCAAGTACTCCTAAAGCACTAGTAAATGGAGATCCGCTCAAAATATCTGCAAGTAAAATAATTTCATCTTCTGCTTTGATTGGTTCTATCAAAGCTTTAAAATTTTCAATAAACTCTGGCGTACCCATACCATCTTTCAGGCTTGTACTCAATACATCTTCTCTCTCACCTGTCATCATGTTCACTGCCGTATGCAACCCTGGTGCAAACTCACCATGGCTTACCATTACTACATATTTCATCACTAAATAGCCTCATCTTTCTTCATTATATTTGTTCTTTTTTGTACCATCTATTTGTGGTCTCGATTATTAACTTAAGCCTACTATATTTACACATTTTTTTCAACCGGTTTACGACAATTATTCGTATTTATCACACAATCATCACATAATTAAGACATGAAAATATTCTTATAAATTGCATAATAACCCCATTAATAAAGGATTATTTCAATATCCTATAAAAACAATAGCATATTTCACTCAAAAAAACTTGTTACAAATGTAACCAAAAAAATTACATTTGTCATGGGTGAAATCGTACATAATGTAATCGCTTACATTGCGACTGTAAATATAAGGCTTTATAAAGCCCTATATCAATCTTTTACGTAGCTCCTTAAAACTCTACAATTTCCTTTCACTTTATAAGTATCACAAGCTGCTGGAATAAATAAACTATCTGTATAATCATTCTTTATACTTTGCTTATTATATTCAATTTCTCCACCACCATGTACAAAAGTAAGTGTGTTGAAGCTACCATTAGTTTGTAAATCTATCTCTCCAACAACATCAATTACTTCAACTATATAATCATCACAATCAATAAGCGTTTTCGTTTTAGTAGTTTCATTATTTTCAAGTGGTGTATGAATAACTGATGATTGAAGTTTTAAATCTACAACATCAAAACTTTTATCTAAATGCAATTCTCTTCCATTACCAGAAGCATCTTTACGACCATAATCATAAAAACGATATGTTGTATTTGAATTCGTCCCAACTTCAATCGCTAAAATTCCACCACCAAGTGCATGTAACATACCAGCATTGATATGAATAAAATCACCAGCTTTAATATCATGATACACTAAATACTCTTCTAAATTTTCATCATTGATCGCTTTCTTAATTACGTCTACATCCGTTGTTTTTGTACCTGCAACCAATGTTGCACCAGGTTGTGCATCTAAAACATACCAACTCTCTGTTTTACCATAATCGTTATCATGCTTTTTAGCATACTCTGTATAAGGGTGTACTTGAATTGATAAATCTCCTTGAGCATCTAAAAATGCACATCTTAAGATTTTTTCTTTGGATACATTACCAAGCATCGCTTTTGGATAATCCACTAGTAGGTCTTGTAATGTTTTTCCTTTATACTCTCCATTTAAAATTTCATTTTGACAATATGGATGAGCACTCACTTCCCAACTTGTTCCATAAGTTGTAGCATCAACACCACGAATTTTGGTAAGTTTATCACCAGCCCAAATCGTTTCATCATAAATAGGTTTTAATTTTAAAGGATACATAGAACTACCTCACTTTAATTTTATTATACTGAAAAACCTACCAAAGTCAATATAATGTTATAACATTATATTTATTTTTACTAAAGATTGAAAAAATAACGTAAACCTAACATCACTATAATGAATACAACGGGCACAGCTATTAAAATTAAATACCCACGATTTACTTTTTTTTCTAGCTTTTTCCATCCTGCTTCATTAAAATAATAACGATCATCACCAGTCTTGTTGACAACCCCATCATTTATTAAATTTCCAATTGTATATCCAATTACAGCTGTTGTTAATTTTAAATTTTTAAAATAGTCTATAGTGATTGCTGATTCTGGATCTAAAGCATCGTGTCTTTTTAACACATCCATGACCATCTTTGCTGCTGTTTTACGATTACTGTTCTTATTTGCCATATTAAGCACCTCTTCTTATTTATACATTCTACCGTATTTTTCCATAAATGCACTATTTTTTTCAAATCCACCATCTACATTGGCACTTACAAACACTTCTACTTCATCTCCATAAGTTGCCAAAGCATTTGCACAAATAACGCTAATGGCGCCACAAATAAATGCGTTTGCAATAGAAGAAGTAGGATACATAGGAAGATTAATTCCATCAAAATAAGTTGCTGAATCACCAATTTCACCACAATTATCAATAACAATATCTGCTACTTCCATTAATCTTTTATCATGTATATTTCTTGGCTTACTATTCAACGAATGTTTCGTATTTGTAATCGCAATTACTTTCGCTCCTAATTGTTTTGCTTCTACTGCTAATTCAACTGGATATGCATTACGACCCGAATTTGATGCAATTAACACTACATCACCTTTTCCAATTTTATATAACTCCACTAAGATATGAGCATACCCACTAAGATTTTCAATATATGTACTCTTAGTTGGATGTTCATTTAAAGTTAATTCTGTTGTCATAATTGGAACAACAAAAGCCAATCCTCCAGCACGTCCATAAAATTCTTCTGCAACACTATGTGAATGTCCACTACCAGTTACATAAAAAGTATTTCCATTATGATGTGCTTCTGCAATCATCTTTCCTGCTGCCTCTAATTGCTCTGCTTGTGTATTGTGAATTTCATTCACTACCCCTAAGCCAATATCAAAGGTTTGATCTACTAATTTACTCATCTTTTTTACTCCTCTCAAATTAAATCGAAATGTTTACATGCATGATATACACCATCATCTTCTGATGTTTCTGTTACATAATCGCTATTTGTTTTTACTTCTGGTTTAGCGTTCCCCATCGCAACCCCTGTACCAACAAATTCCAACATCTGCAAATCATTATAATTATCCCCAAAAGCAATAACTTCATCTGCGCTTAAACCAAGTTCTTCACAGATTTTTTTCACACCGTCTGCTTTGCTATAGTCTTTCGCATGAATATCGTAATGTTCTTCACTAAAAGAATCAAAGGCTAGGTGAGGATATTTTTTACGATACTCTTCTATATGATTAGGATTAATTTGACAAACCCCACCAAACGGTAAACTCTTCAAATGACGACTTTTGGTATTACGTTCATCAACCAATACATCCAAGCGTCCAATCCATTTACTTATCATACTAGTAATGCGTTTATTTCCATGATATCCATATGCTGCATCATCAAATTGAAACATCAACGCATCGTCATATGCCATAAAATCTTTAATTAAACTTTCAACATCCTTTAAATCCATTGGATTACGATATACTTCATGAAACTCACTATCCGCTACATAAGCTCCATTTACACAAACATAGTAGTCAAACTTTGCATAAGTATTCAAGTCACCATGAATAAAAAACGGTGGTCTACCACTTGCAATTGCTATTTTTATCCCATTTTTCTGTAAAGCATGTAACGTTTCTATAATTCTCTTGCTAGGCTCTCGCTTCCCTTCTGGAATCAAGGTACCATCAACATCAAAAACTGCTAATTTAATCATGATTTCTCCTCTTCTAATAATATATTAATCGCTTGTGAAACGCTATCTACAACACGTCCATAAGCTTTGATTTCAGGTTTTGCACTTGCCATGACAAACGCATGTTTAGGAAACATTTTAAACATTGGAATATCATTTTCTCCATCTCCAATTACGGCTACTTCATCAGCATTTAGTCGATGATGCTCCAATAGTTTCTGAATAGCTGTTCCTTTATGAATCCCTTTGGTTGTCATCTCTGCAAAATGATTTGCACTCATCGTAATTTCAAACTTATCACCATAACGCTCTCTTAGTATCTTACTCATGAAAGTAGGATCCTTTTCACGTGTATAAAAAGAGGCTTTGATAACTTTATCTTGTGGATTTTTCAAATATTCTAAAATATCAATCTCACTAACATGACCCACCTGTGCCATGAAGCTTTTCGTATCACACCAAAAATTGTCTTTTGGCACTTTCTTATGAAAGTAAAAATTACAATGATCATCCGCAATGAAAGGGTAGGTTTCTTCTAAATAGTAATCACCAACATATTTCATCATTTCATAAACATCTTCTGTATTCATATTCATTTCATATATCTTCTTACCAGTAGCCAAAATACTACCACCATTATTTCCAATATAATCCATATCAAACTCTAATACTGGATGGATGTAGTGATGATAGATCCCTACATCTCTACCGGTTACAATTCCAAAACGTACAGTTGTTTCATGCAAACGATGAATTGCTTCAATATCAGTATCTTTCATCTGCATCTTTTCATCCATCAACGTACCATCAAGATCACTTAAAAAAAGCTTTATCATCTGCGTGATTTCCTCTTCTTGCGATATGCATTAAAATGTTCCTTTACTAATTCTCCAAACTTATGGGGAATTTGCAACTTATCCGCACTCGTTGTCAAACGAATTTCATAACGTTTAATAATACCTTTGACTGGATCAACTCCATTGATACTACGATAACGATAATACGTTTCCTCATAAAAGAAACCATCATCATCAAAAACAATTATTCTTCTCGTAATAAACTCAATATAGAAAGAAAGTATATACATTATCAAAAATCCATAGGCTGCAATCATAAGCAAATCTTGTTTGTGATTCACTTCATATACGATACCAAAAATCGCAATTGCTACAACAATACCATATGCTAAAACCCAAATTGCATAATCACGAATCAATTCTGTGTTTTTCCTTTTTTCCAATAAATGTTGTTTCCGTGCTTTTGAACACACAATAAACTTGCGAATACTCCCATATACTAAATACACTCCATATACAACAATTGCAGCCAACGCAAGCATCCTAATGATTTCTGAATTCATACAATACCTCTTTTCTTTATTCAAACAATTTACTTATATTATACCGCAAATATTATAAAATTATATCCTTTTATAAACGATACCTAAAGCAATTGAAATAAAACCTGACAGCCCAATAATCATAAGCGTTGTATCCACACTAAATAGAGTTGTCAGTAACCCCGCTAAGATTGGTGTAATAAGTGCAGAAACACCAATATATATAGCACTTGCAATGGTTTGACCAGTAGCACGCATATGCGCTGGACTTGCATCATCAACAAGCGTTTTTGAGGTAATCATAATGAGTGGATATGTAACACATTGAAGCAGTGCTACGGCTATCATAAGTTCTGGTGTTTGAACAATTGCATACCCAATAAAGCGAACAATATACATAAAGGTACCAAACATCATAATTCGATAGTCACCAAATTTTTTCAGTAGATATCCACCAGCAAAAAACAATGGTAATTCTGTAAATGCCTGAATGGACCACCTAGCTCCAATCATTCCCTCACCAGCACCAAGGGCAAGCATTTTATCAACTACAGTATACATATCTGCTGTTGCGATAATATTGATTACCAAAAAAATCAAAACAATGAGTACATATTTCTTATCCGTTAATAACGTTTTTATATCACTCGCTGTAATACCTACACTTTTTTCATGTTTCTTAGCATCTTGCATAAAGAATGTAAGACCAATATTAAAAACCGTCATAACTGCAAAAATAATTCCTAAAGAACCATATCCCCACTTCTCAATCGCCATTGCGCCAAGAGGACTTCCAATCATCCATCCAATGGCTCCAAAAGCACGAATTGCTCCATAGTTTCGCATACAATGATTATCGGTTTCTAAACACCACGTATCCTGTACTGCCATTACAGTTCTAGCAATCCCTCCAACTAAGGAAATAAATATTAAATGCAAAAAGAAAATCTTATCTGTAACACTGTACATTACATAGGTCACAACAACAAAAATAATCAACAGAATATTATAAAACTTTTTATCACTTTGATACTTATCACAAAGGTAACCAATAAAAAACTGTGCTACAATTGCAACGATTGCTGTCCCAGATAAAATAATTCCTCTTTCGAGTACATCATATCCAACATAGGATAAGAAGGTTTGCATATACGCATATGGTATTGCAAACGAGATAAAAGAAATAAAATACAATACAAACATCATTCCCATATTTTTCGTGATTTTCATAAAGCTTGGCCTCCCTTACACACGAAAACCATATCTATTGATATGGTGTTTCTCATATTACTTATACTGCCTTCTTTCATTTTGATTCATAATTCCCTCTACTTGCTATTTTCGTAACTTGCCATAAACATATCTACATCACCTGTAATTTCAAGAAGCCCAAATTGATCTGGCACAAATATAGTTTCTCCTTTTCTTACTACTACATCATTAATTTTTGCTTCACCTTCTACAATCGTATAAAAAGCAAACCTTTGATGTTGATGATATCCATGTTCTTTGACACGAATACGTTTCAATGTATACAATCCTGGTTCATCCCAATACGATGTTACAAGACAACCATCTTGTTCTATTTCAGGATAATGAACAAACCCTTTTGACTTATCAGGAATGTTTACATTTTTAATAACTTCTTCTACTTGTAGATCTCTTGTCTTACCCGTTGCTGGGTCAAGACGATCATAATCATAAACCCGTAGTGTACAATCTGCATTACGAGAGATATTATACGTCAATACATCTTTTCCAATTGCATGAATCGTACCACAAGGAATATCAATATAATCATCTACAACTACATCAATATACTTAATCAACGAATCAAATTCTTTATTTCCAACTTTTTGTTCAAACTCATCTCGTGTCTTTGCTGTATGTCCAAACGCAATATATCCATCTTCTGGAGCATCCAAAATAACCCAAGCCTCTGGTTTTCCACGGCCTCCATTATAAGAGCGTGCAAAGGCATCATCTGGATGAAGCTGAATTGATAAATCTGCTTCTGGATCTAAAATATTAACTCGAATAGGTAACTCATTTGTATCACATTTAAACCATTCTGGATATGTAATATATAAATCTGAAAGCGTCATACACGTATCTTTTACTAAACAATCAGCATGATTTTTTAATGCTACAACATTGTATACTTCTCCAACTGGATAAATATCACTCTGATAATTGAAATTCTCTAACATCCTTTTCCCACCCCACATTCGAGGTTCAAAGAAAGGAAATATTTTCAATATTTTCTTTTCCATAACACTATTCCATATTGGCATGTCTGCCATACATCGTAACGGCATCCATCCCACGAAGGTCCATTAACATCATAATTGCAACATCCAAAAAGATACCTTCTGATTGTTCAAATAATGATGCCATAGGTTGACGTGAAATAATTTGATCTTCTTTCGCCACCTTTGGCGATGCTGTATTGATTTCAATTACCACATCAGCAATATTACCAATAGAAGAATCTACATTTGTGGTAATCAAAGCAATTTTTGCTCCCATCTCTTTTGCCTTTTGAGCATGATTTACCAATGATTTTGTTTCCCCAGAACCACTACAAATCACAAGCAATCCATCTGCTTTGATATTTGGGGTTACCGTTTCTCCAACAACATAACTTTTAAATCCCATGTGCATTAAACGCATTGCAAATCCTTTTACTTGAAAGCCACTTCTCCCTGCACCTGCACAAAACACTTCACCAGCTTCATTTATAAGTGAAACAAACTTTTCTGCTGCAGCAACAGAAATGCTACCAAGTGTTTGCGATAATTCGTCTACTACCAGCTTTCCATACTCTTGATTATTCATATAGCATCTCCTTATTTCATATGTTCTTTGATTGCTTTCGCCATTGCAATTCGATCTTTAGCATTTGAAATTGCACCACCAACAACAATAACGCCAGCTCCCTCAGCAACGATTTCATCAATTGTTTCCAATTTTACGCCACCAGCTACTGCTGATTTCGCATTGGTAATATTCTGATTAATAACCACCAATTCATCAAGTGGGTTCTTTCCTGTTTCTTGTATATCAAATGCTGTATGACAACAAATATAATCAACTCCCATAGCATCCATTTGTTGGGTTCTTTTTGCCATATCTGCCACACATATCATATCCATCATAACTTTTCCATTATACTTTTTCGCAGCCTTTAAAGCCCCTTCAATTGTCGCATCATTTGTTACTCCAAGTACGGTAACAATATCCGCTCCTGCTTTAAAAGCTCCCTCTGCTTCATATTCACCAGCATCCATAATCTTCGTATCTGCTAATACTTCCAATTGTGGATAACGTTCCTTGAATATTTTAACTGGTTTATTTCCTTCTTCTAATAAAAAGGGAGTTCCTACCTCAATAATATCTACATAGTCTTTTACTTCATCTAACAACATAATACATTCTTCAATTGTTAGTGTATCCAATGCAATTTGTAATTTCATCTTATTCGCTCCTTACACTAATAATTTTTTTAATACCACTTACTTGTTTTAATTTTTTGGCATCATCTTCATCTGTAACTAAATAATCATAATCTGAAAATTTACCAAAAATATACGTTGAAGTTTTATTAAATTTTGAAGCATCACACACTACGATATTCACATCACTAGAACTAACAATCGTCTTGCGTATTTCTGCTTCTTCCAAAGAAAATGTTGTAAACCCATTCATATCCTTAAATCCATCACTACCCATAATTGCTGTATCAATGTGAATCGTTTTAATAACATCAATTGCATAGATACCTACTAATGCTTTTCCACGTTTTTGAAGCATCCCACCACAAACAATCACATTATGAGAACTATCTGCCACAATATTGGCAATCGTTATAGAGTTTGTAAGAACCGTTAAATTTCGTTTTACACGTAAAAGCTTAGCAATTTGGATACATGTGCTTCCTGGATCCAAATAAATCAATGAATTATCTTCAATCAAATCCAAAGCCGCTCGAGCAATCTTTTTCTTTGCATCCAAATTTTCTTGTAATTTCACATCAATTGGTAATTGAAAATATTCATTAATGACTGAAGCTCCTCCATGAGACTTACTAATTACCCCCATCATATCTAGATAATGTAAGTCTTTACGAATCGTCTCCGTTGAAACATTTAACTGTTTCGCTAACTCCTTTACTTTTACCTGACCTTCACTAATCACAATTTTAGTTATTTCATCACGACGTTTTCTTGTTTTTTGTGACATACAACATTCCTTTCTCCCTTATCATAAGATTTTATTGGCTTTTTTCAACTTTATTCTACCATTTTTCCCAAACAAAAGCACAAAAAGTTGGTTTTTTAAGTTTATCCTTTTCTTTTCCCAACTTTTTTCAAATCTTTTATATTATTTCCCACTAAATACTATTTTCACTGCGATTAATAATTGCATCTTGTGTTTCACTCATCAATGAAACAAACTGTGCGCAATACCCTGCTACACGTACAATCAAATCTGTATACTTCTCAGGATTTTGTTGCGCTTTGCGTAACGTTGTTGAATCGATGATATTAAATTGATTATGATATATTTCTTTTTTCCTACTCACCTTTAAAAAGGCAATAAACTTTTCTAAATTAGCGCCTTCTAAAGATTCTGGTGTAAAACGCATATTCAATAGCTGACCTGCTGCAATTCTTTCATTTGGCAATTTAGCCACTGAATTAATAACCGCCGTAGGTCCTTTTATATCTGTTCCCTCCGTTGGTGAACATCCTTCATTCAATGGACTTCTAGCAAATCTGCCATCTGGTGTGGCACCGACATCTAAACCATTTGGTACATAAGATGTGATATTGGACGTTGACATAGTGTATCCACTAATATCTGGTCCCATATCTGAACAATTCGTCTTATAATCAGGTAAAAGTTCTAAATATGAATTGAAAACATCAATAACAATATCATCTACATAATCCTCATCATTACCAAATTTTGCTACTTGAGTAACCATTTGGTGAATACGTTTTGATTCTAACGATTCCCAATTATCTTTCATTGCATCTTTCAATGCTTGTAATGTTATTTTCTTTTCTTCAAAGACCAGCTTTTTAAGAACTGCTAAAGAATTTCCAACCACACTAGGTCCTATATTAGATTGTGATACAATATCATATTTCGCACCACCTAATTTAAGAATTTTTCCTTTTTCTAAGCAATCATCAATTAGGCTAGAGGCAAACGGATCAGCGTCATATTTTGCTAATGATTGATCACAAACATGATCACACGCAACTGCTAAATCGGTGTAATATTTTAATAATTTCTTCCAACCTGTCCATACATCATCATAGGTTTCAAAGCAAGACTCCATTGTCTCTTTCTCATTACCTAAGGTAATTAAACGCAACTTTGAATCAGGATCATAGCCATTGTTTAATAAAATTTCTAATACTTTTCCCCAGTTTACATAGGTCATACCCGTTGCTCGATGTCCGTATTTACCAGGAATTCCAGTCTCTACACAACCTATTGCTACATAATCTAAAGCATCTTCATGTGGTATACCAAGTCCTTCTTTGGCTTTAACAATCACTTCATCATTAAACATACTTGGCATTCCACACCCCGTACGAATCAATTTCGCTGCTAAACGAAGCAAGTCATCTGGTGTGTCATTATTGTAACGCATAGAGAAATTTGGTTCTGCTAAAGAAGTTAAATTCATAGCTTCTATTGCCAAATAAGATAATGCATTAGTTCCATCTTTTCCATCACGACGATATCCACCAATCATCAAATTCGAATATAATGGATACCCTTGTGAAAACTTTGTATGTCCATATGGACGAACTTTATTTAATGAACTATTCATTAAAAACATATGCGTAATAAGTTCCAATGCTTTATCATCATTTAACTTACCACTTGCTACGTCAGCTTCATAAAATGGATAAATATATTGGTCAAATCTACCATAACAAAAGGAATGCCCGTTGCTTTCAATCATTTGTAAGACATGTATCAAATATACAGATTCTACAGCTTCATAAAAACCATTAGCTTTTCGTTCCAACAAATGTTCACACATATCTGCAATCTTATAGAGTTCCGCTTTACGTTTCTCATCATTACATGTTTTCGCCATATCCACAGCTAACAATCCATAACGTTTAATCCAACGTAAAGAAGCGTTCAAAGTAATAATTACAGCATTATAAAATGCTATTTTCTCTTTATCTTTACAAACTTCAAGCTTTGTTTGAGCTTCTTCAATCAATCCCAAAAAGCCAACTTCTAAGACTTTTTCGTGCTTAGGCACAATATGCCCATCTCCACTCATCGAGATACCACCACGATGTAATACACCTTGCTTTTCAGCCAAGAAATTTTCTTCAGGCAAATTCTTCTTCACTTCGTCTTCATGAGTATGAGAATGCCAATAATCATGAATACTCCGTAAATCCTTTTTTGTTTGCTCATCAATGGTAAAGACATCACCTTTACGTAAAGCAAACGCATCCAATTCATCAATTACCCAATCAATAGAATATTCTGGAAAAATTGGTGCTGCAAAGTTTCGAGAAGCTTGATTCCCAAAAATCAAACTATCTTCTTCTATATAGATACTCATAAGGTCCAATGTATGTGCAAATGCTTTCGCCTTACGAATAATATAAGGTTCTGTTTCACTTTTTTGAAAACTTTCTGTATACAACAAAGCACGTTCACTACAAATAGACGCTTTTCGCTTTTCCATTTTATGTTGCAACCGAGCAATTCTTGCTTCATCAATACAATCACTTTTAACTTGGTACTCTAACATTTTTTTCATAAGTCAAATCTCCACTATCTCTCATCTTAATTCTATATAGTTATTCTAAAACTAGCAATCTATTTGCCTTGTTAAAAAAGTGCATACCTGCACTTTTAATAAACGTCTTTTGTCTCTTTACTCCCATCGACACCTAAAACAACTGGTGTTGAACGATAACCAATACCCATACGGTCAATCCCCATATCAATTAGTTGAAGGAAATGCTCTCTTGTACGAATACATCCACTTCCTTTTACTTTTGCTTTACCATCAACTGCATCAAACATTACTTTGATAACTTCAACACTTGCTCCTTGTGCATCATGTCCAGTCAAGAACCCTGTGCTTGTTTTCACAAAATCAGCCCCAGCTTCAACAGCACATTCACAAGCTTTTTTAACTTCATCCATTGTCAACGCATCTGTTTCGAAGATAACTTTCATTTCAACATTATATTTATGACAAACATCTGCTACCGCTTTAATGTCTGCTGTTACTTCATCCCACATTCCACTGCGAATCCAACCAAAGTTAGATACAATATCCAACTCTAAAATATCATCCGCAAACTTACTTAAAATAAGTTCTGCTTGTGCTACTTTAGATTCTGTAGTACTTGTTCCAAATGGGAAGTCACAAACTGGACAAACTTTTGTATCCGTTCCTTTACACATTTTCGCTGCCGTTTCAACATTTACAGGATTTACACATACTGTTGCACATCCATAATCAATTCCTTCTTGGATATATTTTTTCGCTTCTTCAACAGTAAATTCAGGTTTTAATACTGATTGATCAATATAGCGAGCCAATTCCTTTTGACTCATTTCAATTGCTTTTTTTGCAGGTTTCACAAATCGTACCTCCTCTTTCTAATTACAGTATAAGCAAACAAAAAAAGAATGTCAATAAAAACGTTCAAAAACTTTCATTAACATTCAAAAACTATCTTATTCAACAACTGTAATATATGTTGGTTTCTTGCGATTCGAATCATAATCATCCATAATCACACTATCA
The DNA here is from genome assembly GCF_029504745.1 of Breznakia sp. PF5-3. Classification (GTDB taxonomy): domain Bacteria; phylum Bacillota_I; class Bacilli_A; order Erysipelotrichales; family Erysipelotrichaceae; genus Breznakia. The sequence continues at coordinate 38,948 of NZ_JAQFIQ010000002.1, read as the reverse complement.
AATCGTTTAATATCACTAAACTTATAAAACCCTCTTAAATCCATCTTTGTGGAATCGACTAACAAATAAGACTTCAGTGCTTGGTTCATTGCAGCTTTTTTAATTTGCGCACTATCCATCTCGGCAGTATAAGCGATATTCTCGCTGATATCAATTCCAGCACAACCGATAAAAGCATAATCAAAATTAAACATCTCCAAGGTTTGCAAAGCTATAGATCCTACCGTCATATGCAAATTAGGTAAATAATGACCACCAATATTAATCAACTCGATTGTACTTCCTTGTTTGGTAACAACAAAGTGATTATTGGTCACGATTTTCACACGTTTCCCCTCAAGATAATCTATTAAATACATTAATGTCGTTCCACCATCAATAAAAATACACTCTCCATCTTGAACCATTTGTGCACAATAGCGACAAATCTTTTGTTTTCCTTCAATATTAATTTGACTCTTTTGTTGCATTGACATTTCTTTACTATCCGTAAGGGTTGTTCCCAAGCTAACCTTAACAGCCCCTCCATGAACTCGCTTTAACTTATTTTGTTTTTCCAATTCTTCAAAATCACGACGAATCGTTGATTCAGAAGCATTCAATTGTTCACAAACGGTTTTTAAAGTAACCACCCCTTCACGATCAAGTTGATCTAAAATAAATATAAATCTTTCACTAGCAAGCATAAAATACCTCTTTTCAATATATTGACAGTATAGCACAAATAAAAATAAATCTATCATTTTCATTCAAAAAAAGAGCACCATAGTTTTCACTATCGTACTCTTATCTAATTATAGGACTTTATTCCTCATCTTCTAAGTCTTCTAATATTTCCTCTAACATTTCTTTTGCATCATCTTCAACATGTGCTAATAATTTAGTCGCATTCTCTTTGGCAAATTTCGCATCTTTGTAACCCCAATCCTGAAGCATATCAATTAAAAACCATCCTGCTTTTTCTTCGTCGATAGATTCTGCCACATTCTTTACGTTATCATCATTAATTCCACATTGACGAAGGAATGTAGTCACCAATACATGACAACCATTATAACCTTGATCATAATATACTGAACCATTAAAGTCATCAAACGTTGTTAGAAAATCATATCCACTTGGATCACTCAACACTAGTATCGCCATAGCCAAGAAATCTGGCCTTCTTCCAATAATGGAATCATCATCTTCCATCTCGGATTCCTCTAAAACATTGATATTTTCAGCTGAAACCTTTACATACTCACGAACAAGATCACGCAATTCAGGATATTTTAATGCTGCTGTAAAGAAGCGATTACTATCAACTTTTAATATCGGATTTTCATCAGAAGGACGTTCATAAATAAGCGTATATTCATCAACACTAGAAGTTAGTTCAAAACTGAAACGAGCTGGGAATCCATCTTTGATAATTTGAATAAAATATTCAATTGCGGTTTTATAAGCTTGTTCTTCTTCTTTTAAAATAACACATTTAACATATCCTCGATTATTAAATCCTTCTTCAAAATAATCTTCACGACCATCTTCATTATATGCAGCCTTTAATTCTACAAATTCATCTTTGTATGTGCTGAATACATCTTCTTCATCCATCTCTTCTTCTTGATCAATTTCATACGTAGTTTCTTCGTATGTTTCCTCTTCTACAACTTCTATTTTCTCCAACAATTTTTCCAACATTGCGGCAAATTTCTGAGAGCTCTTTTGATAAGATGCAGTTAAATTATTTTTAATCATATCTGCCGCAAACGCAATATAATCTACATCTTCAGGTGTAAAAGAAGCTGTAATTTTTTTCCTTAAATTAGCTATTCCTTTACGCTCCAACAATCTTTTCATTTCTCTTTCTAAATGATGTGCCATACTGCCTAACATAGAATCACCAAAATGAACTCCATATTGGGTTGTAGCATATTGCTTCATAAACAACAACATACGTGCCCAATCATAATCAAAGATATTAATATAAATAGATTTGAACACCTCTAACATATTCGAATATGGTTGTACTCTTTCCCCCTCAGGTTCTATCATACTATCATGCATCTTTTGAAGCGTTTCTATCCACTCTTCACTGTTATCTCTAAGAATGTTTTGTGTGTATTTTGCTTTCTCCCAATAACTTTCAGATTCATCTTGCTCACCAACAAGTAGTGTAATATTTACAATCGGCAAATACAAATCTCCTTCATTCTCTTCAACCAAGGGTTGATAATATGTTACAAGCGAATGAAATAAGTTTGTTTTTTCTTCTTCACTTACCGCTTCAAGATCATATTCTTTTTCAAAGTCTGCAGAAAACTTAAATTGTTCTCCACGGTGACTTACATGATAAGACCAATTATATGCCCTTTCTTTCACGTATACCTTTTTCTCTGATACGCTAATCTCAATAAATGCTATCGCCTTACCATCCTTACTCCAATTTGGAAGTGGCTTATCTTTTGTTCGACGACTGGTTTTAAAGACATCTTCTCTTTCACGAACATATTCACTTGCATACATTTCATGATTTTCACTTATTATATTATAAACCGCTTCAGCAAAAGGAACATCTTTTATCTCTACTTCAGTAATAACATCTTTAGGATTAAAACCTAACTTTTTATAAAGCTTGGTAATAGGAATAAACTCTTCATCCTTTACCAATGGAAAATCCCAAGTAGCTCTTGATCCAAAAACAAACTTTTTTATTTCTTCATTAAAGAAATATAGCTTTTCACAATCTTCTAATGTTATTGTGGAATCATCTAATAATGATTCATAGAATTCTTCCAATTGCCATTTGTGACTAGGATATGAATAATATAACCCTGAACTACCGCCATCTGAGTTTTTAATACGTTCAAAATACACTTTAAGATTCTTTATGTCCATTTCTTTCCATAGCCATAAAAATTCCCAGTGTGCTGGATTATCTTTCATTCTTTTCCACTCACTATAATCTTTTGTTTCAATACATTTTCCAACATACTCTCTAACTTGCTTTCTTCTTGCTTCTGCTACTAAAGGAACTTCCCCTCCATAATATCCGCTTTCTTCACCAAACATACGTACAGTAACAATCAAATATGCACTATAGAAACCATTAAATTTCTCGTTATCAATCCGCTCTTGGAACCAAGCCATAATTTTAGGACCAATGACGTTTTTTAAATTCTCTTCTGTTAGAATATGCATATAAAATTCAGAGAAATCCTTCATTATAGAAGATGACCATTTTTCATCTGTACCAAATTCAAGATAGTTTCGTATTCGTTTTTTATCTTTACTGCTCTGAATCGTAATTGTCAGTCTATTAATAAATCCTGTCCATGTTACATCATGATATTGAAGATGATAATCGCTTTTTCCTGATTCTTCATAAAACTTCCAAAATTTCTCTTGTAATTCCACTTCCATTTCTTCAAGAAAAGGAATCAACTCATTCATAAAATCATCTATTGTTGTCGTTGGTGACTCTGTATTTAATTCTTTAGCATCTTCATATCCATTTTTACGTTTTGTTGCTACCATTTTTTCAGCTGCCTTTTGCGCTGCTTCTTCACTATCAAATGCCTTTGTCTTAGATGTACCTACACTACCTAACTTTCCATAAGTAACCGTATAGCTATCTCCTTTTAATTCTAACTTCCAAAACTTATTCGCTCCTTCTTCTCTAGATTCTAAATAATATTTCATCCTTCACTCGTCCTTTCTATAATATATTATTTTTTTGCAAAGTTTTTGCGATAGCTTTCTTGGCAAGCCAAAAATCACGCTTATCACTTTGCATTTTTGATAATTCATCACACAACGCTTCATAGCCTTCAATGCGTCCTCCACGTTGCAGCACTTGAATCTTAGCAACCTTCCTCACCATTTCAACATAACAATTATCATTCGCTTCTAACTGTTGTATCTTATAGTCTGCGGCAGGAAATGTCCCATAGATAATGCAATACATCAACTCATCTAAAAGCTCTTCCGCTTCTTTGTATTCGCTATCATATTTTCGAGGTGTTGCTTGCTTTTTCAGATGCCGTAATCGTAATGTTTCAATTTCCTCTTCACTTGTAGGTTTTGTTGTTTTATACTCTATAACCGCATCAACAAAATTCATATATCCATATAAAATAGTTGGCTTATTTTTTCCATTGAATATAATGGTTGCAGCATTAGCACCCATATGCGTAGTATCAACTACCCATTTACCATTTGATACAAAATCTGCTCCACAAGTCCACACTGTACGACAACGTTTTCCCATTCTTGTATGGTTTTCATATCCTATCTCAACTGCTGTTCTATTAAAGTAATCAAGAATTTCAATATCATCTTGAATTGAATTAATATAGAAAACAGCATCCAAATCTTTTCTTTCATACATATCATCAAAATTGACTTTTGCTTTTTTTGCTTCACTCATCGTCATAAGTACAACACCTTTTTCTTCAAACGTTAATTCCACTTGTTTCGAAGCATCTATATGGTTTTCTACCTCATCCAAATTATCATCTCTACGATATCCTTTAAGTTGAATAATTGGTTTTATATCTTCATAATCATCATACTGTTTAATACACTCCAAATAATAATTATAAAATTCAATTAATCCACCTCTAGTTTGAATATCATCACTATTATTGATATATTTTTTTATCTTGTTCAAAGCTTCCACTCCATCATCTGCATAACTACTGTTATATAGAATGGTTCTTACAGCTGTAGTAAAGTAAGATTGCTTTTCCCTATCATCAACCTCCCATTTGTGGATATCACGCATTATATATTTAGCAAACTCCTTATTAGCTAAAAGATCTGTTGGAATACTATAATCATAATCTTGCCCATTTGCCATACATAAAGCAAAAATAGCTGGAGCAATTTCTGGTATAAGTCCATAATGTTTAATAAGTGCATTAGGAAGCACTGCATGTAGGTTTGAATGATCACCATCTACCATATGTGCATAATGAATTACCACCGGCATATATTCTGCCCCACAAAAGGCTAATGCTGTGGCTGCAAAAGTACCTGGTACCGTGTTTTCTTCAGCATCAAGATCTGGATACCATTCATATTTTTTTAACGCCAAATAAGCATAACGTTCCACTTTTGAACGTAATTTAGGATATTGTGCTGCTCTTGCGAAAAAGGCATGTGTATCATTAAATGGATATGTTATACCATATGAAGTTTTAAGCGTTCCCACCTGTTTAATTGCCATTGGTTCATGAAGGAATCGTACACAAAAATATTGCCCAATCTTGCCATATCCTTTACTTAATAAATGATTTACAAAATCTAAAGTTTCACTATATGCTGCTTCTCCCTCATTCAAAAAGCGAACCATAATTCTTCCATCTTCATCTGCACGAACAACAACATTTTCTGTTTCTAAAAAGGTATCTTTGATTTGCGACCCTTTACCAAATAAAACATAATCGTTATCAATATCCTCTGTACTTACTGCATTGTTATTTGACGTAGACATCAATGCACGATTATTTTTCTCTCTAAAGCTAATAAGCTTACGAAGCTTGTTTGTAACTTCAGGTGACGTTCTTTTCCTTGCTTTATCGACATATCTTGATCTCGCCTCTTTGAAGTGTCCTCTATCACAATACGAAGTAACCATAGCTTCTACCCAAGCATCGCTTGCTGTACGCTTATGCGCTTCCATACTCATAATATTCTCAGCACTATCACTTACACTTGAATCTGGTGATTTCATATATCGAGATACTAAACTTACAATCCTGTCCTCATCATATTTCATATAAATACCAGCTTTACATTCTTCTACAACGTCAGAAAGCAATTCAATATTTTCTTCCCAATCATCACTAATTTCTAAATGTTCTAAGCGTTTTAATAATTCATCTCTTTCTTCTGACGGTATTTCTCTGTACAACAATTCGGTTTTTGTTTCACATTCTTCAATCGTACACGTATAGCGGAAAAGCCCTTCAAAAATGTTATCATCCCACAGTTTTTCAACTGCCTTTGTTAGTTCTTCTTTTATCATTTCAATAAAAAACTTCACTGAAACACCATGTAAGTTTAAAGTTGTATAAATACCTGAAAATCCAGATAAAGATGTCCCTAAAACGCCCACGTACAAATGATTCTTTTTAAATGCAATAGATATTCCATATGCTCCTTCAACAAATTTTTGTTCTTTTATTATTTGATCAAGTTTATTTATATCTTTCGCATTAAATGCAGTATGATTTTTAGCGTAATCACATACACCCTTAATCGTATTTTCAATGATTGAAACATTACTTTCACAAAGTTCTTTAACAACTGATAACATCTGTTCTTTTGCTTCACCAAAAGCTTTTGTATCTTTTAAACATGTATAATATTTTTCTAAAACATCCACATGAATATCTTTTTGAGAAATAAGTGCCAAAAATTGATCAAATGGCAGATTTAGTAAATCATACAACCATTCCACAAGCATAAAACTTCCTAATTGTAAGGTTGGTGTATAAGATGCTTTATTTTCAAATATCTGTTTTACTGCTGATTTTAAAACCTTATCTGAAAACCCTACAATTTCATAAACCAATTTCGCTTCTTCATATTCACCTTTTTGGCAAAGTGTTAAAAACAACCGTTCTCGATCTATTTTAGACTTTATAAAATTATGATTCATATGAGCAAGCATTAAATCTTCCAGCTTTTTCATCCCATCTTCAGTTTCTACTTTTTCTTTCTTTTCTTTTTGACTTGTTGAAGATTTGCTTGTTCCCATACGCATATTGGATAGTTTAAATTCTTCTTCCAACTCTTCATCATGCCAGGCTTTTATTTTGTCATCATCTTTTAAAGGCAAGGGAATCTTTTCAGGTTTCTCTATAATTACCTTTTTCGTTTCTTTAGGCTTCTTTTTTAATTCCATTGTCATTTCAGGTTCTGCATCCACATATCCCTTTTTGCGTTTTGCAGCCACTAATTTCATGGCATCTTTTTCAGCCTTTTCTGCACTTTCAAATGTCTTCACTTTCGAAGTACCCGCACTACCTATCTTTCCATAAGTAAGTGTATAACTATTCTCTTCTAACTCTAACTTCCAAAACTTATTTGATCCTTCTTCTTTGAATTCTAAATAATAATACATTTTTATTTTTCCTTTCTAGAGTATGTATAATCATATATAGGTCATCTATAAACTTAGACGCTGTGGACTTTCTTTTGGTTCCCATTTTTTCTTTGCTTATAGACATTACATACAAAATAGCATAGGTTGTTACATCACCTATGTAACAACCTATGTTTTTTATCACTTTTTCCACAAAAAAAACACTGTAGTTTTCACTACAATGCTTATCTCTTATAAAGCTTCTTTGATATCTTTTACTAAATCATCTGCGGTAAGTTTAAATTCTTTTTGTAGGAAATCTGGTGTTCCTACTTGTCCAAATAATTCATTTACACCTACACGTTTTAGTTTTACTCCAATTGCATTATCTGATAGTACTTCAGCTACAGCACTTCCTAAACCTCCCGTAATCGAATGGTTTTCAAATGTTACAACCGCTTTTTTACCAGTAACTTCTTTTAGAATCAAATCAGCATCAATAGGCTTGATAGTAAACATATCAACAACCTCTACAGAAATACCTTCTTTTTCAAGTGCTTCCGCTGCATCTAATGCATCTGACACTAATTGTCCAGCTGCAATTAATAATACATCTTTACCTTCTTTAAGAATATTTCCTTTTCCGATTTCAAAAGTAGAACCTTCTTTATATACGTTTCTTACACCTTTACGGTTTGCTCTAACATAATGGATTCCTTCCATTTTCACAAATTCACGAGTAATCCATTCCAATTGAACATAATCAGCAGCATCACAAACAACTGCATTAGGAATTGTACGCATAAGTGCTACATCTTCCCATGTTGTATGTGTTCCACCATTTGGCCCAACTGTAAATCCAGGATCTGATCCATAAATATTCATTGTTGTGTGTGCATAAGCACCTGATAAGAATACTTGATCAAATACACGTCTTGATGCAAATGGTCCGAAAGTATGCATAAATGGAACAAAGCCAGTTACGCTCAATCCAGCTGCAACACCAACCATATTAGCTTCCGCAATCCCAACATTTATAAAACGATCAGGATTTGTTTTTTGAATTTTTGAAAACCCACTAGCTCCACCTAAATCGGCTTCAAGAGCAACAACTTTATCATTTGTTTTCATCATATCTTGAAGGGTTTCAACAACTGCTAACTTTAATTCTTTAATCTCTTTATTTTCTCTATCTAATGTAAACATTATTATTCACCCTCCTTAACAAATGCTTCTAATTTTTCAATTGCTTCATGTGTAGCATTAAGGATTTCATCAGTGTTAAATTTTACAGAGTGGTTTGCATCCATCTCTTCAAAGAATGGTACTCCCTGTCCTTTAATTGAATCAAGAACGATACATACTGCACAATCTTTCTCACTTTTACACAAATCGATTGCATTGCTAATCGCTTCTTCATCATCACCTTTAACTTCATATGTTTTGAATCCAAAAGCACGCATCTTATCAGCAATATTAAATGGATTACAAATCTCACATGTTGGTCCATCTAATTGCTTTTTATTATCATCAATTAAAACGATACAATTATTTAATTTATTATGTGCAATATATTGGAATGCTTCCCAACATTGCCCTTCATTAAGTTCACCATCTCCAACAATCAAATACACATTTTGATCAGATTTTTTCATTCTAAAACCTGTTGCAATGCCTGCAGCTGCAGAAGTTCCTTGTCCTAAAGAACCAGTTGTCATATCGACACCAGGAGTTTTCGTTCTATCTGGGTGAGATGGAAGTTTTGTTCCACCATCATTTAATGTATATAACATCTCTTTTTCAATAAACCCTACATTAGCAAGGGTACTATACCATCCAGGTCCAGCATGACCTTTTGATAAAACTAACATATCACGATCTTCTGCATTTGGATTTTTTGGGTCATATTTCATTTGTTTTCCATACAATACACTTAGTACTTCAACAATTGATAAAGATCCACCTAAGTGTCCATACCCACGTTTTTCTAACATCTTTAATACATCTATACGAATCTTAGCTGATAATACTTTCAACTTTTTTAATTCTGTGTTGTCCATTTAATTTCCACCTCGTTTTATTTTAAAACTTCACTTAATTTTGTCTCTAATTCATTCATGTCCATGATATTATCCAAAATAATAACACTTGGTAATGAAGATACGAATTCTTCTAAATCCTTACCAACCACAAATAAATCTGCTGCGCCTTCTACTGCATCTGATACTGATGAATGTGATACATCAATGCCAGAATAACCTAATTTTCCTAACGCTTTTTCAACGTTCATACGAACAAGCATACTTGATCCTAATCCAGATCCACAGCAACACATAATTCTTTTAATTTCCATTGCTTACCTCCTTTGCCTCACTTTAGTATTGATTTGTCTCCTTCTCTCTTTTTGGTGTTTTTACACAAAATATACAGTATAGACAATCAACAATTAAAATAATATCACAAATATTATACTAAGTCTATGTGGTATACAGACGAACATTTCCTACATATTCACTATAAAACCAATCTCTTTTCTCATCTATTTTCTTTCAATATAAAGATATAGAGGAGATACAACTTCTATCTCCTCTGGTCTATAATTTAATGCATCTTATATTATTCAGCTTTTTGTTTTTTTGGTGCAATAAAATTGTAAATGATTGGTAGTAAGAACAATACAATACAAACACCCATCAATCCAAATCCTTGAACATATTGTGCTATATTACCGAAGAAGATTCCTGCAAGTGAGAAATCAGCATCTGAGAACGTACTATTTGCAAAGTTCAACGCACCCATAACTGGCATACAAATTGCTGGTAAGAAAGTAATTAATAATCCATGCAAGAATGATCCTGCTAGACAACCCTTTAATCCACCTTCTGCATTTGCGAATACACCTGCTGTTGCTCCACAGAAGAAATGTGGAATAACTCCTGGTAAAATCAACGCAACTGGCATAATTGAACTATTAATAAATCCTAAAACAAACAATCCAACAATACCACCAACAAATGAAACTAAGAATCCAATCAACACTGCATTTGGTGCATATGGGAATACAACTGGACAATCTAGTGCTGGTTTTGCATTTGGTACAAGTTTTTCTGCAATTCCTTTAAACGCTGGTACAATTTCACCAATAATTAAACGAACACCTGCCAAAATGATATATACCCCTCCAGCAAAGCTAAGTCCTGATGTAAATGCCCATACTGCCCAGTGCGTTTTTGTATCTCCACTGAATAGTGGTGCTAAGTTTGCACTTTCTGACATTACAGAATCAGTCAATAATCCTTTTCCTACAGCTACCGCAGTAACAACCATAAAGAAGATTACCATTGTTAATCCAATTGCTACTGTTGTATCTCTAAGGAATGATACACGTTGTGGGAAGTTTACCTCTTCTGTAGATTTACTTCCTTTAAATAATTTTCCAATTTGTGCTGCGAACCAATATCCGAATCCACCAAAGTGACCAAATGCCAAATCATCTGTTTTTACGATTTTACGCATTGTTGGTTGACAAATTGCTGGTGATATTACCATAATCAATCCTAATGCTAATCCACCAGAAATAACTAGCTCAGCACCATCTAATCCACCTACATTTAAAATAACGGCTAACATACATGCCATATATAATGTGTGGTGTCCTGTCAAGAAGATATAATTCATTCTTGAGAAACGTGCCATAACAATATTTGCAACCATTCCCACACACATAATATAAGCTGTTTGACTAGCAAACTTTTCTAACCCTAACGAAACAATTGCTTCATTGTTAGGCACTACTCCTTGCATATTAAATGCATAATTGAATAACTCACCAAATGCATTCAATGAACCTGATTGTAGAAATGCTGCCCCTGCACTCAACACAAGGAAACCTACAATCGTTTTAATCGTACCCTTTACTACATCTTCAACTTTCTTACCTTGTAAGATAAGTCCTAGCATTGCCATAAGACCAACTAAGATCGATGGTGTAGACAAAATATTAAGTATAAATTCCATACTGTTTTATTCCTCCCTTACACTATTATTCGTTTGCAGCAGCAATAAACTGGCGATATATTTCCATTTCCGTATCCGCATTCACAAGCATTGCAATTCGCTTCTCATCCGAAAAAATATTTGAGATCGCTTGCATAGCCTGCATATGTGATTCAGGATCACTAGCTGCAAGAGTAACTAACAAACGCACATCATAGCCATCTTCTTTAAATTTCACTGGTTCCTTCAGTACGGTGATTGCTACCTGTTTCTTTATTACTCCTTGTTCTGCACTCGCATGAAGCAAAGCTAAGTTTTCACACAAAACATAATAAGGTCCAAACTTTTCAGTGTTTTTAATGATTTCGTCAATGTAGCGCGCTTCTACATAACCTGTATCTACCAGTGGTTGTACACCCACATGAATAGCTTCAATCCAATCTTTCACACCATTTACAATTTGAACGTTTTCTAGTTTAAGCATGTCTTTCATAATTGTCCCCCTAACATTTACTTCGTACACCTATAGTGTAAATTTATTCATTCATTACTTGAAGTCCAACTTCTTTCATTTTTTTGTGCAATTGTTGTATAAATCTTTGAAAACCAACAAAATAACCTCATTATTTCAATAAAACCAAGCGCTAAAAGTACGTTTAAAAACTTTTTTATTTGACTTTATGTGTCCCCATAAAAATTAAACCAATATAAAAATAGACTGATAATTCAGTCTATCTTGCTTACAATATAAATAAAGCATTTTCATAATCCTTCACATAATAACGAATATTGGTACGCCCCCTCTTGATAATTGTATGCCCTTCTTTTTCCAATAATTCCTTTTGCTTTTCTATACCACCTGGATATTTAGGATGTAACTCTCCATGCGCTTTCAAGGTACGCCAATAAGGTGTTTTATCTTTACTTCTTTGATAACTTGCCCAAGCTACAATCGAAATGAAAATCCCTGCTGTAATTGGGTCTGTGAAGTCCGCATTATTTTGCTTAGCAAAATAATTTCTTATTTCACTTGTTGTTATAACTTTTCCTTCTGGTATTTTTTTCATTACAATATCGTAATCCATCGGTGGTGCAAAATACATCTTTTCTCCACCATATTTTTCAATCGTTTTTTCATCTGTAACGATTTGCACTTTCGGCATCCCATTATCTCTTTCCAACATCGCATTAAAGTCTTTTTTATCTTCATTTGCCATCTGTGATACCTCCTCTTTTCTTCAGTATTACACAGATAAAAATACTATGCAATGAGACAGTTTTAATTATTTATACAATTTTCATTATGTATTAAAGATATCTTTATAAACCTTCCTTGCAAATCCATCTGTCATTCCACAAATATAATCTACTGCTATTTTAATCTTATAATATGTCTTTTCATTTTCTTCTAATCCTTTTGTTTCTACATCATAACGTTGAAAAGCACTCTTGGGGATAAAATCCAAAAGTTTTTCTTCATATGCATTCATCTCTTTTCCATACTTTAGTACTACAGGAACAAATGTATCTAATAAAGAATTCAAGATATTGTATCCTACAATCTCTTGATTGATGATTTCCTTATCTTCAAAAATATATTCAAAACAGAATTTTTTCAATTTATTAAATACCTTGATTTCTGCTGCATCAGCAGCAAACAAATCCCCTTTTAGCGTTCCCTTCATGATTTCATCATAATGATTCACAAAATACATACTTACATATTTAAAAACTTTCTGTTGATACAAGCGGATAAACTCCTGCATCTTTTCTTCATCTGTCTTAGATGAAAGCAAGATTTCATCTACCTCTGGACAATCTTGTAAATACTCTTTTAGATCTGCAAGACTAAACATTTCAAACTTGAATCCATCTTCTAGATCCGAAAAAGTATAAGAGATATCATCTGATGCTTCTAGTAGATACACAAGTGGATGGCGATATTGTCTTGATCCAGTAACTTCTTTTATTTCCTTAAACACATCTTGTTCTGAATAAAAATATCCAACCTTTTTATATGTTAGTTCACTTTTGTCTACTTCATTTGAAGCAGCCATATATTTGATTACCGAATCTAGTACGGAAGCAGTTAATCGCATCCCCACACTAGAACTGCCATTATAATCATGCAACTTTGTTAGCACTCGAATTGTTTGTGCATTTCCTTCAAACTTCAAATAATCTAATTGCTGTTGTTCATTCAAGTCTTTCATCTCTGGATATTTATGGATATTATTTTCAAACCAGATACGAATGGCATCTTCACCAAAATGTCCAAATGGAGGATTTCCGATATCATGAATCAACGCTGCACATTCAAGTAAGCGATGGCACTTTGATAACGGTTCTGTATCAATATCCTTTTTATCTAAGTTGCGTATTACCTCATTTAAGATATCTCTTGAGATCATTGCAACTTCTAAACTATGTGTCAGTCTTGTCCTTACAAAGTCATTACGATCCAAAGGAAACACTTGTGTCTTATCCTGCAGTCGACGAAAAGAAGAACTCTTGATAATTCTTCGATAATCACTTTCAAAAGCATATATTTCATTACCTGATTTATCATTATTATATGCAGGTACACGTGTACTACTTACTAATTTTTTCCATTCCATCTGTTTTCCTCCAATGCATACAAACATTATACCATACAACAAATTGAAAAAAGAATGCCTTGCATTCTTTCTATATTTCTCTTAAAGCTATAAATTCAAGAGCATCTTTAACATCACCTTCTTTTTCAATATCAATGATCATCCATTTGCCACCATTGAAAAAATCATATTTCTTATATGCCTCTTTCGCATTGTCACCACAAAGATCAATAAGTAAATCAGCTTCTTCTTTCTCTTTTTCTGGAACCACCACCAATAATTTAAAATACTTTTCATAAGGATAGATGGTACATAGATTCTTACCCTTTTTCTTATATTTGATATTCCATCCTTTCAAAGAACATCCACTATATTCTATTTTCCGTTTTGCTTTCTTCTCACTCACCAATAATACATCCAAAGTATCCCATAAAGGATTGTTAATATAGTTGCTGATTTCCTTTATACTTGGTTCATTATTTGGTGGATATAATTCATGCCATTCCATATAATCACTCCTTTTCCTTAAAACATACCAAATGTTCTAAATATGCAGATTGTTCAGTGGGTGGATAATATAATTCAGCAGCAAAGCCACCAACGCCAACCAAATTGTGTTCTTCCATCCAACGTGCAGTAAATGCATCAGCTTTATTGATAGCACTATTTACTAACTCATCAAAGGTTTCTGCTTCAAATCCAGTTACCAGATATTCCTTTATTGGTAAGACAAAGGTTTTAAATCCTTTTACTTCTACATAACGATCAACTTCTACTCCTGCCATATACATACAATTTCCTTCTCTAGCATTCCCCATATATAGGACACCAAAGTCATTGCCATCTTTTCGTTTGTAAGGTATATCATTCACCCTTTTACCTAATTCCTCCCACAAATACGTGATTGTGGAAACACCTGTTGTTTGTGGACTCATTAATTCACTTACTTCAACTTCTTGCTCAATACCTACAAAATAACGCTCTTTATCAAATTTCTTTCGTGTTATCTCAATTACCATTTCATCACTAATCAATGGAATACCTTCATCCATCATTACATAATTCAACAATAATTCAGGCTTAACAAAATGATTTAATGGAAGCTGATGTTTTCGATATTCATCAGGGGTTACACCATACACTTCTTTGAAAGCTCTTGAATAATTAGCATGATTGGAAAATTGATACTTCACTGCAATATCAATAATACGTGCATCACTTTCACATAACGCTTTTGAAGATACTGCTAAACGACGATATTTCATATACTCTTGAAGTGAACATTTCACCAAACGTTTAAAAAGACGTTGATAATAAAATGTTGATAAGCAAGCAAGGCTTGCTAATTTATCAATCTTGATTTCATCACATAAATGATCTTCTATATAATTAATTGTTATTTGTATTGATTCCCATGCGTGCATAAGTCTATACCTCTCATCTATAAAATATCATATTCTTAAAATGATAGCTTATCTGACAGTGCTCTTTTTCATTGTAATATGTTTTTTAAAAAAAGCTATATAAAATACTCTCTATTAAACCAAAACAAAGAATAAAGATGACAGGATTGATAGAATACTTGCGATATACAAATAAACCAATACTCAATATAATCAAAATAAAAACTATACTAGTTCCTGTATTTTCAAGTGAAGAAAACAACGATACAACAGCAGCTAAGATCAACCCAAGTGTAAATGCTTGTAGAATTTCCAGCCCTCTTTTTACCCATATGCTATCCTTGTATTTATTTATATTTATATATAAACATACAGCAATTAACACCCCTGGTAAAATACAACCTATCGTTGCCACAACACCACCTAATATACCACTACTTTTAATCCCAACAAAGGTAGATATATTTATTGCTAAAGGTCCAGGAGTTAGTTGCGAAATCGTAATTATATCTATAAATTGTTGGTTTGATAACCAACCTAAATCATCAAGAATCAATTCTTGAATAAGAGGAATTACTGCATAGCCTCCACCAAAACTTAAAGTACCAATCTGTAAGAAACGAACGAATAATGTAACTAATAAAATCATCATAATCTTCGCTGCTTTCGTAAAACATCAAAAATAATAAATAGGATATACAAAGTTAAAATCCATAAAATATGAAGCTGCATATATACACTTAAAAACAACGTCACAATCACAAGAACCAATAACACTACATCTCCCTTTTTGCTAAGCGATTTCCATAAATCAATTACAAAATCCAGCATAATAATAACCACACCATACTGCATTCCCTGTAACAACATTACAATCATTGGTGTTGCTATAAGCAAATCATATATTGTATATATTGCAAAGATAATAAAGAATGGTGGCAATATTGCCGCAATACAACTTATAATCAAACCTATTACTCCAGCAACATGCAAACCTGTAAGAGCAACGATATTGATAGCAATTGCACCAGGAGATGAGTGTGCGATGGTTGAAAGATACAACAATTCTTCTTCATCAAAATAATGATGTTGCTCAACATAAAATTTACGAATCATTGGAATCACAATATACCCACCACCAAACGTAAAAGTACTAATCCACAAATTCACCAGAAACAACCATAAATACTTTTTCATTATTCACCTCTCACACTTAAGTATAGGGGTTGTTAATGGATAATTAAAATATTATAATTTTATCATATACATAATCATTTACTTATATGGAGGAACTATGAACATTCGTCATCTGAAAATATTTTATGAAGTATTAAAAAATGAAAATATAACTTTGAGTGCAAAACAATTATATATTTCCCAACCTGCAGTTTCCGCTGCTATTAAAGATTTAGAAAAAGAAACAGGATTAGTTTTATTTGATCGAATTGGTAAGAAAATAAAAATCACTGAAGCTGGAAAAGAATTTTTAAAAAAGGTAACACCTTTACTTTCGGCTTATGATGATCTAAAAAAAGTCCAACTACAATTGAGAAAGAAATACCACTTCGTATTGGATCTTGTATCACAATTGCTTGCACGCAATTACCAACCATTATCAAAACATTCAAACAAGAAAGTACGGCTCCCATTCATCTGAAAATAGCAAGTGCCAAAACCATTATGAATGCTTTAAATAATAATGAAATCGATATTGCTCTTTATGAAGGCATTCAACCAAATACCAATTTTATATCCATCCCTTTATCTTCCTATACACTTGCCCCAATCTGTTCTTTAGAACATCATTTCACCAAGCAAACAAACATTGCACTTGAAGACTTTCTAAACGAAACCCTTATTTTACGTGAACAAGGAAGTGCCATTCGTGATGTGTTTGACAATTCTTTAGGAACCCTTGAAAAGCGTGCAAACCCAATGATGGAAAGCACCAATTCCCAAGCCATTATAAAAGCTGTAGAAGCAAATTTAGGAGTTAGTTTATTACCTCACCACCTAATTGAAAATAACCCGCTTCTACATTCTTTCCAAATAAAAAATACAACCCTAGTAAACCATAATTGGATTGTATATCATAAAAACAAATATCAAAGTATTCCCTTTAAAACATTCTTATCGCTTATAGAGGACAAATAAAAAGCAACAAATTTGTTGCTTTTTAATATCCTTCTTTACTTTCTGTTCCTTCCATCAGCTTCACACCTGAGCTTGTCCCAATACGATTCGCTCCAGCTTCTACCATCTCATCTAAATCAGCTTTTGAGCGGACTCCACCAGCAGCTTTGATTTTAGCCTTTCCTTTTACTGTATCGCTCATTAGTTTCACAACCCGTGGATTTGCTCCTGCATTACTGAAGCCTGTACTCGTCTTAACAAAATGTGCTTTTGCTTCCACACAAAGCTCACTTGCCTTAATGATTTCTTCATCACTTAATAAACATGTTTCAATAATTACTTTTACGATATTGCCTTTTGCTGCTTCTACAACCCCTTCAATATCTTTTTTCACTGCATCATAGTGCTTGGCTTTTAACTCACCAATATTAATAACCATATCAATTTCCTTAGCTCCATCAGCAATCGCATTACTGCATTCAAAAGCTTTCGCCTTACTTGCCATAGCACCTAATGGAAAACCTACTACTGTACATACTTTCACATCACTTCCTGCCAACTGCTCAGCACAGAAAGATACCCAATAAGAGTTTACACATACACTTGCAAAATCATATTTTTTCGCTTCTTCACATAACACTTGAATTTGCTCTTGTGTTGCGTCTGCTTTTAATAATGTATGATCGATTAATTTGTTCATAGAAATGTCTCCTTTTCTCACAACTCTATTGTATATGTTTTAAAGAAATAAAAAAAGTCCAACTTTTGCATTCTCCTCGTGCAACGGTTGGACTTATCTTTATGCCATTAATAAAGCTTTAATCTCTTGCATGACTTCTTCATACGAATCTGTTGTAAACAACGTTTTTTTATAGTTATCATTTGAGAAAATTTTCATAATATCTTTTAATATTTTTAAATGTTTTACCTGATCTTCAGCAGCAAGCACTAATATAATCTTTGCACTTTTATCTTTTGGAAATAATATTTCTTTTTCAAACAAGCCCATCGATAAACTTAACTCATTAACACCATCTTCCGTTTTCGCATGTGCTAAAACAACATCCTTAGTAATAAACATATATGGTCCCAACAACCTTGTTTGATTAATCATTGCATCTATATAGCGAGACTCAATCTTATTCTTATCAAGTAATGGTTTACCAGAAAAATGAATTGCTTTTTTCCAATCAATATCTTCTGCACAAAAACAAACCGTATCCTCATTCAAGTAATCTACTAATCCCTTACTATTATCTTTTAGTGGATGATATTGAACCGTATTCAAACTATCGACATATCGTTTAATATCTTCCTTTAATACCATCTGTTTATCTTCATCCACATATTTTTTAACTACATCAAAAATATCTTCTGTACTCATCTGTGTTTTTATCGTCGTCCGCATACATTTCTTTAAAATTTGAATTCGATCTGCATCTGTCAAAATAGGATGCACGAGCATACTATTAGGATGATCATCCAACAATACCGTACTGATAACAACATCGTATTTATCTTTCAAATCTTCATACTCACTTAAAGACACAACATCTATACTATCTGCATGAGGTACTAAAGCACTAACTTCACCACGTAACATATTTCCTGTTGATAAACCATTCGGACAAACAATAAGGATATTCATTTGTTCCTCATTTTGATTTGGTGTTATATATGCTCCAAAATGTAATGTAAGATAGGCAATTTCATTATCATTGATTGGAACTCCTATCTGTTGGATTAAATACTCCACCGCTTTTTTAGTAAGATCAAATAATTCTGGATATTGAATCTTTATATCCTCAATCAAAGGATTTCCCAATTGAATCCCATACCGATAACGATATAGAGAAGATTTTAAATGCACAAATAAACTTCGCTCTATTTCCTCTACATTATCAAATTCTACACATGCAATCCTACTAAATTCACTTACAAGTGCTTTTGCCAATTCATAAGGTTCTTGATCCTCATCAACATTCATAACATCAAATGGTAAAGATTGTAATCTAGAGCCTAACAAATGCAGCGTAAGATATATCTTCTCATCAATCTTTAAATCTGAAAATTTCTTATTCACCAATTTATATTCATAAGAATTCGTAATCGTATTCTTATCTACATCACTAAAACTTAATTCATCTTCACTTTCTTCTAAAACAGGAATAAAATTCGCTAATGCCAATAGTGTCTCTTCCACAAACTTTGTATCCAACGTCTTTTCAATATAATCCAACTTTTGTAAATTACTATCTACCGAATCTGTATCAATTGGTAATAAACCATTACGATAAAACTCTGCTAATTCAGGAAAAAACAAAAAGAACAAAGCTCTACTACGAATTACATCTCCTTGAATCAAATAACCAATTTTATTTTCATAATGTAAAGTTAACCCATATTCATTCAATTTAGATGAAACAACCTTTAAATCATTAATAATTGTATTTCTTGAAACTTTACAATAATTCATAAAATCTTCAATAAACAATGGATGTTTACGAATTACGATTGTACAAATAATAATTTTAACTCTCTCCATCGGGGAAAAATACACACTTTCTTGCACTGGTAAAGCTTTTACTATTTTATGAATCTTATCCTTTTGATCATCAGATAAATATATCCCTTTGCTTCTTTCCAAATTCACTTCCGGAATCTTATACGCATTCAAAAAGTCGTTTATCTTACATAAATCATAATAAACACTTCGCTTTGAAATATTATTTTCTTTTGCAACATCCTGAATTTTAATATAATCCTCACTCATCAAAAGCTTATTTAGCAATTCTTGACACCGTGCCTCCAATTCCATCATTGCTCTCACCTCTTATTATCTCTTCATTTCTCTTGTTTTTTATTATCTATCTTGACCTCATTGTAACCCAAACGAATTTTGATTGTCAAACCGTCTTTTTATTTGTTAGTGTAAAATAAGTGTGGAATTGAAAAAAGTGATATATCCTTATAAAATTAAGTTCGACAAAAAACAATTTTAAATGAAAGGTATATATCACATGAACATTTTATCACATTTCTTTAACTCCAACATTATCAATTCTCATTTTTCTGATTTTTCTAATCTTCATGACTCTTTATCATTCCCACTAAATCTTTCTTCTGATATTCATAATTATTCTAACTACATCGCTGCTCTTGCCTCTGCTGGTACTATGTCAAGAAAGTGGACAACTTAAACGTAGACACTTTCTAATTTAACTTTCGATAATACATATTTATATATTCATTTGGTGATTTGTATTCACAATGCGAATGGATTCGTACAGTATTATAAAATGCTTCTATATATTCAAATATTAGTATATACGCATGATTATAATTTTCTATCTTATGCCGATTTAACCATTCTCGTTTGATTAGCGAATGAAATGATTCTATGCAAGCATTGTCATATGGCACACCTTTATCTGAATAACTTCTTGTCATGTTCCCACAAATCTTCTTATATATTTCACTCACAAACTGTGCTCCTCGATCGCTTTGAATTACTCTTGCTTCTACACTTGGATTTTCCTTTATTGCTCGTTGTAAACACTGTAATACGGTTTCTGCCTCCATGCTCTCACTTAATGTCCATGCTATGATTTTTCTTGAATATAAGTCCATTATACTTGTTAGATACACAAATCCCTCTTTTGTCCATATATAGGTTATGTCTGTACACCATACTGCATTTGGTTTGCTTGGATTAAATTGTCGATTCAAGATGTTCTCTAATTTACTTGAATAATCACCATTTACTGTCGTTTTTATCCATGGTTTTATATAATGCGCTTGAATTCCTAATTCTTTCATACACTGGTGCACTGTTCTTTGTGAAATAACTTCTCCTGTTTGCTTTAGTATTTCTGAAATTTTTGGTGATCCATATATGTTATATGAATTCTCATGAATTTCTTTGATTTTTTCTTTTAGTTCTTCTTTTCTTAATTGTTGTTTACTTGGGTTTCTTTTTAACCATTTATAATACCCAGATTTTGATACACCTAATTTTTTGAGCACACTGTTAACAGAAATTGATGTATCTTTACTTTTTGTTTGTTTAACTGCGATGTACTTTGCAACTGTTAGTCTTTGCTCAGTATGCCCATGGCTTTTTTTAAGATATTTAATGCATCTTGTGTATCTTTTAATTCTTTTCTCAATCGTGCGGTTTCTTTGACTTCATCACTTTGATAATTCCCACTACCTCTTGTGGCTATGCTGCCTTCATTTTTAAAGGTTGCTATCCATTTTGATAATGTACTTTTACCCACTCCTAGGTTGTTTGCACATTGTGCTGTTGTTAGTTCTTGATGAGTTAATCGATAATTCACTGCATCCAATTTAAATTCATTGGTATATTGTTTTCCTTTTGACATATTCATTTCCTTTCGTAATATATTGTCTTTTTACATTATACCATGTGATGTTTTTCTCTCTTTCATGTGTACACTTTTTATTCTAGCATCAATGTCTTCAATATACTTATATATCTCAGCCCATAATATTCCTTCTGCATAAAAATCAGGAACTATCCTTCTCAAAGAAAGAACATTCATTGCAGGTATTTGCTTAATCTTTACTGCGTAATGAAATTCATCATCAGACTCTTTAATATCGGAAATAGATTTTTGAATATCACGACTTCTCTTCTTTTCAATGGCAATATTTTTTTCTATTTCTTTTACCTTATCTTCCAAATGATTTATCAATGTATCCTTATCCCAATTATTCATAATATCCTTTATTTCATTTATTGAAAATCTTGCATCACGAAGCATTAAAATCTTTTGCAACTCAGGAACTTGATCAATTGCATACAATCGATACCCATTATTTTCATCAATCTTTGATGGTTTTAATAAATCTATCTCATCATAATACCGCAACATTCTTACCGTTACTTGGGTCAACTTTGAAAATTCTCCTATTTTAAACATATGGACTCCTTTTGATATTAGTATACGTTGCTGTTTTTTATAGTGCAACTAAAAAGAAGCTATTCAGCTTCTTCTTTTTTCCCAATAATATATTCTTCAATTGCTGCTAATCGTTGCAACATTTGTTTCTTATTCGACCTTGCTTTCATCTTATGAAACAAACTTGTTGAAGCTTTACTACTATCAAGTGATTCTTCATAACTAACTTCAATTTCATTATCAGATAATTTCTTTACACGATGTTCAATATATTGATAACCATCTGGAATATCCATCTGTAACTTATAAACCACTCCATATTCAAATTCTACAATTTCTTTTTTAGAAACAAAATCACCTTTTGCCAATTTATAAGTTTGACGATACTTCAAACCTTTTTTAATATCTTTTTTGGTAATCTTTTTTTGCATACTTTTTGGTAATTCTGCTAATAAGTGTTCCATAATAAATTCAAAATACGCTTCTGGGGTAATCTGCATTTTTTTCTTTACAATCATACTTACACCGTTTTATTAAATGCCAAACATGCAGCACCGATAAGTCCACTATCTTCACTTAAATCAGATTTTACCACTTTTACTAAATTACCAAGTCCCTTATATACTTTCGCTTGTGTGCGTTTTTCAACATCCTCCACAAAGCCATCTATTTTTAATGCTACACTTCCACCTAAAATGAAAATTTCAGGGTCAATTAAAGCAAAAATAGCTGCTAATGTATTCGCTAAGTAATCTTTAGCATCTTCCATAATTGCTTTTGCTTTTGAATTCCCTGCCTCTGCAAGATCATTTACTTCTCCTGCATGCTTTACATCCAAGCCTGCAGCTTTTGCACGAGCTGTAATTGCCGTACCACTTGAAATCGCTTCAATTCCACCTGGCATAATACTTCCATGACTTGGTCCATCTTTCCACATAATCATATTCGCAATCTCATTTGCATAACCATGTGCCCCTTGATAAATTTGCTTATCAATAACCAACCCAGAACCTAGTCCTGTTGAAACCGTCAAAAACTGTACATATCGTAAATCTTTTCCATGACCAACCATAGCCTCAGCCAAAGCCGCTAAATTTGCATCATTTTCTAAAAAGGAAGGTAATCCTGTTGCTTTCGTCATTTCTTCTACAATTCTATAATTACGCCATCCACCTTTTAAGTTTGGTGTATCTAAAACTACTCCATGTAGCAAATCCAAAGGTCCTGGACATGAAACTCCAATCCCAACAATTTCTTTATCAAATAATTGAATTGCATCATTAATTTTCTTTAACGTCACTTCAGGATTTTCAACATCCGTATCAAATTGTATTCTTTCCACCAATTTGTAATTTTCATCAATTAAAGCAACCCTTGTATTTGTTCCTCCAATGTCTATACCAACAGCATATTTCATAAACGTGTCTCCTTTAACCTATTATATATATTAAAACATATATTCCATCATTTTGAAAAACTATTTTTATCCTTTATACATCTATATATATTATCTGCTATCTCAATCATCCCATAATTGCTTGGATGAAGTAGGTCACTGGATAAATTTTCTACCCTTAATAAGTCCTGATCACCTATATAAAAAAGCCTAGGTGATGCAAATGATGTTACTAAATCTCGATAAGCCATCCGATATTCATCTGCTGTATTTAAAAGCTCTTCTCCCTCTTTCATAATTCCATAATCACCATAAAAAGGTAAAATACCAACACAGTAAATATTTGCTTCAGGTTGATTTAAAAGCGTCTGCTTTAAAAGATAAGTCACCCTCTCTTTAAATTCCTCTACACTATATCCATTAGTTAACATATTTACAGACAACTCATAAACTATTATCTGATAAGTATTTGATGATACTAAAAAATCACATACCTCTCGCTCACAAAAAGCATGTCCACTTAAAGCATAATTATATAAATCAAAGCCTAGCCTTCTAGATAATATCGATGCATATGATAAATCTGGTGAAGTTGCATTGCATCCTTGAGAAATACTACTTCCATATACTAACATTTTTTGAGTTGGTATTTCTTCTGGTAACGGCAGACGATATTTTCCAAATATATGTTTTACATATAAACCTTCACCCAAAAGAACAATTCTAATTACTTGATTATGAAACCTATGTGGTTTATGTAATACAGAAGGAATTTGTATTGTTTGTGTTCGAAATACTTTTTGTGGACCTACATGAATACTCACCTCTTTATTAAAAATAATTTCTTCAGGTGCTGCATAATCCCCATAAAAAACTAAACATTTCGCTTGTGTCCAACAAAATAAAGAACCTATTGTAATACAACAATCACTCAAAGGATAAAGACGTATTTCACCACCAATCATTTGGTATGCTACTTCATGATTAATAGATGTATTAATCCTTTGTGGATAGCGACTCATAATCATCCGTCCACGAATATCTACTAAATCATGAACTCCATGTAAGTCTAAATCTTTATATTCCATGAAATCTCCTATTCAATAATATGTATATTTTTTCTTTTTCTTACTTCCTTAGGCAAAATATCAGTATATATTTCACATTCATCAATATCAAAAGCTTTACCAGAGAAGACATTATAAAACTTACTCTCATCTGCTAATACAATATAACGTAGGGATTGTTTTTTTACTTGTCTTTCATAAATTGCTTGTTCTATTGTTGGAAAAGTAATTCCATATTTCGAATCAATCCCACCACATCCAACAAATGCAATATCAAAGTTCATTGTTTTTATCATTTCTTTTGCTAATGAATCAAAACAAGCTAATGATGTTTTTGTTATAGAACCACCAATTTTAATCACATTGTAGTCAAACTCTTGAAAAGGCGTAAAGTTTACAAAATTGGTAACTAAAGTTACTTCTTTATTGATAAACTGTAACATCTCCATCACCGTCGTAGATGAATCTAAATATACAACATCTCCATTCTTTATTAATGAAGCTGCATATTTCGCCAAACGTACCTTATTGTCCATATTTTGAATCTTCTTAGTCGCAAAGGCATCTTCATAACTACTTTTCTTTAATCGAACATCACCACCATGAAATAAAATAATCTTATTTTCTGATTCCAAAAATTTCAAATCACGACGAATTGTCGATGCACTTACTTTTGGAAACACTTTTAAAAATTGTTCTATTGTATAAACATCGTTCTTTAAAAGAATATCCAAAATCTTTGCTTGTCTCTCATATGCCAACATGGTATGTCCTCCATTTAAAATCCGTTCTTCTCTGTTACTTCTTTAAACCAATATCCTGATTTTTTAATTGATCGCTTTTGGGTTTTTAAATCAATACCAATAAAACCATAACGATTTTTATATGCATTGTTCCAAGACCAACAATCAAAGCCAGTCCAAGCATGATAACCAAAACAATCACTTCCTTCTGCAATTGCTTTGTGTAACCAAGTGAGATGTTCCTTATAAAAATCTATACGATAATCGTCTTCAATCTCACCTTGTTCATTTCTATAATTCTCTTCACCCTCAACACCCATTCCATTCTCTGACATAAACCATGGAGTATTGGGATATTTTTCCTTCATCATAATCGCTATATCGTATACTGCCTTAGGATATATCTCCCACCCTCGATATGGATTGATGCGTTTTTCAGGCCAATCATATTCTTCAAAGTATAAATCTGGCATCCACTGTGTTATTTCTTTTGGCAAAGCGTGTTTTCTTGCCATCACACGCTTTGGATGATAATAATTCACACCCAAAAAATTTACCGTATTTTCTTTGATAATATGTTCATCATCTGTTTCACTTTTCCACAAGACACCGTCTTTTCTTAATTTTTTTACTAACGCTTCAGGAAACTTTCCATTAATTGCAGTTTCCACAAATACATTATTAAAGAAATCATCAACAAATTGACTTGCTTCTTGATCTGCCTTATCATCGCTTGCTGGATATGCAGGGGTCAAATTTAAAATCGTACAAATCTTCCCGCCATTAGCCGCTGCTTTACTCTCTTTAAAAGCCTGAATAGTTTTTGCTGTCGCTAACACTTCATGATACATAATCTGTACCGCTTTTTTTCCTTCTCCTTTTTTATTTGGATAATGGAAACCATACATGTAGCCAGCTTCAGGAACTACCATTGGCTCATTAAACACAGCCCAATATTTTACCCGATCACCAAACAATGCAAATGCTTGTTTTGCATACAAAACAAATAAATCAATGGTTTCTCTACTTAGCCAACCATCATATTTTTGCTGCAACTCAATTGGCATATCAAAATGGTATAAATTAATCACTGGTTCTATACCAGCTGCAATAAAACTATCAATAACATTATCATAAAACTTTTTTGCTGTTTTATCAATCTCCCCAGTTTCCAAATCCTTAATCAGCCTTGACCATTGAATACTTGTACGGAAAGAATTCATTCCAATTTCTTTCATCAATTTAATATCATCTTGATATGTATGATAAAAATCACTTGCTATATCTGGTCCTACACCATTAAAGAAATCTTCCTTCTTGGTTTCATACCAATAATCCATTATATTTTTATGTGCTTTCCCATAAAATCCCTCTGTTTGCGGACCTGATGTAGCTGCACCCCACCAAAAATTATTTGGAAATTTATATTCTTTCATTATTTTCTCCTATTTTATTGTTATATCTTCGTCAATATCTTTATAATCAAACCTTTGTTCTTGCACCGTTTGGTTATAAAATAATGCTGATTTTTTTAATCTGCGCTTGCGATCGTGTTCTAAATCTACTTCAATCAAACCATAACGATTTTTAAAAGCATTTAAAGGTGAACAATTATCCATTCCTGCAAACAACCAATATCCTACACAATTACATCCTTCATCAATCGCTTTAAAAAGCCATGCTAAATGTTCTTTAATATATTCAATTCGATAATCGTCTTGAATAACACCATCTTCATCCTTATATAACTGTTCATTTTCAACACCCATTCCCGATTCAGCAACAATCCATTCGATATTGCCATACTCATTTTTAATTCGCATTGCTGCATCATAAAGAGCTTTCGGATAAATCTCCCATCCTCGGTATGGATTCATTCGCTTTCCTGGCATTTCCCATTCACTGTAATACTTCTTAAAATGAAAATTATTATCATTCCATGCATACTCTGCTTCTTTCACTCTTAATGGTTGATAATAGTTCAACCCTAAAATATCAATCGTATTATTTTTAATGATATTGAAATCTTCTTCCTCATAATCAAACATACAACCTTCTTTTTCTAAAATTGTTAACAATTGTTTTGGATACTCCCCTTTAATTGCTGTATCCATAAAAGCTCCCCAATAAAAAGAATCAGCAATATCTTTTGCCTTTTTATCTTCAGGATTATCAGAAGAACGCTCATAAATAAAAGCTGGATTTATAATAATTCCAATCTTTCCACCTAAGTTCATTTGGTGGTATAAAGAAACAACTTTTGCACTCGCTAAAATCTTTCCATGAATCCAATTCATAGCTCTTTTCACATTATTTCCATAAGGCCACCAAAACCCATCCATGAAACATAATTGCGGAATAACAATTGGTTCATTAAATGTGAAAAAGTGTTTTACTAAATGCCCGTATCGCTTAAATATTTCTTCTGCATATTTCACAAACATAGAAATAACTTTTCGTGATGCATACCCATCATAATGTTCATAATAATATGCTGGCAATTCCCAATGCTCCAAACAGAGGATGGGTTCAATATCATTATCTATATAACATTGAATTACCTTTTCATAATGTGCTGCTTCCTCCTCATTTACTTCTCCTGTTTCAAAATCTTTGATAAACCTTGACCAATCTGGATTAAATCGAACTTGTTGACAACCACTTGCCTTCAGCAATTTTATATCTTCTTCATAATGCGTATAATGCTCTGATGCCCGTGTTGGCCCATATCCTTGAAACCAACGTTCTGGGTGAGCACGATACATCAAATCTGGAAAATGTTCATGTCCCTCCAGTTTATTCATGCCACCTTCCACTTGCCAAGCTGGCATATTTGCGCCTAATTTAAACCCTTTTGGAATTGTATATCTCATTTCTAACTTCCCCCACTTTTTTATTGACTGTTGTTTTTGTTGCTATATCATGCAATGCCGATTTCCCCAATAGTATAAATACAATATCGATAAACAGAAGAATCCATAAACCATCTGATATCAAGCTACTATTTCCAGCAATTACTAGCGCAAGTAAATAAGAAACAACACCGCAAGGATTGATGATACATAACTTTATAAATCCTCTAATCACGATATTCTTTACTGTGAAAGGCACTATTTCTGTTTTTAAAATCCGTTTTGAAATCGTTTGCCCACCAAATAACAAAGGAATACATATTTCATACAGAATTAAAGATATACCATAAATTAATATAAATGATGGTTGCTTCATAATCTGTGCAAAAATATCCGCATACCCTTGTAAATTGCCACTAAAAGCTGTGTGTTTTTCAATTACAAAAAAGTAAAATAAAATCATGATATACATCAATAAATACCAAATGACATAATCTATCAAAAAACCTAAAGCTCGTGTTGTTTTCGTGTTTTCCATCATTGCTTCCTTTCTGCCATCTGTATCATAATATTTGCTAAATCACGAATTGTGATAGCATTCATAAAATGATCCTGTGCATGTACCATCAATATTCCTACCTTTGAATCTTTACCTTGCATTTCATCAAATAGAAGGCTTGTTTGAATTTCATGAGCTTTCCCCAATTCTTTTCCTGCTTCATCAATTTTATTCTTTACCATTTCGACATCATTATTTTCAACAAACGCATTCATTGCTTCAATAACGGTTGCTTTAGCATTACCTGCATGTAAAATAATCGTCATTGCTTGTTCTACTATTTCTTCATTCATAATTACTCTCCTATATTTTAAAAATAGGATCAGGATTACAAATCCTGAATCCTATTTAATCTTTATAATATACTAAGCTGTCTCGGCAGAAGGCTCTGCTTGCTGTTCGTTTTTATATTGTGCATTACCCGCAATAACAAACGGAATATAAATCACAACATTAATCGCAATACATAGCAACTGATATACTCCTCCCATAATTGATCCAGTACCAACTAAACCACCGAAGAATGCTGGCATTGTCCATGGAACAACATAGCGGAATACTGGCATTAATCCAATTTCAATTAAAAGCATTCCTAACACTGTATTAATCATTGGATTTAAAACATATGGAATTAACAATAATGGGTTTAGCACGATTGGAATACCGAATGCCAATGGTTCTTGTACATTAAAGATCATCGCTGGTAAACCAACTTTTGATATTGCACGCCAGTCATCTCTTTTTGATGCAATGAAGATTGCGATAGGTAGAGCAATAACATGACATAGTCCTGCTTCAAAAAATCCATTTGAGAAAATATAAGAAGCTTCCCCTGCTTGGTTTGCCAACTGTGCTGGCATATAAACTAAGTTTTGAATCACTGCTGTTACATTGTGTCCATGAATACCAAACCACCAGAAGAACCATACTAAGAATTGGTAAATCAATGAGAAACCTAATCCTTGTGAGAATCCCATTAAAGGCGCTTGTAATGCCGCATATAAGATATCATTTAATGCTGGTTCCCCAATCCAAGTTAATATCGATTGGAATAAAGTAACAACAAACAAAACGACAACAACTGGAATTAATACTGCAAACGAATTCGCTACTGCAGGAGGTACACTCTCTGGCATCTTAATCTTAATCTTTTCGTTTTTCGTCAATTTACAATAGAACCATACCACAAAGGTTGTAGCAATAATTGCCGTCAACACTGCTGAACTTCCAAAATAAGAAGTTGAGAAAGCATCAATGATATCTCCTGATTCACCAATTACTTTTGCTGGTGTAATTAATAAATATGATACTAATGCAAGTGCTGCAGCAATAAATGGTTCTTCATTTTTCCACATTTTTGCTAAACGATATCCAAATGTAAGAACCAATAACAATGAGAAGATTCCAAATGTTACTGTTACAACTGCACCACACATAGATTGAAGATTTCTACATATTTCCACAAATCCTGAATTCAAATACGCTTCTCCTTCAAGTCCTGTAAATACTTTTCCTAAGTTTAATCCTAATTCTCCTAAAATTGTTCCTTCTGGCTCAAATATTACCCAGTTGAAGATTCCAAAAAATGATCCTCCAACAATAAATGGGATAAGTGAACTAAAAGAATCACGCATTGCTAACAAATATTTATTACTTGATACAATGTTAGCCAATGGCATTAATAATTTTTCTAACTTGTTAATAAAACCTTGCATAATTTCATCCCCCTTGATTTTACTTACTTAATCTTTACTTATTAATCAGCTCTAATGCCTGATTTAATACTGCTTCACCATTGATTGTTCCATAATCACGCATATTGATTAAAGCTACTGGAGATATCCCAGCTGCCATTTTTTCAACATTTGGCATCATATGGCGAATTTGTGGTCCCACCAGAATACAGTCAACCTTTGAATTATTTAATGTTTCTTCCAGTACTTCGACTGAATATGCATCGATATCAGCGTCGATTCCTTTTGCTTCAGCACTCTTTAACATTTTTTGAACCAACACAGATGTTGACATACCTGCATTACATACCAAGACAATTTTCATAAGACCATGTCTCCTTTCTGATTTCATGATAGCACTTACATCAAAGATAAGTAAACATTATTTATGCAAATAATTTCATTTCTTTCCATGATTTTTAATAATTCGTATAAACCTTTTATTCAAGGGGTTTTTATTGATTTGAACAACTAAATTAACCGCTTTCAAAAGAAATTTTATTCATGAATATTGATTATATTTGAAAATAAATGAAAATTATATGTACACGAAAAAAGGATTTTATTGTCTTTTTTTCAAGCTGTGTTAATAATGATATTAAATCAATGAAAAGGAGAAGTATAATGCAAAAATTAAAATTTCCAGATGGCTTTCTGTGGGGAGGTGCATCTTGGGCAACCGGATTTGAAGGAGCAAGAGATATCGATGGAAAAGCTCCTGATGTATGGGATGATTGGTATTGTAGAGAACCTGAGCGATTTTACGATCAAATTGGACCTACTGACACTTTGGATATGTATCACCGCTACAAAGAATACGTACAACTACTGAAAAAGTTAAACATTAATTCTTTTCGTTTTAGTATCAGTTGGGCTCGTTTCATACCTGATGGGAAAGGAGAAGTAAATCCAAAAGCGGTAACTTTTTACCAAAACCTAATCAATGAATTAAAAGATAACGATATTGAACCTATTATTTGTTTATGGCATTTCGATCTACCTTTATGTATGCAAAATATAGGTGGATGGACAAGTCGTGAAGTAGTTAATTATTTTATTTCATATGCAAACCAAGTATTCTTTCACTTTGGAAAACAAATAAAATATTTTATGGTATTGAATGAGGTAGGAGTATTACCACAAGGAGGATACCTCTATGATTTTCAACCACCTAATGAAATCGACTTCAAAAAATCCATCCAAGCTGGTTACTATTTATTATTGGCACAAGCAAAAACAATCGAACTATATCATAAAAATAAATATCCAGGAGAAATAGGAACAATTCTTAATCCAAACCCTGTATATCCTAGAAGTGAAGATCCAAAGGATGTAGAAGCTGCTAAATTTGTCGATATGATTAGGGAAAGATTTTACCTTGATGTCTCTGTAAAAGGAATCATTCCAGATGATTTTATAGAATTCGTTCATAAATATGATTTAACACCTGACATTACAGAAGATGATATAAAAACTTTCAAACACAATACCGTTGATTTATTAGGTGTTAATTATTATCAACCTTGTCGTGTACAGGCACCAGATGATAATTGGGAAAAAGAAACAATTCAATTTTACCCCGAAAATGATCGACAAAAATTATCAGAAAAACGTCCTAAGAAGGGGCAATTAATGCCAGAAAAGTTTTATAAAATCTATGATAAACCTGATAAAAAAATGAATTTTTCTAGAGGTTGGGAAATATATCCTAAAGGCATTTACGATACTTTGATGCGTTTAAAAAATGAGTATGGTAACATCAAATGCTTCATCGGTGAAAATGGTATGGGAGTCGAAAACGAGGAACAATTCATGGATATTAATAATCAAGTGCAAGACAACTATCGTATAGATTTTTATAAGGAACATCTTACTTGGTTGCACAAAGCTATTGAAGAAGGTAGCAATTGTGTGGGATATCATGTATGGTCGATATTCGATAACTGGTCCCCTATTAATGCTTTTAAAAACCGTTATGGATTTTATCTCTATGATCTAAAAGATAAATCAATGAAAATTAAAAAGTCAGGATTATGGTTCCAAAAACTTTGTGATAGCAATTCATTATAAAAGGTAGATGTTAATCATCTACCTTTTTCCTTCCATTGTTACCATCCATTCCATCTTTCCACTTATCTTTATTGTTTGTATTCCTTTAGGAATTATAAAACTTTCTCCATAACGTAAAGAATGCATGTTAACTTCTCCTTCACCACGAATAATAGTTACCAACATATATTCATCGACAACCAATTCACCATCATCATGAAAAATATATTTTTGAATTTTAAAACTTTCATTATTGATATATGTTGTACATTCATATATGTTTCCCGTTTCAACAACTGGTAATTCTTGTTGGATTTCATCTTCTGCAAAATACCGTATACTTTCCATTGCATCCGTTAAATGCAACTCTCGTTTTATTCCTTCTTTATTCACTCGATCATAATCATAAAATCGATATGTTATATCTGTTGCCTCTTGAACTTCATAAGTAATAACACCCTTTTGCATTGCATGAAGCATACCTGCAGGTACATACACAAAGTCATCTTGTTTCACTGGAATTCGCCTTATCAACTGATTCCATTGTTTCTTATCAACCATCTCTTTTAACTGTGCTCTATCTTGTGCACAATTTCCAAATACCAAATCTGCACCTACCTCAGCCTCAATAAAATACCATGCTTCATTTTTACCAGATAACAACCCTTTCTTTTGTGCATAACCTTTATCCGGATGAACTTGAATACTTAAATTATCCTCTGGACCAACCAAGCCTATTATAAAAGGAAAGTATGTATAGCGGCTATGAAAATATTCAGGATAACGATTCCATACTTCTTGTAAATTCAACCCTTTATGCATTCCTCCAACAATTTCATTTGCATTATTTTCTTGACCACTAAAAGACCAAGATTGTCCAATACCATCTGGATATGTACAATAACGAAAATATCTTTTTAGTTTTGTATTACCCCAAATCGCTTTTCTAGGAATTGGTTTTGTAATCATAATATCCATCTTATAGCCCCCGCAATTCTTTCATTATCTCTTTGTAAGATGCTTCTTTATTAAACAATGAGCTTGTTCCTAAAATGAAACCATCTACTCCCAGATTACTTAATATTTTTATCTTTTCTGGAGACATAGCCCCATCGACAACTATTTTAAAATCCTTTTCTTTTTTTAAAGAAAGCAAATGTTTAATTTTAGATAACATAAAATCAATAAACTCTTGACCTACAAATCCTGGATTAACCGTCATCACCATTACATAATCCACTAAATTCAACATTTCATGAATTGTTTCAATACTAGTATCTGGATTAACTGCAATTCCTGTTAACTTTCCTTTTGCTTTAATATAGCCAAGCGTTTTTATAACATAACGTTCAGATTCTGGATGAATATAAATAAGATCTGCACCTGCATCAATAAATAAATCAATTTTCGATGATGGATTTTCAATCATCAGATGTACATCTATTAATTTATTTGTATATTTACGAATTGTTTTAATATCCATAAGTCCCATTGTCATATTAGGAACAAAACAACCATCCATTACATCGCAGTGAAATATATCAATCCCTGCTTCATCCAAACAAATAACCTCATCCTTTAATACTCCATAATCCGCACACATCATACTAGGACATAATAATTTTTCCATATATGTATCACCTCACAATCTCATATTATCATTTATGTTTATATTATTCAATATATAGATATATACCTTTTATTTAATTGATATATTTATTAACTCAAAATGATGTTTTACAGATATAAGTATGATATACTGTTTTCAGAGGTGAAAGTATGCCAAAATATATTGATATCGTTGATGATTTAAGAGATAAGATTATCCATGGGGATTATAAAAACCTAGAAAGAATTCCAGATGAAAAAACATTGTGCAAGTATTATGATGCCAGCAAATTAACAATAAAAAAAGCTGTTGATATTCTTGTGCGAGAAGGACTTTTAGCTAAAAAACAGGGTTCTGGAACATATATTAACCCTTTATCGTCCTTACATCCCTTATTAAATGTAGACGACCTCACAAAACCATCTTCGTTAACCCACTCACATGAAGGTCATAAAGCAACAGCAAAAATTTTGGAATTTGATATTATCAAAGCAAATGAAACAATAGCTAAATCTTTATTAATTAAAGTTGATGACTTCGTATATAAAGTATATCGCGTTCGTTATATTGATAATCTTCCTAACAGCATTGAAGAAGTTTATATGCCAATCTCCGTAATTCATGGACTTACCAAAGATAATATTACCAATTCTATTTATGATTACATTGTAAATGACCTAAAGTTAAAACCTAAAAGCTTTCACAAATATATATATTCCAGACCTTGTAACTCTATTGAAGAAACGGAACTAAAAATCAATAAAACAGACCCTGTTACCGTCGTAGAACAAATAGCATTTCTAGATAATGGTGTTCCTTACGAATATTCGTTAGTTTCACATAACTATAAAGATTTCAAATATAAAACCGTCGTTGTATTATAAAGGATCACTGTCCATTACAGTGACCCTTTATTTTATTTTTTACTACTTTTGTTTTTTGTCAGTAACTTCCATCCCTTTTTCGTAATGAACATAAAGGATAACACCATCGTTACAATCCATAACCATCCTGTTTGTGTATCTCCAGTCTCTATTACTTTGTCCATTCCTTTTGGTTCTTTTTTGGTTTTTTCATTTATGACATTTCCATATAAATCATCAGAACTTTTCGGAACAATCTTTACGTTCACACTAATTGGATTTACTGCTACCAATTGATCTAGAAGCCGATATTCTGCAAAGAATGTCAATTGATAATTACCACCAAGTTCTGGTACTTCACGAATGTTCTGTAACTCTCTTTTATTTATTCTTACGCTCAATGGTGCATTTGTTGCTGCCATACGCTTCACTATATTATTCTTCATTTCTGGTTGTAATAACATAGCTTTTACATTCGCTTTTTCACTCACCATCGTTTCATCAGCATTTTTAGCTTCATCATATGTTAATCTGAAGTCATTTGCTGTAATTACTAGGTAGTTACCATCTGGTGTAGGTTGTGGGATTGGCACTTCACTACCACTTACCACTACATTGATCACCCTTGTGACAATGTTACCATCATCTTCTACTCTTAACGCTAATTGATATATTTTTCCATTACTGTTTGTTTTTTGTATTTCAGCTAGTTTATCTTTGTCTACATAAACTTTATCTGTGATATCTTGTGAACCAATTACCTGTTGATTATCGTCA
The DNA here is from genome assembly GCF_029504745.1 of Breznakia sp. PF5-3. Taxonomy (GTDB): domain Bacteria; phylum Bacillota_I; class Bacilli_A; order Erysipelotrichales; family Erysipelotrichaceae; genus Breznakia. The sequence continues at coordinate 3,168 of NZ_JAQFIQ010000002.1, read as the reverse complement.
TGCAGTACTTTAAAAGCTTTCACATCTGCATGGTTAGAGTCTAATATGGTAGCCTCATCCAATGACTCTACACTTGTATAATCAATGATAAATCCTTTCGCACTAATATAAGCTAAACTTGTTGGATCTGGAATATCTCCTTGATGAATAACTGCAACGGATGTAGTCTTTTTGGTTGTTCGGTTGTCTTCGTTTGTTGTTGCATATTTAACTATATATATCCCAATATTGTTGAATTGTAAGTCTCCATCTGGTCCATCAATTACTTCACTACTTATATCTAGCTCAATCCATACTGGCTCACCACCAATTTTTTCACTAGCTTTTTGATATCTCGCAAAAGCATTTACTTCTACCTTATTCATAATATCAGGGTCATTTAAAGCATACGTTTGTGGATTCGTATTCAATTCAGGTAAACCATTAACTCTGATTTTCTGTTTTGCCTCTCCTACATTTCCATATTTATCTTTTACTTCGTATACAACCTGATATGTTCCTACGATCTTAAACTTGCTATCTTCAAGTGGCATCTGGTGAGTTACTTTGGTGTTATCATCATCTAATACTAGTAATTGATTGTTTGCATCTTCCGCTGTAACCCCTTCAAACATATCATATACATCACCTACATATACCGCTTTATTTACAACCTTTACAATTGGTTTAACCAATGTGTGCTCTACACCTACCTGAATACTCATCTCTATCGTTGTTGTATCATAGGTTGAAGATAAGTTCAGAGGATAGCTCACTTTGTCATTTCCAACATTCTTAATTGCTTCCAATTGTATAGGATCGGCAGTAACATTAATTTGCTGATTTGTTTCTAATACATAAGCTTGTGCTCCTGCAAGGTTGAGCAACTTACTTTCTGTTATTTTCTTCGCATCTGCATTTGGTAAAGTTATATCATTCGCTTTCAATACGACACCATTTTCAAATTTAATACTTTTACCACTAACTACTACTTCTACTTCTTTCGTTTCAACCATTTTGTTATCACTCACGCTGAAACTTAATTTGTATACACCTCCTTCAGCTGACGCTTTCTTTATATCAACTAATGATCCAACAACTACCTTTGCTGTTATATCATCCAGTTTGATAACATTTCCTTTATCATCATTTTCAAAATACATTGCTTGTGCCTGTGCTTTTTCAAGCACAGCTGCTTCATCTAAGTCAACTAGTTCATCTTGACTTACATGGAAATTATACACATCCAACTTGATTCCTTTATCCACATCAGTAGGTAGAGGATCATTCTTTGTAATAATGACATTCACTTTCTTTGTAACATTTCTTCCATCAATAAGTTCTACTTCGTATGTAACCTCGTATGTTCCTACTTTACTGAAATCTTGACTAGGTCCATTACTTGTATAGTTAATTTCATCAATTTTTGTCTTGATTGATGGTTCTCCAGCAACATCTGCTGCTTTATAGTAATATGCACTTGCTGCTGCTTTAATTTGATCTGCAACATCCTTATCCTTCAGTGTATATACTTGTGGATTCACTTCAATTACTGGTACATCATGTACCTTTACAGTTCTTATCTTTTCACTTGTATTTCCATATTTATCCATAATTGCATAGGTAATTTTATAGGTTCCTGATGTATTAAACTTATCACTATCTAATGGTATTTGATGTGTTGTTTCTATATTCTTATCAGGATGCTCTGGATCTGTAATGAAATGAATTGTATCATCATTAGCATCTTTGGCACTTACATCATGTAGTACTTCAAACTTATCACCTACATAATGCTCACAATCATCTGCTGTGATATCTGGGCCTATCAATGTATGATTCACCCTTACATCTTTTTCGATACTTACTGTTTTATTATTATGAGTTGCAGTATATGTTAATTTAAATGTCTGTGCATCATTAGTAACATTATGAATGGCATCCAATTGATCGGTATCAATTGAAATATTATTTAACATTTGTCTTGTTTCTAATTCATAGGCTTTCGCATTTGCTAATTCTAAAGCTTTCTCTTTTACCAATATTCTAGCCAATACATTTGCAATTGAGAAATCATTTGCTTCAATCACTAAGCCATCTGTTACCACAATACTATTACCACTAACTACGACTTCTACTTCTTTCGTTTCAGTGATACCTTCACTTGTTACATGGAAACTCAATTTATATACATTACCCTCTCCTGGCGCTTGTTTTATCTCATCAAGAGATCCTGCCCTCACCATCTTGGTGATATCCTCCAGCTTCTTTACACCTTCGTCATCTTGTTCAAAGTACATTGCTTGTGCTTGCGCTTTTTTAAGTACGGTTGCTTCATCTAAGTTAGCTAATTCATCTTGACTCACATGGAAGTTATACACATCCAATTTGATTCCTTTATCCACATCAGTAGGTAAAGGCTCATTCTTCGTAATGATAACTTCTACTTTCTTACTTGCTTTACGCCCATCTACATTTTCCACTTTATAGGTAATCTCATAAGTTCCTACTTCACTGAAATCTTGACTAGGTCCGCTAATTTCATAGCTGATTTCATCAATTTTTGTTTTGATAGGAGCATCCCCAACAGCATCATCTGCTTTATTGTAGTATGCATTTGCTGCTGCTGTAATTTGTCCAGCAATATCTTCATCTTTTAATGAATATACTTGTGGATTTGTTTCAATCACTGGCATAGCATGTACTTTTACCAATCTTGTCTTTTCTGTTGTATTACCATATTTATCAGTAATTGCATATTTGATTTCATAAGTTCCTGCTGTTTTATACTCACCATTTTCTAATGGTATTTGATGTTCCACTTCAGTATTTTTATTTGGTGTTACCAAAATAAGATCAATAGCATCATTATTTACATCTTTAGCACTTACATCATGTAGTACTTCAAACTTATCACCCACATAATGTTCACAATCATTTGCTGTAATTACTGGTCCTACTAATGAATGATTTACATTTACATTCTTTTCAATACTTACTGTCTTTCCATCTTGTGTTGCAGTATAAGTTAACTTAAATGTTTGTGCATCATTAGCAACCGCATGAATGGCATCCAATTGATCTGTATCAACTGTAACATCTGAAATAGTTTGTTTTGTTTCTAACACATATGCCTTTACCTTTGCTAAGTCAATGGCTTCTGCACTACTCACCACTCTAGCTTCTGCA
>NZ_JAQFIQ010000001.1 GCF_029504745.1 Breznakia sp. PF5-3 | reverse complement strand
GTCAATGCTTTCATTGACCTTGTTAGATCCTTTGCAAATTCTAATTGTACCAATATAACTTTTGCGATGGAAGTTACTGGTAACTATATGGATAACCTCTTTCATTGGCTATGTTCTAATACTCTTGATAATGAGCATGTTAAGTTACTTAACACCACTTATGTTAAACGTTGGTGTGACACTCATAATAAGAGTAAAAGTGATCCTCTTGATGCTCAATCTATTGCTTCTATTATTGCGAATGAGAATGATGTTTTATTTGTTAATAAAACTCCTAATTCCAATATAAAAGGACATACTGATTTGAAAGATACGTTCCACCGTTACTGTCAACGCAAGAAATCATACACTCAAGAAGTTAATCGCCTCATTGGTAGATGTGACAAACACTTTCCTGAACTACAGTATGTATTTGAACCCAAATCTGCTGTGTTCCTTGCAATCTTATCAATATATCCTACAACTTATGATATCATGCATTCTTCCAAAGAGGAAGTATACAACATTGCTTTTACTGCTAGTAAGAAGCGTGTAAGCATGGATAAGATTGATGAACTCTTTCGTTTGTGTTCAGATACATTAAACACTTTTGAGATATCTCTCGCTTCGAAACGCGTTATCCTTGATAATGTTGATGAAGTACTTCGTCTTAAAGAAATTCTTCGTTCTTTGGAAAAAGAATTGAAGGTACTTGCTTCATCATTTGAAGCATTTGATTTATTAAAATCAATGCCTGGTTGTGGTAATATCACTGCTTCTGCTATTCTTTCTGAAATTAGTGATATTAAACTGTTTAGTTGTGCTGATAAACTTGTCAGTTACATTGGTTTATGTCCTTGTAACTCCAAGTCTGGTTCCTCTGTAGATACTCATGGTAAAATCTCTAAACGTGGTTCGCGTTATTTACGTCATGCTATCTATATGATTGCCGAATTTGCTCGCCGTCATAATCCTGTTCTTAAAGCTCACTTTGAGAAAATCAAGAACGGAAACAAGAAACGTCATAAGTTAGCAGTCACAGCTATTGCAAACAAGGTTGCCAGATATGTTTATTCAGTACTTAAAACAGGTACTAAGTTTGTAATCTCTTATGAGCAGTTAATGCTGCTAAATGAAGAAACCCAAACAACGTTCTTCACGAACATTTCAACTGAAATCCCTAGAAATACTAGAAAACAAATCTATTCATATTCTGATATAAACGGTGAAATATTTGACTTCATTTATACAAAATATGATGAATAGATATTACTATTATTCTCTACAGTCCCAGTAAATTAGACTATTGAAATTGTAATAATCAAATAGTTGTTTTTAGTGACCAATTTCAAGCACTAGCAACAAGATTTTTATAGAGGATTCACCTCTGAAGCAAGACAATTGCACTTTTTTGATAGATTATAGTTAATTTTATTTAGCTATTGACATCTAATAGTTTGTCTTTTTATATTTAGTTATATAGTAACATAAATATTATATTCATTTTTTGTTTTTTTATATATTTCACTTATAATTTTATTTGAAATTAGAATATAAAAAAGAAGAACTAAGTTAACAAGCAGTAGTTTATATAGATGTAAATACTAAAAAAACCTAAAATCAAGTAACTTTAGGTTTTTTGATCCTGTAATAGGATTATTATTACTATATATAAATCGTTGTGTATTGAAGTATTGTTCTACCCTTTATTTTTCAAAATGCTGAACATTTCTTTTTTATGTCTACTTGACTTTTCTTCTGTCCATTTTCCATCATCAAGTCTCGTCATTTTTTCCATGATTTTTAATTTCAGACTTTGACTGATGACACTCGGATATGAATTAATTTTTCCAGCAGGTGGCAAGTTAGAAAACTTAGAGTTCCCCGAAACCGTTATTAACGCTAAATTACCGAATTCGTTCAAGTCGCCCTGTTCCCAAGAATCTCCTTCAACTGGATGCTGAGGTTGGAAATGTTCAATGGAACTTCTAAACTGGAATTGCCAATCCTCTTGCATTGGTGATATTATTTCTTCTCCATCATACGAATATCCATCTCGATAAATTAAATAATCAAGATATGAAAATACAATGCGTTCAAATTCAAAACCGTTTCGGTTTTGGTAATCGGAATCAACGACTTTCTTTTTACAGTAGTTTTCTAGCACAGTAATAATATCAGCTTCCTCATTCTCTAACAAGCTAGATAAAGTAACGGTAATCCAGTGCATAGTTTTTGGTGATGTATAAGTAATACGCAAACAAGATTGAAGAGTTCTTAACTTCTTATTTTCATTACCTTCATCGCCAAATGTACCAACGTATTTTGGTTTATCACTATTTTTCTTGCTATCCCGGTATTTTTCTAAACGCTGTAGGGACCATTTGCCCGTTTCTTTGTAATCTCTAGCAAACTCACGTTTTAAAACATACTTGTCAAATAACACTCGACATTTCAATATATGGAACAAGAAATTTTTCGCATTTTCAGGTGATGACCATGCCCAAGATAAATTATTAAGAAAGTGTTTATCATCAAGGTTTGCATCCTCTTCTCCAATATTTCTCAGAACCGAATTGACTTGCAATAAAAAGTTTGGAAATGAAATAGTCGATTCAAAACGTTCATTCTCATCTTCAGATTGCATGTCTGACACATAAACCATTTTATTTTCTTTCAAGATATCAATTAAACACTTTTTGTCTGTAGATTTATTGTCTGTAGAAATTTTACTTTTTATAGAGTCAAAATTTGTAATTGATGGAATAAGACTGCTCCAGTTTTCGGTAAAGATACTCCTTCGCACACTCACATCAAAATTCATCTGAACATAGGAATTCATATCAGAACATTTTTCCCAAATCTGTGCTGCTATATTTCTATCTTGATCGCTTTCAAGTGCTTCTAACAACTTAGCTTTAGCGATTTCGTGAAGTTCTAATTGTTCTCCACGCGTATTCATAATTTCAAAATAATGGTTTAAATCAATATTCTGCGGAACTTGTATACGAATAAGAAAAACCTGTTTTAACTTTTGAGCAAATCTGTTTTTGTCGATATTTTTATTCTTGAAGTAGTTATCAACGATTTGAAAACCATTCAGAATTTCTGGTGATAATAATTCTTCAATTAATTCTTGGTTATTACTATTACTGATATTGGAAAGGGTACGATTTGATTTTTCGCGTGCCTCAAATCGCAATGCCTCTTTCGCAAATTCAACCTCTAAATACTTTTCAAGAAGATATAAAGTCGTTAATCGCTGCTGTCCATCAATCACTTCGTAAACATTGTTATCCGTTTGATTAACAATCAAGTTCCCTAAGAAGTAGTTTTTATTAGAATCGTCAATGGAACTTTCAACATCTTCAATTAATTGTTCTATTTGCGTTTCTCTCCATGCATAGTTACGTTGGTAAATTGGCACTAGGTAATTAATATTAGCAAAAACATCTGATACAGGTATTATTTTTAAATCTTCAGTCATCTTCTACCATCCATTCCATTTACAAAGCAATGTATAAATTGCTTTGTATTTTTCCTTATTATTGTCATCAATGTCTGGCTTTGTAAGCACCAGCAACTTCAATTCTTCTGGATCAGCCATTTCGCTGATTTCAGCAAACATATCGATTCCATAGTTTGCACGTTCATGCTGACCTTGCGCATATTTATTGATGGTCTGCGGATACACTGCATTCATTGCCATTCTCAATGAATAACTCCATGAATAAAGTTGTTGCATCACGGATTGGGTTAAACTCTCAAGACCAAATCTATCTGCAAAGAATAATAATGAACATTCATAAAGTTGCATAATATAAATATCGCCAGAACGCTTACTTGGAACTTGCTCATGGTTATAAAAGCGGTTAATTTGTTTTTGAATCTTTTCTAATAATTTCCCGTAATGGAGTGTATAATTAAAGAATCGCTTTCCAGCTATCAATGGTTGTGTCAATTGGAATTGATTCAAAAATTTTGAGGCAAGTAATTCACTACTACCATTAGTATTGAGTTGTTCTACATACAGACTACTAGCTTTATGATAAATTGCATAGTTGTAGATATTTGTTCCTTTAATTCCTTTGAAAGAATCAATTTTGCTTGAAGAATAACCCAACCCCTTTTTTTTCTTATACCATTGAGTTAGTGGGTACAAATAGTTTTTAAATAAATCATCTAGATCATCTTGATTCATATTTTCCCAGTTATTTATAATTTTAACTTTTTGTTTTTCATCCTCGTTATTCATTTCCCGTAAATGGTATGATTTCAACAAATCATGTGGTGCTAACTCTTTTCCACGAGAATTTTGTGAATCGAAGAACTGAAACGCCTCTTGTTCACTATCTGTAACAATTTGAACCGTGGTGCATTGATTCAAAAGATAATCTTTATATTTTTTACGCTCATCATCAGTTAATTCGTTAGTTCTTTTAGAAAGAACACCAAAATTTGTAACAATAACATCATTAGATAGTTTGCTGTATTTTTCTTCCAACAATCTTTGATTGTCATCGCCTAAGCAAAAAAGTAGAATTGTTAAGGTAGTAAGTCTTTGTTGTCCATCAACAATATTATATTTTTCTGAACATTCTTTCTGTAAGATTACCGATCCAAGTCGGTATTCGTTTATTCCATCCTTAAAGGCTTCATATGTATCAATAAATAAGGTATTACTTGACTTCGCACTCCAACTATATGGACGCTGATATGAAGGCAAGGCTAAATTTATATTAAGTAAGTCTTTTAATTTAATTATTTTTAATTCTTCTTGAATTAGTGCCATGATTTATCTCTCCATTTTTTTCTAAGAATATCACAAGCAAATTGTTTGATTTCTACTCCTGCAACTGTCTTGAAACCTGCCCATTGAAAACCTAAATTTATACCACCGTACCCGGCAAACAATGATAAATGCTTAATCTTTTTTTGTTTCATAATTCGCTTTCTCCACTTTTGACTCATTTGTCTATTTCTATCGTTTGAATTTCCACTGCTTACCAACTTTATATGCTGGAACAGAATTCTCATTCTTTATCACTCCACGTAAAGTAACAGTTTTTACACCTAAATATTCAGAAGCTTCATTAATATTAATCCATATATCTTCGTTGCTATTTTGCATAACATCACCTCTCTGTATAATTAAACTGCTTCTCTTTATTATACTCATTTTTATTATATTTGCATCAGTTTGATGATATTTGATTATATTTAAATAATAAAATTATCATCCTAGGTTTTTAATTGTATACAACACCATCCTCTACAAATTATTAATATCATTCACTGTTATGATTAGTTTTCTCCGTCACAATGAACTGTTGCAGGAACACCTAGATTGAAGCCGTATCTGGAGACTAGACATAATCATTTTACTGCCTGTATAATACTTTTGCGGATTATTCACTTCTTATAATGTACCAGATACAATTGGTTTTCTGTTCTTTATTTCTCTTATTTGCAAACTTCCTCTCGATACTCCGTACTCAATTAATTTCTTTTAACAATCCTATATCCACTCCCTACCGTTTTCATCTTCTAAACTCAACCCTACGACATTTTAACCGTGGATATGTTTGGTTCTTACTTTACAACAAAAAGTCCAAAAACCGAACAAGACCAGAGTTAAGAACAGTGGCATCGTTCCATAATATTATGTTGAAGGAAACCGCGAAGCGATTATTCCTAGAGAAATTTACATGCGTGGCAGGAAGAATTGGTATACAGGCGAGTGGTTAAGACCAGTGCTAATGGAAAGAAACGAAGCTACAGCTGCAAGCACTGCTTCTCACAGATTATTATTTGTGGTGATTGTGGTGAAATGTTCAGAAGAATTCATTGGAACAACCGTGGCTGCAAATCCATCGTCTGGCGCTGCATCAGCAAGTTAGAACCCATGGCCTTGAGTGCCTCGCAAGAATCATCAACGAGATTGACCTGCAGGAAATTGTACTCATCGTCTAGAATGAGCTTCTTAGAGATAAATCAAAATATCGCATCGGTCATCAGAGCTTCTACTGCAATCACCACGGATGGCATTGATGAGAAGCTTATGGAGCTTCAGCAGGAGCTTGTAAAATGCTGGCTCAAGCAAATTATAATCTGGCCTACTCACTGTACCGTTGAATTGAAATTCGGATTCAAGGTCGATGTTGAAAGATAAGCATAGACGCATAAAACCCTCCCAGCCATAATGGTTGAGAGGGCGATTCTTAATTAAAGACAACTATATACTCTTCCGACATTTCCGTGAAGCTATTATCTATTTCAGCATATATTTCATTCAATTCTTCAGCAATGATACCTCTAACGTAGGCATCTTTAAGTTCTTGTTTCTCTAACAACACCCATTTCAATTGTTTGTATAAATATTTAGCAAATGTTATCCATTGAGGATAGTTTATTGCCATAGGATTTTTGGTGAAGTAAACCTTTCCAGCATTTACAGCAGTAGCCGCAGAATGTCCAATGAATAACATAGTGCTCAGCTTTGGATGTTTTTCTCGATTTAATGAAAAAGGAATCGAGTCCTTTATAGAATTACCTTCTTTAATCCTCTTAATGCCATAGCCTAATCTGATGATTACTTCAATTATCATTGTCGGAATTGACATACTACAAAAATGAATGAAATCATAACCTTCGTAATACATTCCCTGCACAATTTCAGCAATTATCTGTTCTTCTTCTCCAATACTACCAAACTGGAGTAAGTTAAATAATGCCATCAAAGGAGCCGGTAGCCCCATAGACGTTGTAATGTCAGATTTGAAATGAATAATCTGCTTAGCAATTGCAGCAAAAATATCACTTTCTTTTCGGTCTGCATAGTTTTCCATAACCTGAGATACCATTTTGCCAGTTTTATCAATCGTCGTCATTTTATCAGTCAAAATGTCATAAACTCCAAATATCAATCCAAGGATAGGGTCATGCCCAAGCGATAACAATCTATGATAGTAAGCAGATAAACCGGTAACATACTCTGTAGTATGGCGATTATCCTGAGCATCAAATGATACTTTGCTTACTTTTGAATTGGAGAGTTTTTCCATTTCTACTTCTGGAAATCTTTGATTAAACCAGTCTCTTACATAATTGGAAAGTGGCCCACCTTTTAAACCTTCTGGTGTTTTTTTCGGAATTCCTATTAGTAGAATATCAACAACAACGCCCAAAATACCTGCAGTTGCACAAATAGTAATATCTATTTTATCAAGCTTATGAATATTATTGTAATCGATATTCAAAGCACGTAGAGCAACTTGATTCATTCTCAATTCTTCATCTGTAAAAAGGGATTCTAAATCTGTTGTTGAACCAACTTCCTGTTCAGCTTGAATGCACAATTCCTCCCACGTAGGAACTACCATCCCCCTTTGAAATGTAGGGTTAACCACTTCAGGCATACTCTCTGTAGAGATACCTAACTCCTTCAGTAGTTCTTCGCTCTCAGAAATGCAAACTTCTACTGATGTCATATCAGGTCTTTTAATTAAACTTAATTCTTTTGACTGATGATTCAAAGCATTATTAAATTGTTGTTCTGTTTCAGTGTACTTGAATTTGCTCATGCCGCCTTACCCAAATCCTTCTTTAAGTCTTTTATTATTTGCGTAAGAAGAATATTTAAGCTCTGTAAGTAATCGAGACGCTCTTTATCAGCATCAACCTCAGATTTCAAAGCTTGAATAATTGCTTCATGCTTTTTCAAAGCTTCTTTATACAAACGTTCTTTTTCTTGTCTTAACTGTTTATTTTTTAAGTGTGTAGCAAATCCTACTCCTGCTGCTGCAAGGGCTGCTACAGGTGCTGCAAGTACGAATACACCTGCAACCATACCGCCGCTAACAATGCTACCTGCTGCAGCAAGTCCTGATGTTATACCTGCTGCTGATAATCCTACAACAGAACCCAACCCGTAAAGTGCAGCAAAAGAACCTACTCCGCCAATACCAGCACCTAATACTCCTGCAAGCACTTCAGGGATTGCGCTTTCTCTAATTGTACGTGATTTATCATTTACCGCAGCTGCCGCATCATTTAGAACATTAACAGCTTGCTGAAGTGATTCTACACTTTGGAATACCATGTATTTTTTCTTTTTTACATATTCACCCATAATCACACCGCCTTTTATATGCTTTTATAATTCTGAAATATCAATAATTTGATTTACCGGAATTATCACATCATCTTTTATATATAAAATTGTATGCCCAAATCGCCATGCGCTCTATCAATAATGTGTGATAACATCCATTTTTTAAGTTTCATATCATCATCAAGGTCAACCCAATCCTCGTAAGGAGGGTCTCTATACTCATCAAGTTCAAAATTGAATCGGTGAACTTGGTCAATGGTCGCATAGAAGTCAACTCTATAACTCTTAGCTTTTGTTTTCCAGAAACTTTCAACTTTTTCTGCCTGCGGAAATAATTCTCCGAGTGTCATTAAGAATTCAGGCCTTTCGTGAATGTTAGTACCATAATTGAACACATTATCATTAGCCATGAATCCATTTACACAAAAATCATAATAAACTCGATGAGCAACACGGTATAACTTTTCATCCATTCCTGTCAAGAAATGATGGCCTTTGTATTTCTCATAATCAATGTCATAATTATTCTCTTTACAGCTCACGAGCTTATTTGGAATATCAAATATGACACCTGTTTTTTCTAATAGCTTCTTTAAGATGGTTTCTTCCGAAAGAACACTTTGTAAATTCATCAAACCATTTTCTTTAATCTCGCAACATTCATCAATTGAACCTACAACATGAAATGCCATCAGCCTCACCCCAGAAATATCAATTGATTTTATTCGTTTAATATTCCGGCTCCAAAATGTCTCAAAGTCATTCTCACAATTTATAATACTCTCTGTGATGTACTCATCAGGAGTCATACCCATAAAATCAAGAACGAAGTTGTATGCTGCATCACAAGTTCTCAAATCAAATTCCATGAAAACGCCTCCTTCTATAACATCTAATCCACTGCCTAAACACTCTGACCGTTTTTGCAGTAGATATGTTTCAAAATAAGAAATACGGACTTTCATGAACTATTGCCTAATCTCAAAAAAATCCAGTAAATACGCAACACTTCGCTATTTATTTCTCTTTCCTAGACATCAAGCAGACCGTTTCCACATGAAATGTATGTGGAAACATATCAACGGGTTGTACGATGGTACATTTATAATCAAATTGTTCAAATTTTTCAATATCTCTTGCTAGTGTAGCAGGATTACAAGATACATAAACAATACGTTCAGGGTGCATCTTAATAACACTTTGAATTGTTTTATCATCACATCCTTTTCTTGGTGGATCTAGAACAACAATATTTGCAGTAATATTATTCGCTACCATATATTCAGCATATGTACCAGCATCACTACATACAAATTCAATATTATTAATATGATTCATTTTCGCATTTGCTTTTGCATTTGTAATCGCATCTTCAACGATTTCAATCCCAATTACCTGCTTTGCTGATTTCGCAAGAAATAAAGATATACTTCCTACTCCACAGTATAAATCAATTACAGTGTCATTTTTAGTGATATTTGCATACTCTAATACTTTCTCGTACAAAACCTTTGTCTGCTCTGGGTTGACTTGATAAAACGATTTGGAAGCAATTTGAAAGGTATATCCCATTAGCGATTCATTGATCGTATTACTACCAAAAAGTAAATGTTCTTCATTTCCCAGAATTACATTATTTGTAGAGCGGTTTACATTTAAAATAACACTAGTAATATTCTGTTCTTTTGTTAGTTTGTTTATAAATTCTTCCATACTATTTTGTATGTTATCACTAGCGATAAATACCAACATGATCTCATCTGTATGAAATGCATGTTTAATAAGTATATGACGTAATTTAGATACAAAAGAAGTTGATTTTAAATGTAATCTCAGGTATTGATATAGTGTATTTATCTTGTCACTTTGTATAGGACACATAGTAATATCAACAATTTCATTTGAATGAATACGATAAAAGCCAAGAGCGTATGGATTTGCTGTTAATGGAAATTGTGCCTTGTTACGATATGCTCTTGGCTGTCCATTGAGTATTGGTTTAACTTCAGCATCACTATGAGCAATTCTGCGAATATTATTGATGACTATATTTTCTTTTAATTCATTTTGCGCTTCTAAATCCATATGCTGTAATTGACACCCCCCACATTTTCCAAAATACTCACAGAATGGTGTTGTGCGGTGTATGGAGGGGTTTTTAATCTCAATTATACGTCCATAGCCATAATTTTTCTTTATTTTAATGAGTTTAAATAAAATAGTTTCACCAATAATGACATTCTTAACAAATACTGAAAAACCATCAACTTTTACAATCCCAAGACCATCATATGTATAATCACTACATGTACCTTCATAAATATCATTTTTTTTCATCATATTTAATAACAAAAATCGGACTATTGTCCGACTTGTTCTCCTTTTTTAGGTGCTTTCTTTAAATCATCTGCTGTAGATTGATTTTTTGGTTGTGATGGAATTGAATGTTCTGGTCCATCATTTCCAGCATTTTTTGTTAAAAGATGATAAATATATCCAGCTCTATTTGTATCATCAGGTATATAATTATATACATTTATTTCAAGATCGTACATTTTTACTGCTTTTTTATTTGTGAAATACGTAGCAATTGGTAGTGTTTCATCTACCTTTGCGTATACATCATTCATAATTGCTGTAATTTGCTCATCCGTAGTTGCATCAGCTACATCAATGGTAATTCTTAAAGTAGCACTTTTTAAATTTACTTCTACATTTTCAGCTTCAGCATATGTAAACTTCCCTTTTAATTCATCTACTTTTTTTTCAGTAATTGCAGGATCCAATTGGTTATCAAAACGATTTCCAACAACTGGTTCACCCGATGTTTCTAAAGAGGTCATTAAAACCCAAGCTAAGATAATTAAAGGAACTGCGATGACGATAAGTGTAAAACGCAATATCCAATTTGGTCTTCTCTTGTTAGTTTTCTTTTGTCCAGTATTTTTTGGTGTTTTTAATTTCTTTTTCTTTAACGCCATACACTACTCCTTATAATGATTTAGAAATCTCTAGTATATTTTACTATCTTTTCTTCAATTCCTCAACTATTAACTTATTTGTTATCGCTGGGTTTGCTTGTCCTTTGGATAATTTCATAACTTGACCAACCAAGAAACCTACAGCACGATCTTTTCCATTTTTATAATCCTCAATTGATTGAGGGTTTGCATCTAGTACATTTATAACAAAATCCAAAATGGCATTTTCATCGCTTACTTGTTCCATTCCTTTGGCTTTTACAACCTCTTTTGCTTTTTTTCCAAGTACAATTTCTTCAAAAACTTCTTTCGCTTGTTTTCCTGAAATTTCCTTTTTCACAATCATGTCAATCATTATTGCCAACTCTTCAGGGATAATAGAACTTTGATCAATTGCAATATTTTCTTTATTAAGAAAAGCACTTACTTCCCCTAATATCCAATTTGCTGCCAATTTATATTCTTTTGTATTTGTTACTACTTTATTGTAAAAGTCAGATAACTCTTTATTTGCAACAATTTGCTGAGCATCATATTCATTTAAACCATATGAATGAATATATGTATGCTTTCTTTGATCTGGTAGTTCGTCTAACTGCTCGATAATAGATGAGATAAAATCTTCTTTTAAACGAATTGGAAAAATATTTGGTTCAGGGAAATATTTATAATCAACATCCCCTTCTTTTTTTCTCATCAAAACGGTTTTTCTTGCAGTTTCATCATATCGTAAAGTAGCTTGATCAATTGTACCACCAGATAATAAGACTTTATTTTGTCTATCAATTTCGTATTCAATTGCTTTTTGAACATTACTAATTGAATTCAAGTTTTTAATTTCACTTTTTGCCCCCAATGTATCACTACCATAAGGGCGTAAAGAGATATTTACATCACAACGTAAAGATCCTTCTTCCATCTTCACATCACTTACACCAAGGTAATACAAAATGTTACGAATCTTTTCTACATAAGCAGCAGCTTCTTTACCATTTCGCATATCCGGTTCTGTAACAATTTCAATCAATGGTGTTCCTGCACGATTGAAATCTAAATAAGAGCCATCATCATGGTGAAATTGTTTTGCAGTATCTTCTTCCATATGAATACGATTGATACGAATAATTTTCTCACCATCATCTGTATTAATCATGATTTCTCCATTTTTCCCAATTGGAAAAAACTGTTGTGTAATTTGAAATCCTTTTGGTAAATCCGAATAGTAATAATTCTTACGATCAAAGCGAACCAATGGGTCAATTTCGCACTCAAGTGCATGACAGACCTTAATAGAACTTCTAACCGCCTCTTGATTTACACATGGAAGAGTTCCAGGCATCCCTAAATCAATTTCATTTGTACAAGTATTGGGCTTAGCTGCAAAGCTTACAGGAGCGCTAGAAAACATTTTTGTTTTTGTCTTTAATTCACAATGAATTTCAATTCCAATAATTACTTCAAAGTTCATTATTCACTTACCTCCCTACAATACCCTTCTAAGCCACATTCTTCTTCAATTGCTTTCGCAATGGAAAGCATCAATGTTTCTTCAAATGGTTTTGCTAATAGATTTACAGCAACTGGCATTCCATCAACAATAGCATTGGGAACAGTAATGGATGGATATCCACTAAAATTTCCTAGCAACATATGGTTTTCAGCAACTAAATATGTAGCACTTAATTTTTCACCATAAGATTCATCAGGATATGGTGCTATAGATCCAGCAGCACTTGCTAATAAAACATCATAAGAAGCAAGTTTTTCTTTTAATGCATCAACAATTCTTCGTCTAACTTTTTGTGCTTTTCTAAAAATCTTATCTTGATTTTCAGTAAACAAAGAATATGATCCAATAACAAACCTTTTTCTTACCTCACTACTAAAGCCTTTTGTTCTAGAGTTGATCATGATAGAAGTAAGATCATCTCCATCTTCACGAACACCAAAACGAATCCCATCTAAATTGGAATGATTGGCAGTTGCTTCAGCATTGGATATAACATAATAAGTTGGTAATAAAGCATTCATTAGATCTGTATCAAATACAACATCTTCAATAATTGCACCACGACTTTCTAATTTGTCTAATAACTGTTTAAAGGTTTCTTGAATTGTTTTATCTTCAATTGCATCCATAACATTCTTAATGACCCCAATACGTTTTCCTTGCAAATCACTATTTAGTAAAGAACTATATTTTTCGACTGGTTTATAAGAAGTTGTCATATCGTTATCATCACGGCCTGCTAATACCTCAAGAGCAGTAGCAGCATCTTTAATTGTTGTAGTAAATAAACCAACATGATCTAAACTTGAAGCATATGGAATTATCCCATAACGCGAAATTCTACCATAAGTAGGTTTAAGACCTACCACCCCACAATATGCAGCTGGCTTTCTTACACTATCACCAGTATCACTACCAATGGCTAATGGTACAACACCTTCTGCTACAAGTGCAGCGCTTCCTCCACTACTCCCACCTGAAATACGTTGTAAATCCCAAGGATTATTTACTTTTCCTGTATATGCATTTAAATTAGTTCCACCCATTCCTAATTCATCCATGCTCGTTTTCGCAACAAAAACAGCTCCTGCCGCTTTCAATTTATCAACAATAGTTGCATTATAAACAGGAATGTAATTATCCAGTATTCGACTTGATGCTGTTGTACGGGTTCCTTTGGTATTTATATTATCTTTCAATGCAACAGGTGTTTGAAATAATAAATCACTTTGTGTATGTTTATAATCTTTGATTTGTTCTTCTATATCACAAAAGCTGACAACCGCATTTAAGCGTTCCTGAGAAGCTTTTGCTTTTTCTCCAGCTTCTACAACCTTTTCAAGATTACCTTGCTTATAATCATCAATACGCATTATTTCACCACCTTTGGAACAACAATTTGCCCATCTTTTGTTTCAGGCGCATTTTCAAGTGCATCCTCTTGTGACAAAACATGATTAATTTTATCTTCACGAAGAAAATATGTTTCATCCTCAAAAGGATATACCATTTCGGTAATACCATCTGTATCAATTTTATTCAACAGTTCCATTTGTTGAAGCATAATTTCAAAATCTGCTTTTAAACTAACAATTTCTTCATCGCTTAAATCAAACATAATTTGATTTGCTAACTTTTTAAAATATTCATTGCTATACATTTCCATAAGTACCCCCTAATACATAATTACTGTTGTATCTTTTGTGCCTTTTTCTCGTTTTATCATCGCATAAGCTTCACCATCATTATAAAAGCGAACACTAATTTCAATATCATCATTCTCAAAATTATTAAGCGATTCATTCACAGTTTGAATGATTGCTGAACTCTCTGTATATGTTTTTGCTTGTGATGTAATCGTAATCTGCAATGTATCAATTTTATCATCAACAAACTTTCCTTTTCCTACAACACCAATATCATTAGGAACAATCATAAATAATTCATTTTTCAAAGCATCAAATTGTTGTGCAATAACAGCATCTTTTTTAGTAGCATTTTCACTGCTGAAAATCATCCATTCCTCATTTAATTTACTCATTGAAACACTATCTTTTGCATATGCTTCTGCAATAAAGGTGCCAGGAAGTGAATCATCAGAAGATTCCGCTTTAAACAATGTTATATAAATAGGTGTTTTATTTCCTATTTCAGGCATTTTACGTAAATAATCCACTAAGGTAATCGCAGCTTCTTCACCAATGGTAAACAACACATCATCGCTGATTGCATGTTCTTTATCCTGTGCATCTAATACATTAGGTGAAAGGACAATCGCTAAACTAATACCATCAATTTCAGGATCACTACTAGCTTCTTTAGTGAAATCGATTTCAAAAATATCAACAATTGGCGTTGTAGATCTTCCCACTTTAATTGTTTGTTCAGGCGTTTTGCTAATTAAAAATGAAGAATCTGATTCCGGATTTAATCCATGTTCATTTTCACTGCTTTTTCTTCCCAACAATCCTTCTTTATCGACTTCAGGGCCTTCAGGAACATTTATTTGAAGGTCACCACGTTTTAAAATTTGACCTTCCATCAAATAGTAAGAATCTGGTGAAAAATGTTGTTTTGAATAATGCATAAGCCCTTTACCAATTGTTTCACGATCATACCACCCACGATTAAACTCCACATGAGTTTGACGTGAATTACTACTAGCATAAGAACTTAAAATTTTATAGTCACCTGCAACGATTGGTTCTGTAACGTTAACTTTACTATCACCACTACTATCACTTCCACAGGCACTTAATAAAATAATCATACATAGAAATACAATGATTTTATTTTTCATACTTCTGTACCTCCATCATAAATGTATCCTCATTCATCGTCTCAATACTTAATTTTTGCGCCTTCTCTAATTTTGATCCAGCCGCATCTCCATATATTACCAAATCTGTCTTCTTAGATACACTACCACTGACATTAGCTCCAAATTTTTCTAATAAATCCTTCGCATCATTACGTCCCATAGAAGATAAGGTTCCAGTGATTACTACTGTTTTACCTGTGAAAAAAGTATCTATGTTTTCTATTTTATCACTTTTCATACATAAACCAAACATTTTTAGTTGCTCAATCAGCTTTTGATTTTTTTCTTCTGCAAAAAAATCAATCACAGAAATTGCACTAATCTCTCCAATATCTTTAATTGATATTAATTCATCTAATGTTGCATTTTGCAAAGCTTCTATCATAGAAAACTGTTTGACTAAAATTTTGGCAGCTTTTTTACCAATATGTTTTATACCAAGCCCATAAATTAAATCCTCTAAAGGATTTTTCTTACTTTGCTCAATGGCTGATAATAATTTATCTATTGAAGTTTCTTTAAAACCTTCTAAGGATAGCAATTCTTCGCGATGTTCCTTTAATCGATAGATATCTTCAATGGTGTTTAAGAAACCATGTTCATGTAGAAATTCAACCCGTTTATCACCTAAGGTATCAATATTCATAGCATCTCGAGATGCAAAATGAATCATACTTTCAATAACCCTTGCAGGGCAATCGATATTAATACAATAATGCGCAGATTCATCAGGATAACGAACTAGCTCACTATGACAAACAGGACAAACCTTAGGAAAAACATAAGGTTTAGAATCTGCATTACGTCGCTCTGGTAATGAACGAACAACTTCTGGGATAATATCCCCTGCTTTACGAACAACAACCATATCATTGATTCGAATATCTTTGCTAGTGATAAAATCTTCATTGTGCAATTGAGCTGCTTGTACTTTAGTACCCGCAACACGAACAACTTCCAACACAGCATTTGGTGTAACCTTACCTGTACGTCCAACAGTTAACACAATATCGGTTAATTTTGTAATCACTTCTTCAGCAGGAAATTTATATGCAATTGCCCACTTTGGTGTTTTTGCAGTACTTCCTAATTCTTGTTGTTGTTGTAAATTATTTACTTTTATAACAATACCATCAATTTCATATGCGAGGGTATTACGTTTTTCGCTCATATCTAAAATATATGCCCATACTTCATCAATGCTACTACATTTCTTCCAAAGAGGATTCACCTTAAATCCATTGTCTTTCAAAAAAAGTAATGCTTCTTCATGGGTATGAATAAAATCCAAATCCACTGCTAATTGATACCAAAAACCATCTAAGTTACGTTCTGATACAATTTTTGTATTCAATTGACGGATGGTCCCAGCTGCTGCATTACGAGGATTGGCAAACAATTCTTCATCATTCAGTTCTCGTTTTTTGTTTAATTCTTCAAATGAAGTTTTCGGCATAAATATTTCACCACGTAATTCTAGTTCTTCTTGAAATGGAATTTCCATAGGAATTGAGCGAATCATGCGAATGTTTTCACTTACATCTTCTCCGGTTTCCCCATCACCACGTGTAACACCTTGTACAAAACGTCCATTGTCGTATGTTAAAGACATTGCAAGGCCATCTATTTTTAATTCAACGATATATTCAATATCTTTAAAATCTTCTCGAATTCGTTCATCAAAAGCTTTCAAATCTTCATAATTATAACCATTTCCTAAGGATAACATAGAACGTTTATGAACAATTTTAGTAAATCCTTCTAATACTCGTCCCCCAACTCGTTGTGTTGGTGAATTAGGATCAAACGCTTCAGGGTGTTGTTCCTCCAATTCCTTTAACTCTTGCATATAGCGATCATACTCTTGATCGCTAACAGATGGATTATCTTGTACATAGTATTCATAACCATACTGATGTAATATTTTTCTTAGTTCATTAATTCGTTTGTTCATAAAACACTCCTATCATTTCTTTGTAATCATATGGTGATTAGCGGCCAATTTTTTAATACCAAACTTTTTATCAAAGGCAATGGTTGCGACACCATCTTTTAAAGTAATAACCACCCCTTCACCAAAGGCATCATGATGAATCAAATCACCTTTGCGAATAGAACCTTTCTTTTTGCTGGTTGGCATCTTCATAGATGATGTTCCATCGTATTGCTTTTCCCCTTTATCAACACTTTGTTTGTTTGGATAAGGATTAAATATTTCTCCTTCACGGTTAACAACATCTTCTCCCAGTTCTTTTATAAAGCGTGATGCACTTTTCATTCGTTGTGTAACATATGAATATCCAGCTGAACTAGTTAAAAACAATTGTTTTTTGGCTCTTGTGAAAGCAACATAAGCAAGTCTTCTCTCTTCTTCTAAAGCATGTCTTCCCCCTTCGTTTACACTTCTTTCATTAGGGAAAATACCTTCACTGACACTATATACAAAGACACAATCAAACTCCAAACCTTTTGCAGCATGAACACTCATCAATTGAATGCTATCTTTGAATTCTTCATCTTGTGTATCTGTATACAAAGAAATCATCTGTAAATAATCGTCCAAAGATCCTTCTGGATTATTTTCTTCATAATTTTCAATATCATGAATCAATTCATTAACATTTTCTAAGCGTTCTGTCTCATTTGCAATTTCCAAAGCTTTTAAGTAACCACTTTCTTCTAAAAGCTTTTTCAATATAATAGAAATTGAATATGTACTTTTTTCAGAACGATATTTTGAAATCAAAGCAACAAATTCTTCGATATTTCGTTGCGTTTTCCCTTTTGCAACAGCATATTTACTCAATACATCAAAGTAGTCTTCTTTATTCGCATCAGCTAACAAATCAATCGTTTCCATTGTTTTTGGTCCAACCCCACGACGAGGAACATTAAGAATTCGTTTAATCGCTAACTCACTCATACTTTTTGAGTTTTCCACTAATAAACGCAAGTATGATAAAGCATCTTTTATTTCTGCTCGTTCAAAGAATTTCACACCTCCATAAATACGATAAGGGATGTGAGCTTCTAACAAAACTTTCTCAAGGTTGCGCGATAGATAATTTGAACGATATAAGATTGCAATTTCATGGTATGGAACCCCTTCTTCTTTTAAGGATACAATCTTTTTGGCAATCCACAATGCTTCATAACGTTCATCCTGACTCTCATAGAAATTGATTTTGTAGTCTTCATCATTATTAGTAAATAAATCTTTTTCGACACGAAATTGATTATTTCTAATCAATGCATTAGCACCTTTTAATATACTTTTCGTAGAACGATAATTTTCATTCAAAATAATACTTTCACAATTTGGGAAGTCTTTTTCAAAATTCATAATAATATCAACTTTAGCCCCCCTCCATGTATAAATCGTTTGGTCAGGGTCTCCAACTACACACAAATATGCAGATGGAGCAATTAAATTTTTAATAATTCCATATTGAATTTCATCGACATCTTGAAATTCATCTACATGGATATAATCAAAACGGCTTTGCCATTTATCACGTACTTCACTATTCTCTTTAAATAAGCGATTTACAAAGATTAGCAAATCATCAAAATCAAGCGCTTGCATATCTTCTAATTTCTTTTCATAGTCTTTATAAACAGTAGCCATTAGCTTCTCAAATTCATAAGATACCATTTGCATGGCTTTATCCGCACGGATAAAAGCACACTTATTATTTGAAATATAAGATAGTGCATGATTAAAAGATAATGTCTTTACTTCAATATTATGCTTCTTATAAATTTCTCTTAAAATACTCTTTTGATCATCACCATCTAAAATTACAAAATTTTGGGGATAATTAAAATGTCGAATTTCTTCTCTTAAAATGCGCACACACAAAGAGTGGATCGTAGAAATAAGGACACCAGATCTAGTTACGTTAAGAAAGTTCTCAACTCTTACTTTCATTTCGTTTGCAGCTTTATTCGTAAAAGTAATAGCTAAAATTCGATAAGGAGCAACATGCTTTTCCTCAATCAAATATGCAATTCTTGTTGTAATAACTCGTGTTTTTCCACTACCAGCACCTGCAACGATACGCAAATGATGATCCGTTGTTTTTACAGCTTCTAATTGTTGCTTGTTCAGTCCATTTAATAAATCCAATATATTCACCTCAATGTTCTTATTATACTATAATTTCAATTAGAATTTTTAAAATATAGAGATTTTTATAAAAAAATAAGATATAATCATTTCGAGGTGGGCACATTGAAAACTAAAGGACAATTAAAAAGAAAGATTTCATGGGGTCGAGTTATTGATTGTATATATTTAATAGCTTATCCTGTTATCGCTGGATACTTGTTATTTTTATTAAAAAAATTTACAAACAAGTACATTATTTTAGCATTTGTAGCTTTTGCTTTGATTTATGCAATATGTATATTGAGCATGTTTTTAAAAAAACAAGCGATTGAAATTGTACGCAGAATATTAATGGTATTAATTACAGGAGCTTTGATTTTTGCTTCTGTATTCGTGAAAAATCTAAGTGATGGATTTTCAGGGATCACGGATGGCTCTAACAACGTTAGTGAAACAAAGATAACAATGGATATTATGGTTTTGAACAATGAAATCAATACAGTTGAAAATATTGAGGATTTATCTGGAAAAAGTATTGGATTTCAAAATGCTAGTGACAAAAAAGCTTGCGAAGATGTGAAAAAAGATCTTAAAAAGCGAATTTCTGATACCTATGAACAAATACAATACGAGGATTACCAAAGTATGTATGATGCTTATTATAGAGGTCTTGTAGATGCAATAGTCGTTAATCGTGAGCAAAAAAATCTATTAAATAGTGTATATGCTGGTTTATACGAAGATTCAACCATTATTGAATCTTTTACCTATACTTATAAAAACAAAGTTGAAGGAAATAACATTGATATTACCAAAGAAGTGTTTACGGTATATATTAGTGCTACTGATGAAATGGATGTCTTGTCAGAATCTTTAAGTGATATGAATATGATTATGATTATCAATCCAAATACAAATCATATTACAACGATTTCCATTCCAAGAGATTCCTTTGTACCCAATCCAGCATATTATGGAAAAAACGATAAACTGACTCATACTGGTTGGAATGGTGTTACAAATACAATAGAAGCAGTTGAACAAACATTTCAAATTGACATTGATTTCTATGCGAAAATATCTTTTTCCTCACTTATTGAAATTGTTGATACATTGGGTGGTATCGATGTAAATGTTCTTAACGCTATTGAAGAGCAGGATGAAGAGAGAAGTTTTGCTGAAGAAGACTTAATTCGTCTTGAAGCTGGTTATCAGCGATTAGATGGTAGACAGGCACTTGCCTATGCAAGGCATCGGAAATCTTATTTAAATCAAGATATCGGTCGTAATGAAGCACAGCTAGAAGTAATTAAAGGAATTATAAATAAAGTTACAACAACAGAAGGAATTAGTAAAATTGATGATGTCTTAAAAATCATACCAAAGTATGTAATAATGAATTTTTCAGATCAACAACTTAGTTCTTTTGTACGCAAGCAAGTAGATGATTTAAAAGGATGGACAATATCTTCTGTCAACCTAACAAACGGAAGAAATGGAAGTGAGATAACAGCAGCTGGTGGCGAGTATGAGCCGTTGAGCATTTACTATCTTTCAAGAAATGATGTTATCCAAGTAAATGGCGTTTATGAACTTATAAAGAGCCCTAAGAAGTTATCTGAGCTTACCTTCGATTTAGATGATCTATATGAACCTTATAGTACTTTCAAGGACATAGAAGGTTTGGAATTAGTCCCATAATTAAATAGTAACAAAAGCAAATCAATGAAAAACGATTTGCTTTTTTAAACTTTTATAAAGTATCTTAAAATGATATTTTGTGGGAAAATATGTTATTTTTGCAATGTGTATGCTTTTTATTATATAATTATGAGCATGAGGTGAATTTATGGGACGGTTAAAAAAATCAAGAATTGCAGATTATGTATTGTTAATTACCTTAACTCTATTGATGGCATTGAGCTGTTATTATATTTGGGATATTAAGAGCTTACCAGAAAAATGGAGAATTGCTGCCTTGGCGATTTTCTTATTAATATATCTTATCTTTTTAGCACTTTCTTTTAAAAAGATGAGTGGAAAGCCATTATGGGGTCGTCGATTTATGATTGTAATTCTTTGTGGGCTATATGGATTTTCTGCATTTTATGCGCATAAAGGAGTTTCTTCAATTCGACAAATTACAAATACAAATCAAGATAAATATATAACGATTACTGTAATTGCAAAAAATGATAGTAATTTAGAATCAGATAGTGATCTCTCAGATAAAAAAGTTGGTGTCCAAGATGGACTAGATAAAGAAAATGCGAATTACGGTAAAAAGCAATTGAATAAAGTAGCGAATAACATTAATTATGTAAAAGAAGAAAGCTACTTATCTTTAGCTGAAAAAATGGATGCTAATGATATCGATGCAATGATTATTACTTCTTCTTATTTACAACATGTTGAAGCAGAACGTGAAGGCTACACAGAAGGCATCAAAACAATTGCAACGTATAAAAGAAAAGTAACAAATACAAATACTTCAGAAAATACAAAAGATCTTACCAAAGAACCATTTACCATTCTCTTAAGTGGTGTTGATACTACAGATGATGGTGAAGCAAGTTTACGTAGTGATGTTAATATGATTTTGATTGTCAATCCTTTAACAAATCACGTAGAGATGGTTTCCTTCCCTAGGGATGCTTATATTCCAAATTTAGCTTTGGGTGGTGGCGATGACAAATTGACACACACGAGTAATGATGGAATTGAAAATACCATGGATTCTTTAGATGATGTAATTGGTTTTGACATTGATTTCTATGTACAAGTTAACTTTACATCTGTCGTTCAGATTGTTGATGCTATTGGAGGTATTGAAGTTGATGTTCCAATTGCCTTTGAAGA
Organism: Breznakia sp. PF5-3; assembly: GCF_029504745.1. Classification (GTDB taxonomy): domain Bacteria; phylum Bacillota_I; class Bacilli_A; order Erysipelotrichales; family Erysipelotrichaceae; genus Breznakia. The sequence continues at coordinate 105,947 of NZ_JAQFIQ010000001.1, read as the reverse complement.
ACAAAATTCAAAAAGAAGTTTTGCTCCTGAAGATTTAATTGTGTTGGATAAGGGACTTCAAACACTTAATGGTGAAGAATCATTAGCATTAGCTAGACATCGTAAAACTTATGGTGATATTGAACGTACTCAAGCACAACAATTAGTTGTAAAAGGAATTGCTAATAAACTACTTACAAAAGATGGTGCTACAAAAGTACCAGCATTATTAGATATTGTTCCTAAATATGTAAAAACGAATATCTCTTATGATCAACTTTCTGATTTCATAAACAATGAATTAAATGATTTAAGTCCTTGGACATTTGGTAATACATCAATGGATCATGGTGGTTCTTACATGCTTACAACAGCAAGTATGGGAAGTAATACCCCTTTATCATGTTATGTATTAAGTATGACGGACTTAGATACTCTATATAAAAAATATCAAATGATCATAAAGCCTACAACGTTTAAGAAATTTGCTTTTGATTTAAATGACTTGGGAGCACAATTACCTAGTTATGAAGAAGTGGAAGGCGTTACTTACCTTGAAACTTATAGTGGTGGAAATGTACAAGTGAATGAAAATACAAATTATGACGATGACTATTATGTCCCTGAAACAGAAACGCCTTACATTCCAGAAGAAGAGCCTGAAGAAAAGCCTGTAGAACCTACTGTTCCAGACCCAGGGGAAACTGCCCCTCCAGAAACAACACCAACAGAACCTGAGACTCCTGAATCAGGAGGATAAGAAATATTTTCTCAATATAGCAAAATAGCGATTACATCAAAAAACTAGACATGATTTATGTGTCTAGTTTTTTTAAATTATTAAATAATACTACTGTTAATTATACATGCTTATATGCAATTAAAGCACGCATGGAGTTTATAATTGCTATCAAAGTAACACCAACATCTGCAAAGACTCCCATCCTCATATTTGCAACACCAATTGCTGATAGAATTAAAACAATCAATTTAACTGCAAGTGAGAATATTATGTTTTGCATAACGATTTTTTTAGTCTTACGACTAATTTTAATCGTTTTGGGAATAAGTAACAAATCATCTGTCATAAGAACAAGATCACTTGCTTCAATTGCTACATCACTACCAATACCTCCCATAGATATACCTATATCTGCACGCATAAGCGATGGAGCATCATTAATGCCATCACCAACAAAGGCTACAGTATTATCTTTATTAGACAAGTAGTTTTCTAAAATAGAAACTTTATCTTGTGGTAACAATTGTGCATGAACACTTTGAATTCCTACATCATTTGCAATATTATTAGCAATTGCTTCACGATCACCAGTTAACATAACAGTATTGGTAATACCAAGCTCTCTGAGTTCATTTAAAGCCTCTCTACTAGATTTTTTAATTTCATCACTAATTATTATATACCCTACAAAAAGTCCGTCATATGCAATATATATAACTGTGCCAAGTGCATCCGTTTCAGTATATTCAATTTTTTCTTGCTTCATTAGTTTTTCGTTACCAGCGATTAAAGCTTTTCCATCAAATTCTACACTTACTCCAAAACCAGCAAGTTCCTGATAGTTTTCCAAACGTTTAAAATCAATTTTTTTACCATATTTTGAAACAATACTCTTTGCAATCGGATGATTAGAATAACTTTCAGCATATGCTGCATACTCTAAGATGTTTGAATCACCACTCCAATCACTGACTTCAAAATTCCCTTTTGTAATTGTTCCAGTTTTATCAAAGATAATACAATTTACATCATTCAATAATTCTAAATAATTCCCGCCTTTCACAAGTGCACCAATTTTACTTGCGCTACCAATACCAGCAAATACACCTAATGGTACAGATACAACAAGTGCACATGGACAAGATATAACTAAGAATGTACATCCACGATATAACCATGTATTGAACTCATCAAATCCATAGATTAAGGATGGAATAAGAACGATAGCCAATGCTAAAAATACAACAATTGGAGTATAAATCTTAGCAAATTTAGTAATAAAATTTTCAATTGGAGATTTTTTATTCGCTGCATTTTCAACAAGTTCCAATATTTTCGCCACGGTAGAATCTTCAAAGATTTTTGTAACTTTTACTTTTAGAAGACCATTTGTATTAATGGATCCTGCTAAAATTTCATCATCGGCACCAACATCTTTTAAAGCAGCTTCACCACTAAGAGCAGAAATATCTAAAGATGATGCTCCATTCACAATAACACCATCAACAGGAACCTTTTCTCCTGCCTTGATACTAATCATATCATTTATTTTTAAAGATTTTGGATCCACTTTCACTTCACTACCATCACTCTTAATCAAATTAGCATATTCACTCTTGATATCCATTAAATCAGATATAGAACGTCTTGATTTATTAACTGCATAAGATTGTAAAAGTTCACCAATGCTATAAAACAACATAACTTCCACTGCTTCTTCATAAGACCCAACAACAAAGGCTCCAATGGTAGCGATAGACATTAAAAAGTTTTCATCGAAAATCTCACCTTTCATAATATTGCGGACAGATTTCCATAATACTTTATAGCCAATGAATAAATATGGAATCATATATAAGAAAATTGGTGAAAAGTTAATCCTCGATTCAAAATAAAGAGCAATCAAAAACAATCCAATACCTACTAGTAGATGAATCAATTCACCCTTATTACTTGTATCAACATCACTTTCTGTATCAACAATTTTAACACCTGGTTCAACATCATCTACAATCTTTGCAATCTTCTCTTGTAAAGTATCATCATTTGCTTGCTTACTAGGATTTACATATAGCAAACCGCTAGAAAAATTTATTTTTGCATCCTTAATAAAATTTTGCTTATTGAGGGTATCCTCTACTTTCATTGCACAATTAGCACAATCAAGACCAACTATCTTATATTTATATTTGGCCTGTATATCGCCTACATCATCCTCTTCTGCTTGGCTTTCACAACTGCAGTGAGAATGATCATGGTCATGGTGATGATTTTCATTCACCTCTTGTTTTTCCACACGACTTGTGTGATTGCAACACGATCCATCATGGTTGTGTTCGTGCATATGCGTTTCATTTCTTTGACTCATAGTATCACTCCTTTATATGTTCGAATGCAGCATTATAAATCATTTCAATGTGACGATCATCCAAAGAATAAAAAACATTCTTTTTCTCGCGACGAGACTTAATAATACGATTACGCTTTAATACCGCAAGTTGATGTGAAGTCGCTGAATGACTCATACCTAATAAGTATGCAATATCACAAACACACAATTCACTTTGAAATAAAAGATTCAAAATTTTTAGTCTGGTTGGATCTGCATACATTTTGAAAAACACAGCCAATTCTTCTGTATCATCCATATGTAGCATGTTCGCTTTTAACTTCATAACTTCTTTTTCATCAATAATTTCACAATGATGTTCCATAATACCACCTCATATGAACGTTTGTTCATATGTTCATTATATACCTAATTCTATATTTTTCAAGTAATTATCTAAAAAAAGTACGATTTTATCATCGTACTTTCACTATTTTTTCAATCGCTATGATTCCATCTCTAGTCTGAAAGAAATAACAATTATCTGCAAAACTATCAAATATTAATTTATCATAGTTTATTAATTTCTTTTTTAACGCTATGATTTCTTCCATTGTACAACCATAGTCAATGATTTTCAAATTCTCAACAAATTCACCAATTGAAGAAACATTGTAACTTTTTGCTTGCTCATTATGGGCTTCACACCCAAGACAAATTAAGATATTTTTGTCTGTAAAGTAATACACCAATGGACATTTAAAATCAATCAATTCCCCACAATTGCTACACTTTCTTTTGAAAAATGAACCATCATAAAATGCAAATTTAATCTGTTTATGAATATGATCATGAAATATGGTATCTGTCTTTACAAACCAAGTATGATTACAATTGGAACATTCTATTTCAAAAATCCTTGTATTCACAAATTAGTTTTTTCCTAATAGCTTAAACATGTTTTTCTTATATACTTCTACTCCTGGTTGATCAAACGGATTTTGATCAATTAAATAAACAGTCATAGCACAAGCTCTAAAGAAGAAATATACTAGATATCCAAATGAATAAGCACTCATATCTGGTACAATAATTTCTAAGTTTGGAACTTTTCCTGTTTCCACATGCGCTTGCAAAGTACCTTTCATTGCCATTTTATTGACCCAATCAACATTTTTCCCTGCAAGATAATTCATTGAATCCAAATTATCATCATCATTAGGGAAGATAATATCTTCGGTTGGTTTTTCAAATAAAACTAACGTTTCAAATAACAATTTCTTTCCATCTTGGACAAATTGTCCTAAAGAGTGTAAATCGGTAGAGAATGTCGCGCTTGTAGGCAAAAGTCCACAGCCATTCTTCCCTTCTGATTCACCAAATAATTGTTTCCACCATTCGGCAAGCATCGTTGTTTGTAAATCATAAGTAACAAACATTTCGGCACTTTTTCCTTGTTTTTCAAGAATACGTCTTGCAACAGCATAAGCATATGCTGGGTTTTTTGTTAAATCTGCAGTATTAAAGTCATTATACGCTTGTGTAACCCCATTCATAAGTTCATCAATATCAATACCTGCAACAGCAATTGGTAAAAGTCCTACTGGTGTAATTACACTAAAGCGACCACCAATATCATCTGGGATCACATACATATCATAACCTTCTTTTTTAGCTAATTCATACAAAGTACCTTTTGCACCATCTGTCGTTGCTACAATTCTTTTACTTGCTTCTTCCTTGCCATATTTTTCTTCAATTGCTTGTTTGAACAATCGGAATGCTAATGCCGTCTCTGTTGTAGTACCAGATTTAGAAATAACATTCAAGCATACATCTTTATCTTTAATATAATCTAAAACTTGTTTTGTATATGTTGACGAAAATGTATTTCCACAGAAAATAATTTCTGGCTTTTTATCAGCATATAATCCATTGATCATTTCAATCGCTGCACGAGCTCCTAAATAAGATCCTCCGATTCCACACACAAGGAACACATCACAATTTTCTTTAATATATGATGCCGCTTGCTTTACTCTTTCAAATTCTGCTTTATCATAATTGTTGCACCAATCAACCCAACCAAGAAAGTCATTTCCTTTCCCTGTTTTGTTCATTAAAGCATCATGAAGTTTTGTAACCTCATCTTGATAAGAAGTTATATCTTCTTGTAAAAAAGCATTTTTTGTTTCAAATTTAATCATTGTTACCTCCATCCATTCCTTCCTTAATCCACTTATCTAAATGTAGTTCTAACGTTTTAAATCCAAGCTCTTGTTTAGGTAATAAACGATGAGGTTGTGAACGCCGTTTTCTACCAGCATCTTTATGCAATGCTTTTAGTGATAATTTAAAATGATGGTCATCTGTCCCAACATCGAGTATTTTAACTTTAATTTTTTCTTTCATTGATACATATTCATGAATATCGTGTATATAACTATCTGAAATTTCCGATATATGCAGCAATCCATTATGTTGATCATCTATTTTTACAAAGGCTCCATAAGGTTGAATACCTGTAATAATACCTTCAACAATATCTCCATTTTGATACAAGAACAGACCTCCTTCATGTTTTTTATTATATCACAGATAACATTATAATAATTATTATTTTCACAAATCTAGGTCATTTTCTATATAATTTTTTATTTATAGTGATATAATATATCCTAAGGAGTTTGAATGGTAGCTATGGAGAAAAAAAATAATGAAATAATTGCCGTCATTGAAAAGATAAGACCTTATATTCAACGTGATGGTGGAGATGTAGAGTTTTTACGATACGAAGATGGTATTGTATATGTAAGAATGATTGGTGCTTGTGTAGGGTGTTTGGCACTAGATGACACAATCAAATTTGGTCTTGAAGCAATGCTTCAAGATGAAGTTGATGGTATTAAAGAAGTAAAGGTGGAAGAATAATCCACCTTTTTTTTATTAAAAATAAAAAAGCGGATTTCCCGCTTTTAGAAGTTTTCATTAAAGATTTCAAAGTGTGCTTGTGGATGATCACATACAGGACACATATCAGGAGCATCATTCCCCATGTAAATATGTCCACAGTTTGAACAAATCCATACTTGCTCTTCGATTTTGCTAAATACTGCATTTTCTTCAACGTTTTTTAATAATGTTAAATATCTTTCTTCATGACGTTTTTCAATAGCACCAACTTGTTTAAACTTTTCTGCTATTTCATCAAATCCTTCTGCTGCAGCTTCTTTAGCAAATGTTGCATACATATCAGTCCATTCGTAATTCTCTCCAGCAGCAGCATCTTTTAAATTCCATGCTGTATCTTTTACTGAACCACCATGTAATAATTTAAACCATATTTTCGCATGTTCGTGTTCATTATGTGCAGTTTCATTAAAAACATTTTGAATTTGAACATATCCATCCTTTTTTGCTCTTGAAGCATAGAATGTATATTTAATCGATGCTTGTGATTCTCCAGCAAAAGCAGTTTGTAAATTTTTCTCAGTCTTTGATCCTTTTAATTCCATAATATAGTAATCTCCTTTCAATCTAACTAAATTAAACCATATCTCACTATAATCCTCAAGTAAGTCGAATAAATAAGTTATAAATCAATTTTCTTTTTCGCTAAACGATAATCAACAAATTCTTTTACTAAGAAATATATGGCAGCAAATGAAGGAACTCCAATAAACATCCCAACGATTCCAAACAATGCTCCACCTACTGTTACAGAAAATAATATCCAAAAACTAGGAATACCTAATTTATCCCCTAAGATAAGTGGACCTAAGAAATTACCATCAAATTGTTGTAAAACAAAAATGAAAATAATGAAATACAACGAATGAAGTGGATTAACAATTAATAGAATAAATACTCCTGGTACAGCACCTATAAAAGGTCCAAATACGGGAATCATGTTTGTGATTGCTACAATAACACTGATAAGTGCAGCATATTCAAAGCCTAGTAACGTCATACCTACATAACATATAATTCCAATGATAAAAGAATCGATTGCTTTACCAACAATAAAATCATAAAAGATATTACGCAACTTATGCATGAATCTAGCTATATAGATTGCAATTTCTTTTGGGAAAATCGCATAGTTTAGCTTTTTGCATTGATATAGAAATTTTTCTTTGTCCATTAATAAATATAGACCAGCTATAATTCCAATTAAAATTTTTAATAAGGTTGCAATGAAATCAAATCCCATCCCCAATACTTTTGGTGCATATTTTGATGCAGTACCTGTAATCATAGATAAAAAATCTTCACTAGATTGGGTTATTTGAGCGACTTCATCCATATCTAAATTAAATCTTTGGAAAACATCTTCAACAAAGGTCTCAAAAGAATTTAAATAGACATCATAATTACTCAACAAGCTTTCAATGCTTTCTCTAACTTGGTAAATGATTAAAAACATCAAGGCACCAACAACTATAATTCCAACAATGATTGAAATAGTAGCAGCAATATTTCGCTTCGTCTGTTGTTTTAGTTTCAACTTAGCAAATGCTTTATTCTCCAAAAACATCATAAAAGGATTTAATAAAAAAGCTATTACAAATCCAACAATAAAAGGAAACATAATTTTAAAAAGATTACTGATTGCTTTTTCAATACCTGTGAAATTCAAAAAGAAAAAATATATGACAATCGCAATTAATGCAATTAGTGCTCCAGTAAGTACTCTAGTTTTTGTTTCTTGACTAAGATTAAGTTTCATACGCTTACCCCATATTTTATGTACTTTCTATTCTAACATTTATAAACCAAATTCGCTACCTCAACTTAGTTAAAAAAACGCTGATTTCAGCGCTTTATTCAACTTCAATAATTCTCATTGAGTTTGTTGCACCTGTTCCATGTGGATATCCAGCTACAACGATAATCGTATCACCTTTTTTGCAACCAAAGCTTTTCGCAACATCTCTTGCTAACTCTGATTCTGTATCGCGTTCATTAATGTTAGGTATTGTGACAGCAGAGACACCCCAGTTGATTGCTAAACTGTGTCTTGTACGCTCATCAAATGTTGCTGCATATACAGGACATACAGGTCTAAATTTAGCAATTCTTCTTGCACTAGTCCCACTTGAAGTAAATACAACGATTGCTGCTACATCCATCGCTAATGCAGTATCTGCAACTGCAATTCCAATTGCATCTTCTTTAGTTCTCTTACTAGTATCAATTGATTGTTGTAATCTTTCACGATAAGGAAGAATTTCTTCCATTCCTTGCGCAATTGTATTCATCGTTTGAACAGCTTCAATTGGATACATACCAACTGCACTTTCTCCTGATAACATAATTGCATCTGTTCCATCCAAAACAGCATTGGCAACATCACTTGCTTCCGCTCTTGTTGGTCTTGGATTTTGTTGCATACTTTCCAACATATGTGTTGCTGTAACAACTGGTTTACCAAAGGCATTTGCTCTAGCAATCATTTGTTTTTGGTAAATAGGAACTTTTTCAAATGATACATCAACTCCTAGATCTCCACGAGCAACCATGATTCCTTCTGCTTCTTCTAAAATCTCATCTAAATTGTCATAACCTTCTTGGTTTTCAATTTTCGCAATGATTTGAATATCTTCACAATTTTCTTCTTTTAGAATTTTTTTAATTGCAAGGATATCTTCTTTTCTACGTGTAAATGATGCAGCAATATAATCTACTTTCATCTTACAACCAAAACGGATATCACTATCATCTTTTGGTGAAATAAACGGCATGCTTAATTTAACATTTGGTACATTACAACCTTTACGGCTTTTTAAAACACCAGGATTTTCAATACGACATGTTAATTCTCCATCACCTTTTTCAATAATAGTTAAACGAACTTTTCCATCATCAATTAGAATCGTTCCCCCAACACTTACATCATCAAATACTTCTGGACATTGAATGTAGAATTTATCATGTGTTCCTAACATTTCATCGCGAACAATCGTTACAATGTCACCTTTTTCGTATGTTTCTGCACCATTAGCAAAGTCTCCTAAACGAATTTCAGGACCTTTGGTATCTAATAGAATACCAATATTGGCATTTGTTTCATCATTAATGCGATGAATAGTCGCAATTCTTTTACCATGCTCCTCATAATCACCATGAGAGAAATTCAATCGTGTGATATTCATTCCTGTATCTACTAATTTTTTAAGCATTTCAGGGCTTTCTGTTGCTGGCCCAATCGTACAAATAATTTTTGTTCTTTTCATGTTTTCCCCTTTAGACTAATCGGTCAAATAAATTTTGTAAATCTTTACGTGATTTTGAAGGCATATTGAGTGCTTCTTCAATTGGTACACCAACAATTTCACTATGCTGTATACCAACACATTGTCCACCAACACCTTGCATTAGTAGATCAACAGCTTTTTCACCCATACGTGAAGCAAGTACACGGTCATCAGGTGTAGGAGATCCTCCACGCTGTACATGACCTAAAATGGTAGCTCTACCCGAGAAGCCTGTATGTTGTGAGACTTTTCGAGCAAATACTTCAACATCCGTGATTTTCTCAGAAATAATAACCAAAGCATGATTCTTTTTCTTTACTAAATCAAATTCGCGCAAACGATCCAATACTTCATTTTCATCAAATCCTGTTTCTGAAGTTATAACAATTTCAGCCCCAGAAGATAATCCTGAAAATAAAGCTAAATCTCCACAACGGTTCCCCATAACTTCGACTATCGAACAGCGATGATGGGAACTTGATGTATCACGCAATTTATCAACTGCTTCTACAATTGTATTAAGTGCAGTACTGAAACCAATTGTTTCATCTGTACTTGAGATATCGTTGTCAATCGTTCCTGGTAACCCAATACAATTAACACCCATATCCGTAAGCGCTTGTGCACCTCGATAACTTCCATCTCCACCGATCACAACGACCGCTTCAATGCCAAATTTATCGAGTTGTTCAATCGCTTTTTTACGAACTTCAATGTCTTTGAATTCTGGTAATCGAGCAGAACCCAAAATGGTTCCTCCACGATCCAAAATATCAGATACACTTTCTCTTGTTAACTGTTTGATTTTACCATCAACCATTCCACGATATCCATCATAAATCCCATATACTTCAAGACCTATGTTTGTAGCTACTCTGGTTACGGCACGGATTGCAGCATTCATTCCTGGAGCATCTCCTCCAGAAGTCAGCACACCAATTTTTTTCACCATACTTGAAGCACCTCCATAATTTCAAAATCAATATATACTATAACACCATTCGACTTTAATTACTACTATTTTCCACTCTTCTGTTGTTCCCTTTCAAGACTTTTTCATCTGCAAGCGATTTCATTCTTTCCACAAGTCGATTTGCACCGATTTTATCATTGATTGCCTTGCTTTTTAATCGATAAAATTCTTCAATTTCATCAAAGTTAAAATTACTAGTAAATAACGTTTTTCGTCGATTCTCCATTCGATCATTCAAAAGTGGCAATAAGATATCATCCCGACTCCAAGTAGATGCACTTTCCCCGCCAATATCATCAAGAATAAGAACATCTACACGACGTAAATTATAAATAACTTTTTTAAATGCAGCATTATCGTACATCAATGTTTTTAAATCAGCAATTAAAGTTGGTACATGAACAAATCCACATTTAATTCCTTTTTTGGCAACTTCATTTATATAGCAACAAGCCAAGTACGTTTTACCAACACCTGGTTTTCCACAAATAAAAAAACTTTTCGGATCATGTTTGCTAATATACTCTTTTAAAATAGTGGCAATTCTTGCATATGAAGGGTTTTCAACAGTTTCATTGGCAATATCAATTAATGAAAAACGATATTGTAATTGATCTGCACTCATATGATTAAAAATTAATTGATTTTGATGTGCAATCGAACTGTCTAGTTGCTGTAAATAGTGGCAAGGAACCAAAATTTTTTCAACATCATTACTTTGTATTTGAATGGATAATATATACCCATTTACCTCTTGTTTACAATATGCAAGTCCTGCACAATCATCACAAAGGGAAATTCGTTTTTGATAATCATTTAATAAATATGTATTTTCATAAACAAAAGATTCAGAAAGTTTATATGTTCTTAAAAATTTTTGAATTTTTTGATTAAGTAATAATTGTTTACAAAGAGCTTTCTTTTCTTTTGATAATTCATCATTTATTTCTGCATTAAAAATAATTTTTTTCATTTTATGTATCCCCCTCTACTGAATTAAAGCGTTTAATCAAAGAGTCTCTTTCTTCATCGCTTAATGGATTATCTTGTTTTTCCTCTTTTAAATCTGTAGACTTATTCTTTTTTATATTAGTTCCATGAATTCGCACAAGCGCTTTTTCATATGTGTCAATTTTTGCCCTTACCCAGCTTGCTGCAATGCTTTCTACATAGTTTCTTATAAACTTTTGTTCACTTGTATTCAACACATATTCAATCAAAACATTACATACTTCGGGTATCAAACGATACTCTTCTAATAAAATACGAATAGTTTCGGCATCATGTTTAGATACGGGAACCCCATTTTGTTTATTTTGTAAGAAGCGAATTGGTGGCCATTTATAAATATTAACCTCTTCTGTTTCAAATTTAGCTTTTGATGAAGCAGCCTTTTCTCGTAATGCTTTAATATCAAGTTTCCCATATGTTTTACTATTTTTTCGTTTATCCACTGAACGACTTATTAAGATTTTTATTTGCTTTGGACTAATTCCGTACACGGTTGCAATCTGTCCGATTTCTTCTAATTGTTTTTCGCTACGATTTTTCCGTGGCCATATAATATCTGACAAATCTTTTAAAAGTTCATCATAATTAAAAGCGATTGTCTGTTTCTGTTTACTATTTTGAATTTCACTTTTCACTTCTAAATATGTTTTTTCAAAAGCTTCATTCCAATCGTCTTTTAAAACGTCTGATATACACTCAGATATATCATTGAATCTAGTTTTATCTACTGTATTTGCTAAGAAATTAATTTTTTGGAACTTAACAACTTGTTCTCCTAAACGATTTAAATATAATCTACCGAATACTTCGTGTTCTAAAAAATCACTACCACTTTTAGGTGGAATAATCGCATATAAATATTGTTTCTTTTGAGGATCATAATATGTTTTTAAAAGTTGATACTTTTCTAAAGTTTTTCGTTCTTGCTCAATCACTTCCATAGAAAAACCACTTAATTCATGGAGGATTAAATGGTTTTCAAATTTTGATCTTTTTGTAGAAAGAGCAATTAAAAGCTGATATAAAATATATGCCCTATCCTTAATCAAAGGATAGTAAAGCATAGTTAAAATAGAATGTGATTCTTCATTGATCACACCATGTATTTCAACTCTTACTTTATCTTCAACCTTCAACATACCTTACTCCTTTTTTAAAATCTTATCTATTTGTTTATATAAAGAATCTTTCCCATCATTATTAATGATAACATAATCTGCAAGTTTTCGTTTCTCTATATTTGAAAACTGTGTATTCATAATAGCTTCAGCAGTCGCTTTTTCATATCCGCGAAACTTTATCAACCGATCAATTGCAATTTTCTTTGAACAATCTACTAACCAAATTTGATCAAAGTATTTCTCCCATCCTAACTCAAAAAGAATAGCTTGTTCTACTGCAACATATTCGTAAGTCTTATTTGATATAAAGAAATCATTCATTTTCTCTAACACAAAAGGATGGATGAAAGATTCTAATTTTTTCCGTGCTTTATCATTTTCAAAAATAATATTACTTAATTTTTTGGGGTTGATATTTCCTTCGGTTAAGATCGCATCTCCAAAATATGCAATAATTTCTTTCTTTGCTTCATTATTACGAACTTCCTTAGCAACTTTATCTAAATCTAATACAGGAATATCATATTCATTTAGTAAATTTGCTACATAACTTTTTCCTGAACCAATTGTTCCTGTTATTCCAATTTTAATCATTTTCTTTTTTGGCATTTCTTACAAAAATATGTGCCTCTACCTCCAACCATTTTCTTTTCAATAACTTCCCCACATCTCATGCAAGTTTGTCCTTCACGACCATGAACTTTTAGTTCTAATTGAAATCGGCCATCAACTCCTAGCGAAGATGTATAGGAACGAATTGTAGTACCACCTGCTTTAATTGCACCATGTAAAATGATTCTTGTCGCATCTAAAATATTCACAAAATCATTTTTTGAAAGGCGACAAACTCTTGTCTCTGGGTGAAATGAAGTTCGAAAACATATTTCATTTGCATAAATATTTCCAATTCCACAAATATAACGTTGATCTAACAAAAACTGTTTTAGTGTAATCTTCTTTTTCCGACTCACTTTATACAAATACTCTGCTTTTAATCGTTCATCAAATGCATCATATCCAACATTTTTAAAAGCAGGTAATGATTCAATTTCGCCTTTTTTATCATATACATACATACGTCCAAATTTTCGAGTATCATGATAATGCAATTCTCGGCCATCCTCAAGGAAGAAAATCGCATGTGTATGTTTTTTATCATACTCTGTATCGGATTGATTGACAAAAAACTTTCCTTCCATGCGCAAATGAACAATAAGATAGTCTTTTTCTAATTCAAAAATTAGATATTTCCCAATTCGTTTATATGCAACAAAATACTGTCCTTTAAGTCTTTCAATAAATGAAGATATAGTAAGATTGTCAATTAATTTATCATAGTAGACATCAATATCTACAATCTTTGTATACCCCACTAATTTTTCTAGTGTTCGTACAACGGTTTCTACTTCAGGTAATTCTGGCATATTAGTACCTACTTACTATCATAATAATTATCAGCAAATTTTCCATCTATAACAAGAGGAACTGATAGTTTATAAACATGTTCCATTGCATTTTTTACAATTTTTTCCATTGCATCTACTTCATCTAAAACAACATCAAAGACCAATTCATCATGAATTTGTAGTATTAGTTTACTTTTCATATTCTTTTCTTTCATAGAAGTTACTACTTTTATCATTGCCATCTTAATAAGATCAGCTGCTGTACCTTGAATTGGTGCATTCATAGCAGCACGCTTACCAAACTCTCGGATCATATAATTTTTATCATGTATTTCATTTATAATCCTTCTTCTCTTAAACATTGTTGTAACATACCCATGTTCCTTACAAAAAGATATTGTTTCATCCATAAAATCTTTAATTTTTGGATAAGACTCAAAATATCCATCCATAAAATCTTTGGCAGCATTCATATCAATATTCAATTCACTAGCTAATCCAAATTGAGTTTGACCATAAACCATTCCAAAATTTACCGTTTTTGCTTCTCTACGCATGAGTGGTGTTACTTCATCTTCGTTTACATTAAAAATTAACATCGCTGTTTTAGTATGAATATCAACACCAGTATTAAATGCATCTATCATTTGCTTCTCTTGTGCCATATGTGCTAATACACGCAATTCAATTTGCGAATAATCTGCTGCATATAAGACACACCCTTCACTTGCCACAAAAGCCTTCCGTATCTCTCTAGCATCATCATCTTTCACAGAAAGATTTTGTAAATTAGGATCTGAAGAGGATAAACGCCCAGTTTGTGTTAAACTTTGATGATAGATTGTATGAATTCTTCCATCTTTTAAAATATGCTTTTGCAATCCTTCAGCATAAGTAGAATTAATTTTTTGATATTTTCGATACATAATCAATTCCGGAATAACTGGATGTGCATGTTGCAATTTTTCCAATACGTCAATTGCTGTGCTACGTTTTTTATTACTTTTAAGTCCAAGTTTATCAAACAACACTTCAGCTAATTGTTTTGGTGAGTTTACATTAAATTCACTTCCTGATAAAGCAAATATTTTACGTTCTAAAGCTTTTAATTTATCAAGTGTTTTTAAACGAATTTCTTCCAATACTTCTTTTGAAGTAGAAACCCCTTCCTTTTCCATCTCATATAAAATAATCGAAATAGGCATTTCAATATCATATAAAACTTTATTTAATTCTTTTGTTTCTATTTCTTTAGTAATGCTTGGATATATTTGATAAAGAGCGTCGCTTTGGGCATTCATAAAGTGCAAGCGTGTTTCCTCATCAGCAAATTTTGGCTTTCCTGCTTTTCCATAAACATCATCTTTTTTAATTCCAAAATTTAAATTATAAGCGTCTAATAATTGTTCAAAATTACTAATATTATTATTCACCAAAAATGAAGCTATCATAATATCAAAATCAAATGAATCAAATTTAAATCCATATCGATCTAATAAATGATATGTCATTTTCACATTATATCCTATACGCTTACCTTTACTAGTAAATAAAGCATTGCTTACTTTATCAATCAACATATTATCTTTTGAAATATAATATGCATCCTCATCTGTTTTCACTACCATCCCATAGAGAGTTGCGTCATAAAACAAACCATTATCATAATCCAAAAAGATAAAAACATCTTTTTCTAACAATTCTTTTGGTAATTTATCGACTTGTTTTAACTGTGATAATACTTTTTTAGGCTTTACTTCAATATCCCGAACTAAAGAATTCATCTCATATTTACTATAAAACGTATTTAACGCTTCTACATTTTCTTCATATTCAAAATCTTCTAATTTTACAGGAACATCACAATCAATTTTAATCGTAGCTAAATCTTTTGATAAAAAAGCCATATCTTTTCCATCTATTAGTTTTTCTTTTAATTTCCCTTTAAGATCATCTATATGTTCATAAACACCTTCAACACTTTCATATTCATGTAGAAGTTTAAGTGCCGTTTTTTCACCAACTCCTTTTACTCCAGGAATATTATCAGAAGCATCCCCCATCAATCCCTTCATTTCTATAATTTGCCATGGTTTAACATGTTTGGTTTCTAAAAGTGCTTCTTCATTCATTGTTTGCATTTCAGAAATTCCCTTTTTCATTAACAATACTTCTGTTGTATTATCTATTAACTGTAATAAATCATTGTCACTAGATAAAATATATACTTTATGATCTTTATAACGCTTTGCTAAAGTACCTATAATATCATCTGCTTCAATTCCCTCTTCTTCATAACGAAAAATTCCATAAGCATCTAAAAACTCTCGTACAATAGGAAATTGAACTTTTAATTCTGGATCCAATTCTTTCCTCGTTCCTTTATAATCAGAAAACTGTTCATGACGAAATGTTGGTTTCCCACTATCCCAGGCAACCATTACATAGTTTGGATCAATTTTCTTTATTGCTTTGTTAATCATGTTTACAAATCCATAAACAGCATTGGTAGATATACCATTGCTAGTACTCATTCTTGCACCACTATACAAAGTTGCATAGTAAGCACGAAACAACATTGAATTTCCATCTATCAATAAAATATCACAACTCATATTATCACATCCTCATTAGTTTATATTTTACCATAAAACAAACTACATAAATAATAAAAAGCAAAAGCTATTCATCTTTTGCTTCTATTTCATTAAAAGTATTTTGACTTTCATACACCTCAAGGGCATTGGCTTCTCCAACATAACGTAAAGTCAACGGTTGATAAACCTTACCTGTCGCTTTTTCTTTATCTTTTGGATAGCGGATAATAAACCCATATTTATGCGCATTATCCTTTAACCATTTATATTGTGCACTCGCTTCAATTTGAGTTACATTATCAACTCCAGGAATTTTTAATGTCAACATATATCCTAACTGATATTCACTTCTCCCTGGATAATCTGAATACATGGAAAAAGTATCATCTCCATATTTTTTTAAAGCTTGCTTATATATCTCTATCTGCATCTCATAGCTAACAAAACCATTTGTTAAAATGAAATTATTATCTACATTCTTTTCTTCCTTCATTGCTTCCATCATATCTTTAAGTGGTTCAATAACCTCTTCCCGTAAATAAATAACCTCTTCACCAGCAATTGATGAAGCAGAGGAAATAACACTTGTATCCACACTCACTAAGTCAGTAGGACGATAATCCAAAATTGTTTCATCTTCAGCAATGATTACACTTAAAAGAGAAGGATCTGCAACTAACTCTGCATTTTCAATATAGTTATAACCATTATCATAAAATTCACTTAAGGAAGCATATGTATAGTTTCGAATAAGCGAATCAAATGTTTGACCATTTAATTGCTTACGATATGAATTAACAAAATCCACAATAAATTGTTTATCCGCTGGCCGTTCTATTAAACACATTTCATAGTATAATGTGTTTTTTACCACAAACCCAGGCAACGTGATGAAATCCATAAACTGTTCAGGTTTTATTTTTTGAGAGATAATATATTCTATATCATCTGGATCCACAATATATTGACGTATAATATCCTCATTTTCATCAGTGATATAACTGTATCTTGCAAATGGATCATATTGTGTGTCCATTTGTCTATAACAAATTATAAAAAGTGCTAAAAGACTAATGACCAAGAGGGCTCGTTTAAATTTCATATTTCCACCTCTTTGCCATTATATCAAAATTTGATATAGAGATACAAGAATATTTCTTTTCGTGTAAGTATATGATAAAATAACAACAAGTGTAGGTGAAGTGAATGAAGCATAAAATTTTAAAAGCTTTAGTAATTTTTTTGAGTATTGCCCTAGTGATAGCTGGCACTCTTTTTTATGCAATGTATATTGCTCCTGAGAATATTAAAATAAACCATAAAAGCATATCCTCAGAAAAAATCCCAAAATCAATTCATGATGTTAATATAGCATATATCAGCGATATACAATATGGTGAATTTGTTGATGAAAAAAGATTTCGCGCAGTTGTTGAAAAAATAAATGAAGCTTCTCCTGATATTATTTTATTTGGTGGTGATTTATTTAGTAATGCAGAAGCTTTTCTGGATGATCCAGATACCGTAAGTAAAGTAACTGAAATTCTAACAGATATTGAAGCTCCTTTAGGCAAATTTTATGTTTTAGGAGAAAAAGATTTAAAAAACGAAAATACTAAAGTATTAATTTCTAAAATTTTATATAATGCAGGTTATGAAGATTTAACCAATAAAAATATCAAAATTCATAACGGAACTAGTGAAGGGTTTAATCTTGTTGGAATTGATTCTATCGTTGGTGGAACTCCTGATATTGAAAAAGCATATACTAATTTAAACAATACAACCTTTACAATTGCATTCACACATGCTCCTGATGTGTATGCTGATATACCAAATGATTCTACTGACTTAGCATTTGCTGGGCATTCTCATGGTGGACAGATATCTTTGCCAATTCTCGGTCCATTGAGTACGATTGATGGAGCTAAAAAATACGAACGTGGAACGTATGAAATTAATGAACTTATCATTGAAGTTTCAAATGGAATTGGTACAACCAATGTAGATATGCGTCTATTCAGTCCCCCAGAAATTTTAATTTATCGATTAGTAAAAAAATAATAATATGTGAGGTTCGCTATGAAATCAAAAAAAGCAATTGACGAATTTATTCAAAATAAAATCAAGCATCAACTAGATCCCAGCATATCCATAGTAATTACAGATTCTGATAAAATCTTATATGAAAATAGTTTTGGTTTTGCGGATGTTAATAACAAAACACGTGCAACGCCTACAACAAAGTATGCGATTGCATCTTGTTCAAAAGCTTTTACTGCAACTGCAATGGCTATTTTAGTGGAGCAAGGAAAAGTAGACTGGAATGAAAAAGTAAAAACCTATTTACCAAATTTCAAAATGTCTGATGATTATGCAACCTCTAATTTAACAGTTCGCGATCTTCTATGCCATCGTTGTGGTTTGCCAAGACATGATATGGCTTGGTATTTGAATCCTGTTTCAAGAGATGAAGAAATGCAACGCATTCAATATTTTGAGCCTAATGTTTCATTTCGTGAAACATGGCAATATTCAAATTATATGTTTTTAGTAGCAGGACAATTGATAGAAGCAATCAGTGGCGAACCATGGGAGCAATTTATTGAAAAAAACATACTAATCCCTTTACATATGGAAAATACAAACTTTACTATGAAGTCTACAAATATAAATACAGCAAAAGCTTATCAAACAAATGAAAATCAAATAGAAGAAATCCCTTATTATGATTTCATGATTGGAGAAAAACCATCATTAGAAGCTTCAGGTGGAATCTGTTCAACACCGATAGATTTAGCAAATTGGTTGATGATGCAATTAAATAATGGATATTACAATAATGATAAAATCATTGATTCTGCCTACTTAGAAGAACTTTACACACCACAAATGGTAATAAAAGATTTTCTTCCTAGTCGCAAAGAATTCGCTTTGTCTACTTATGGATTAGGTTGGTTTATTGATAGCTATCGGGGAATGAAAATGATACATCATAGTGGCAGCATTGATGGTTTTTTATCTTGGATTAGTTTCTTACCTGAAAAGCAAATTGGAATTATCGTACTTTCAAATTTAGATTTATCAAAGACTCCAGAAGCATTGACTTACAGTTTATACGATTATCTATTGGAATTACCCGAAATTGATTGGTTAACTTATTATCAAGATATAAAGCAAAAAAAGCAACAACAAAAAGAAAATGCTGCAAAAAAACTTTGGCAAAAACAAAGGAAGAACACATTCCCCAGCCTTCCTCTTGATGAATATATAGGAACATATACAAATCCTGGGTACGGAAGTGTGGAAGTAAATATGAATGAGCATTATTTACAATTAAATTTCAAAAGAGTAAACCTAAAGTTAGACCATTACCATGATAATGAATTTATTACAACCCTATTAGATGATTTATTACCAATCGAATTCATTGTCACCAATAACAAAGTGAAACAAGTGCAAATCTTATTAGAACCTGCCAAAAATGCAAATAAAATTCGATTCAAAAAAGAAAGCTAGAAATTATCAAAAAGCGATGTTCATTTAACAAACATCGCTTTTTTCTTATTTAATTTGTTCACTAATCAGTGTTCCCATTTGTTTACATCCCACCAATTTACTATTATCATCCATCATATCACCAGTTCGATAACCAAGTGATAAAACCTTTTCAACAGCAGTTTCAATTGCTTTGCTTTCACTTTCTAAATGAAAAGAATATTTCAACATCATAGCAAGTGATAAAATAGTTCCAATTGGATTTGCTTTATCTTGTCCTGCAATATCAGGCGCGCTACCATGGATTGGTTCATACATACCTCTCATAGTTTCACCAAAAGATGATGAAGGAATGGTACCAATTGTTCCTGTAATCATACTAGCTTCATCACTTAAAATATCACCAAACATATTTTCTGTAAGAATTACATCAAATTGAGAAGGATCTTTACAAAGCTGCATTGCTGCATTATCCACGTACATGTGAGTTAATTCAATTTCTGGATATTCTTTATGTACTTCTATAACAACTTTACGCCATAGCTTTGATGATTCTAAAACATTTGCTTTATCAACACTACATACTCTTTTATTACGTAACATAGCTGTATCAAAGGCAACCTTGGCAATTCTTTTGATTTCAGATTCAGAATATTTCATTACATCATAAGCGATTGTCTCTCCATCAACAATCTCACTTACATGATCACCAAAATATACTCCACCTGTTAATTCACGAACAACCACGAAATCAATTCCTTTATCAACGATTCCTTTTTTCAATGGCGAAGCATCCGCAAGTTGTGAAAACAACTTTGCTGGACGTAAGTTTGCATAAAGTCCTAAGATACTTCGAATCCTCAAAAGAGCTTTTTCAGGACGATTTTCTGGCGGTTGTGCATCATATTTTGGCCCTCCTACAGCACCTAATAAAACGCTGTCACTTGCCAAACAAGTATCAATTGTTGTTTGTGGTAAACATTCACCACATGCATCAATAGCTGCTCCACCAGCATCGACATATTCCAATTCAAAAGAATGGTTATATTTTTCTTCAATTACTTTTAATACCTTAATTGCTTCCTCAATGATTTCTGGGCCTATACCATCCCCTTTAATAACTGCAATTTTCTTATTCATTAAAAGCACCCTCCTTAATCGCATTTAAATATCCGCTAGCATTGATTATTTTTTGAATAAATTCCGGAAATGGAGCAAATGTATAGGATGTGTTTTTTGATATATTTTGAATAATACCTTTATCAAAATCGATAGAAACTTCATCTTGATCATCAATTCCATCCACTGCTTCTGGACATTCAATAATCGCTAAGCCTATATTGATTGCATTACGGTAAAATATCCGAGCAAAATTTTTTGCAATCACACAAGAAATACCACTTGCTTTGATAGCAATGGGAGCATGTTCACGACTAGAACCACAACCAAAGTTGTTTTCTGCTACCATAATATCCCCTTGTTTTACCTTGTTTACAAAATTAGCATCAATATCTTCCATACAATGCATTGCTAACTCTTTGTGATCTTGTGTATTTAAATGTCTTGCTGGAATAATAACATCTGTATCTACATTATTTCCATATTTATGTACGCTTCCTTGTGTTTTCATTTTACATTCTTGTATGATACTTGTGAACCTTGTTCTTGTATCATACGTCTCCTTTCTTTTTTCTATTTGTTATCATATAAATAGAACCTATCTCTTAATTTCATTGTATGGCTTTTGTCCATTTTAAGGAGAGTATTGCCATGGCTCTATTCATTTGTTTATAGTTGGAAAAGTTGCGTACTTTAATATCGATCAAGAATACAAGGTAGAGATCACCATGGTTAGAACAGGTTCTAAGAAAGGTGGTCTTTTTATGACTTATTTTGTCGGCATTGATATTGCCAAACACATTCACTACGCTTGTGTCATTGATCAAACTGGTCAAGTTGTTACACAGCCATTTCCTTTTGAGAATACTTCAGTTGGTTTTCAACTGTTGCTTTCTCTTTTATCTAATTACTCGAAAGATAGTTTGTTTATCGGATTCGAATCTACCGCACACTATCACGAGAACTTAGCTCATTTTTTGACTTCGAATTCTTTCACCTATGAACTCATTAATCCTTTACTATCGAAACGTTTTAGAGGATTAAACATTCGTGATGTAAAGAATGATAAAGTCGATGCCTTAACGATTGCTAGCTTTCTTTCCATTAATAGGAATCAACCACTTCAAGAAGAATTCTTCATCAATGAACTGGCATTCTTATCCAAAGAAAGGGATAACATTGTTAAACAACGTTCTAGAGAGTATGTTCGTCTAACTGCATACTTAGATCGTGTCTTCCCTGAACTAAAGCCTAGAATTAAAGCTTCCATTAAGAGTCAAGGGTTCCACAACCTTCTCAGTAAATACAGTACTGCGAAAGAAATAAAAGAAACCCGAATTGATGCTTTATATAATACACTTAACTTTAAACGCAAATCATATCCCAAAGTTTATATCAGCGAACTGAAGGATCTTGCGAAGAGTTCTGTTGGATATCACTCCGATGTACTCTCTAAAGTTATTAAGAATATCATTCATCAAATCGAGTTTCTAAGCTTGCAGCTAGATGAGATAGAATCTGAAATCAAAAGCCACCAGCTAGTGATAAACTCTAGACTCAACCTAATCCCTGGTATGGGTCCTATTCAGATTGCTTATATCTTATCTGCTATAGAAAATATAACACGATTTGATCATCCAAGTAAAATTTTAGCTTTTTCTGGTCTTGACCCTAAAGTTAGACAGTCCGGTCAATTCACAGCCACCAAGACACGCATGTCAAAGCGAGGAAACCACTTACTTCGTTATGCTCTTACTTGGTCTGCTAATAATATTCGAAATAATTCGTCTACAATGAATACATATTACCTAAAGAAACGCTCTGAAGGTAAATCACACTATAACGCTTTAGGTCATTGTGCGAAGAAAGTAGTTAACTATATTTTCTTTATCCTTTCGAATCCAGATAAAGACTTTATCTTAGAATAACTACACAATAATTGAACTCAACTATATCCATAGTTGTTTTTGTCATGCAATAAACGAGAACTCAAGAATTCTTGTTTTCACTTGACAACCTCATAGTTGGTCTCCTTTAACTCTTCAGGACTTGCAATTTTCCCTAGTACAGCACTCGCTGCTGCTACTTCTGGAGATGCAAGATAAACCTCACTTTTGGGATGCCCCATGCGACCAACAAAATTACGATTCGTTGTTGCTACACAACGCTCTCCTTCTGCAAGAATACCCATATATCCTCCTAAACATGGCCCACATGTTGGTGTAGATACAACACAACCAGCATCAATAAAGATATCTAAAAAACCTTCTTTAATACACTGTTTATATATTTCTTGTGTAGCTGGGATTACAATACATCGTACATCCTTAGCAATTTTTTTATCTTTCAACAATTCAGCTGCTGCTTTCATATCAGAGTAACGGCCATTTGTACATGAACCAATTACTACTTGATCAATTTTTATATCGCCCCATTCACTGGTAGTTTTTGCGTTTTCAGGAAGATGTGGAAAGGCTACGGTATAATCAATTATAGATAAATCAATATCGTAAGTTTCATCATATAGTGCATCAGCATCTGCTTCAAAAACTTTAAATTCACGTTCACTACGTTCTTTCACATAATCAATTGTTGTTTGATCAACTTCAAAAATGCCATTTTTTGCCCCAGCCTCAATTGCCATATTCGCAATACAAAGACGATCATCCATTGATAGATTTTTTAGTCCATCACCACCAAATTCCATTGATTTATAAAGTGCACCATCAACACCAATTATACCAATAATATGTAAGATAACATCTTTTCCACTAACTAAAGGACGCAACTTTCCATGAAGATTAAATTTAATTGCACTTGGAATTTTAAACCAAGCTTTTCCAGTGGCCATTCCAGCCGCCATATCTGTACTACCTACTCCTGTAGAAAAAGCTCCTAAAGCTCCGTATGTACAAGTATGTGAATCTGCACCAATTATTAAATCCCCACTTGTTACAATTCCTTGTTCTGGTAATAAAGCATGCTCTACTCCCATATTTCCAACATCATAATAATGTTTTATATCATATGCCTTTGCAAAACAACGACATTGTTTTGTTTGGGTAGCAGCTTTGATATCTTTATTAGGTGTAAAATGATCCATTACCAAAGAAATTTTTTCTTTATCAAATACATCTTTAAAATTAGCTTTTTCAAATTCATTAATAGCCACAGGTGTAGTAATATCATTTCCTAAAACCATATCTAAATTGGCCATAATCAACTGCCCTGCTTCTACCTTATCTAGACCCGCATGTGCAGCCAATATTTTTTGTGACATTGTCATCCCCATTATTAATTTTCCCCCTTATTTTTTATTTTTTCATTAATTGCACGATTCAAGGCACTAACCAATCCTTGAATGGAAGCTGCAATAATATCATCATGAATACCAACACCAAAGCGTTCTTCTTTTATACAATCAACAATTTCAACATATGCACACGCTTGTGAAGAAGAACCTTCGCTAAGTGAATGCTCATTATAATCAATAATATCAAATGTAAGGTCCAAATTATCGCGCAATGCATTAGCAACCGCATCCAAACGCCCGTTCCCTTTACCTGTGATATCTTTTTTCACTCCATTGTAGTTAATAGATAGCATTACCGTAATATCACCATTACGAGTAAAATGATAATCAATTAGCTCAAGAGGACTTTGTAGATTCACAAAATCTCTTTGGAAAATATCATATATTTCATTTGGCAATAATTCAGAATGTTTTTTATCAGAAATATCTTTAATATAGTAACCAAATCCCTCACGGAATCTTGGTGGTAAATCAAATCCATAATATTCTTCCAATAAGTACCCTATTCCACCTTTTCCAGATTGTGAATTTATTCGAATTACATCAGTTTCATATTCACGACCAACATCATTTGGATCAATTGGCAAATATGGTACACTCCAATATGCAGCATTTGTTTCTTCGTGATATTTGAGTCCTTTCGCAATTGCATCTTGATGGCTTCCAGAAAATGCAGCAAATACTAACTTACCAGCATATGGAGTACGATCATAAACTTGCATGCGTGTTACAGACTCATAAACTTCTACAATTTTATTCATATCACTAAAATCTAGTTTTGGATCTACTCCATGTGTATACATATTCATGGCTAACGTCACAATATCCACATTTCCAGTTCGCTCTCCATTACCAAACAATGTGCCTTCAATTCGATCTGCACCAGCTAATAAACCTAATTCAGAATCAGCAACACCACAACCTCGATCATTGTGTGGATGTAAAGAAACAACCACATTATCACGATATTTTAAATGCTTACACATATATTCAATTTGTGAAGCGTATACATGAGGCATACTCATTTCTACTGTAACAGGTAAATTAATAATAACCTTTTTATCTGCTGTTGGTTTCCATATATCTAAAACCGCATTACACACATCAAGAGCATACTCCATTTCTGTTCCTGTAAAACTTTCTGGTGAATATTGAAAACGTATGTCTCCATCTGCTTCTGCTGCTAGCTCTTTCAATAGCGTAGCCCCTTTAACAGCAATATTTAATATCTCTTCTTTGGATTTCTTAAACACCTGCTCACGTTGTGCTAATGAAGTAGAGTTATAAACATGAACCACTGCTTTCTTACACCCTTGCAAAGCTGCAAATGTCTTTTTAATAATATGTTCCCTTGCTTGTGTTAAAACTTGTATTGTAACATCTTCAGGAATAAGATTTTGATCTATCAATGTACGCAAAAATTCATACTCTGTTTCACTTGCAGCTGGAAATCCAACTTCAATTTCTTTAAACCCGATTTCCACCAATAGTTTAAAAAATTTCACTTTTTCCTCTAAGCTCATAGGAATAATTAATGATTGATTACCATCGCGTAAGTCAACACTACACCAAATTGGCGCCTCTTTTATATATTCTTTTGTTACCCATTCAAAACTAGGTTCTGGTGGCATAAAATAACCACGTTGATATTTTTGGTAATTCATAATTACTCCTTTCTCTGTTGTCTTATACAACTATATTTACTAATTTATTTTTAATAACAATTATTTTTCTTACTTCTTTTCCATCAGTGTGTGATTTGATTGCATCTAAACTCATTGCCGTTTCTTTGATTTCATCATCACTGCTGCCATTCGCAATCATAAACTTAGCACGAAGTTTACCATTTACTTGGACAATAATTTCAACTTCCGCATCTATTAACATCGCCTCTTCATACACTGGCCATGCTTTATAAGCTAAAGAACCTTGTTCTTTTAAATACGTTGTCCAGATTTCTTCACTAAGGTGAGGAGCAAAACAAGATAACATCTTCACAAAACCTTTTACATATTCAATATAAATTTCATCTGCTTTATAACAATCATTGATGAAAATCATCATTTGTGATATCGCAGTATTTAAATTTAACGTTTCAATATCATTCGTAACTTTTTTTACTGTTGCATGATATGTTTTATCCAAACTTTTATTATTTGTTGTTGTGAATTTTTGATTATGTTCACTAAATAAACGATAAATACGATCTAACCATTTTCTAGCTCCATCTAATCCATTTGTAGACCAAGGTAAGGCTGCTTCTAATGGACCCATAAACATTTCATAAACTCGCAATGCATCCGCTCCATGTGAAGCTATGATTTCGTCAGGATTTACTACATTTCCTCTAGATTTTGACATCTTTTCATTATTTTCCCCTAAAATCATTCCTTGATGGAACAACTTCTTAAAAGGTTCTTTTGTAGAAACAACGCCACAATCATATAACACCTTGTGCCAGAAACGTGCATATAATAAATGCAATACTGCATGTTCTGCTCCACCGATATATAAGTCAACTGGTAACCAACGATCTAATAATTCTTTTTCACCTATTTCGTTATTGTTTTTAGGGTCAATATAGCGCATATAATACCAACATGATCCTGCCCATTGTGGCATTGTATTGGTTTCCCTTTTTCCTTTTACTCCATCAATTTCAACATTCACCCAATCACTAATGTTAGCTAATGGGCTCTCTCCAGAAGCTGCAGGTTTGAAATCTTCTGCTGCTGGCAACTCTAAAGGCAAGTCCTCTACATCTACAGTACGCATTGTACCATCACTCATATGGATGATAGGAATAGGTTCTCCCCAATAACGTTGACGAGAAAATAACCAATCTCGTAATTTATATGTTGTTTTTGCTTCTCCACACTTATGCTCTTCTAACCAAGCAATCATTTTATCAATTGCTTCTTGTTTTCCTAAACCATTTAAGAAATCTGAATTAATATGCAATCCATCTCCTGTAAAAGCTTCGTTATCGATATCTCCGCCTTCCAATACAGGAATAATATTCAAATCAAATTTTTTAGCGAACTCATAATCTCGCTCATCATGCGCTGGAACAGCCATAATTGCCCCACTACCATAAGTTGAAAGCACATAATCACTAATCCAAATAGGAACTTCTTTACCATTTACAGGATTTATTGCATAAGCACCTGTAAACACACCCGTCTTATCTTTATTTAAATCTGTTCTTTCCAAATCAGATTTGCTTTCGCATAACTTTTGATAGGCATGAATCGCCTCTTTTTGATCCTCTGTAGCAATATCCATAACAAATGGATGCTCTGGAGCCATAACACAATAAGTAGCACCAAATAACGTATCAGCACGAGTTGTAAATACTGTAAACTCTTTATCTGTATTTTTGATTTTAAAAATAACGTTTGCTCCTACACTTTTTCCAATCCAATTAATTTGCATATCCTTAGTAGATTGTGGCCAATCAACCAAATCCAAATCTTCTAATAAGCGTTCTGCATATTCCGTAATTCTCAATACCCATTGACGCATTGGCTTACGAATTACTGGGTAGCCACCAATTTCACTTTTTCCATCAATGACTTCTTCATTTGCAAGCACAGCTCCCAACTCAGGACACCAATTTACTGGAATCTCATCAATGTATGCTAATCCCATATCATATAATTTCGTGAAAATCCATTGTGTCCATTTATAGTATTCAGGATCTGTTGTTGAAATTTCACGATCCCAATCATAAGAAAACCCAAAGGATTGAATCTGTTCACGGAAATAATTAATATTTTTCTTTGTAAATTCAGAAGGATAATTTCCCGTTTTAATTGCGTATTGTTCAGCTGGTAGTCCAAATGCATCCCATCCCATTGGATGCAATACATTAAATCCTTGCATTCGCTTCATTCGACAAATCACATCACTTGCTGTATATCCTTCTGGATGTCCAACATGTAGTCCATTACCACTTGGGTATGGGAACATATCCAAACAATAATAAGGATCTTTACTTTTATCATGTACATCACATGCAAAAGTCTTATTTTCCTTCCAATAGTTTTGCCATTTTTTTTCAATTTTCTTGTGATCAAATACCATATTACTCTTTTCTCCTTTATAAATTAAAAACGTCCTCAGATATTTTCATATCTAAGGACGTATATTTACGCGGTACCACCTTAGTTCATACAAAATTGTATGCAACTTCATTAATCGTTAACGCCGACTTACGAATAGCTTATCTATTAGCTCCTTGACAAGTTCATCTCTAGTACACACAAGTTTCCACCAACCACTTGTTCTCTCTGCTGCTTTTCAAGATTACTACTCCAATTCATAGCTTATTAAAAGTAATTATAAAGCAATCTATGAAAACATGCAAGTAATAATTTTCATAATTAATGAAAATTATTACATTAAGTAAAGCTTTCTAATTCTTATCTTTACCTTGAATATAAGCATCCATTGCTTCCGCAGCTTCTTTCCCAGCACCCATGGCTAGAATTACCGTGGCTGCCCCCGTTACTGCATCACCACCAGCATAAACTCCTTCACGGGTTGTTTTCCCATGTTCATCCGTTACCAAACAACCCCATTTGTTTGCATCTAATCCTTTTGTTGTTTGTCTAATCAGTGGATTTGGTGATGTACCAATTGACATTATCATACAATCGATATCCAATACGAAATTACTACCTTCTTTCACAATTGGTCTTCTTCGACCACTCTCATCAGGTTCGCCAAGTTCCATTTCCACACATTCCATTCCCTTCACGTATCCATTTTCATCGCCTAAGATTTTCACAGGATTTGTAAGTGTTTTAAAAATAATGCCTTCTTCCTCTGCATGCTCTACTTCTTCAGCACGAGCTGGAAGTTCATTCATACTTCTACGATAAACAATATATACTTCTTCTACACCAATACGCTTTGCACATCGTGCAGCATCCATCGCTACATTTCCCCCACCAATAATTGCCGCTTTTTTCGCTTTAAAAATTGGTGTATCTACGCCTTCTTGATAAGCCTTCATAAGATTAAAACGTGTTAAAAATTCATTTGCAGAAAATACACCATTAAGGTTTTCACCAGGTAATCCCATAAAGTTTGGAAGTCCTGCTCCACTTCCGACAAATACTGATTCATAGCCTTGGTCAAACAATTCGTCAATTTCTAATACTTTCCCAATGACCATATCTGTTTCAATTTTTACACCTAAAGCTTTTAGTGCATCAATTTCTTTTTTCACAATTGCCTTTGGCAAACGAAACTCTGGTATTCCATATACCAAAACGCCTCCTGCTTCATGCAATGCTTCAAAAATAGTAACATCATATCCTTTTTTAGCCAAATCACCAGCACATGTTAATCCAGCTGGGCCTGCACCTATCACTGCAACTTTATGTCCATTTGATTTTGCTTTTTTTATATCATCTTTTTCATGTGCCATATGATAATCAGCAACAAATCGTTCAAGTCTACCAATTGCCACTGCTTCACCTTTTATTCCGCGAACACATTTTTGTTCACATTGTGATTCTTGTGGACATACGCGTCCACAAACAGCTGGTAATGCATTGGTTTCTTTGATGATTTGATAAGCTTCTTCAAAATCGCCTGCTTTTACTTTTGCGATAAATTCAGGAATCTGAACTCTTACCGGACAACCATTCACACACGGTTTATGTTTACATTGTAGACACCGATCAGCTTCTTCCATTGCTTGTTCAGGAGTATAACCAAGTGCAACTTCATCAAAATTATGATTACGTACCTGTGGGTCTTGTACAGGCATTGAGACTTTCTTTGGATTCATATTAGGCATACTAAGCTACCTCCTTATTAAATAAATTGCAGTCTTCATCTCTTGCTTGTGCTTCAAACTTCATATATTGTTTTGATCTAGAAATAGCCTCATCAAAATCTACAAGATGACCATCAAAATCAGGACCATCAACACAAGCAAATTTCATTTCACCACCAACAGTCAATCGACAACATCCACACATCCCAGTTCCATCAATCATAATTGGATTCATACTAACCATTGTCTTAACATCGTACTTTTTAGTAACTTGGCATACAAATTTCATCATAACAAGTGGACCAATTGCAATTACTTCATCAAATTGTTCCCCTGCAACTAACAATTCTTCTAATTTGTTAGTAACCAGCCCCTTTTCTCCAGCACTACCATCATCACTCATCATATACATGTTTTTAGATACAACTTTAAACTCATCTTCTAAAATTACTAAATCTTTATTTCTAAAACCAGAGATTACTGTAACCTCTGCACCATTATCGTAAAGTGCTTTGGCTGTAGGATATGCAATAGCACACCCAACACCACCACCGATAACACACACTTTTTTTAATCCTTCAATATGCGATGGAACCCCTAATGGACCTACAAAATCCATGATTTCATCACCTACATTCAAACCATTTAAAATTTTCGTTGATTTCCCAACAATTTGAAAAATAATCGTTACCGTTCCCTTATCGCGATCATAATCAGCAATTGTTAATGGCATTCTTTCCCCTAATTCATGTGAGCGAATAATCACAAATTGCCCTGCTTTTGCTTTCTTGGCAATCAACGGTGCATTTACCACCAATTTTGTAACCGTTGGATTCAATTCCTCTCTTGCTACTATATTGAACATATTTTTCTCCTTCCATATGACAATTATCTACATATTAACAACAATTATAATACGAAGTGTTCAAAATGCAAAGCGTTTAAGAGGTTTTTTTCCATTCCCTGCCTTTTTTATTATCGAAAAAGAAAAAGTACTGATTAGTCAGTACTTTTCTTTCTTCTGTAATAAGTGCATAAAATTATTCCTAGTGAACCAATAAATAATACATTATATCCCATTACATTTGTTGTATCACCTGCAGCCACACCAGCCTTACTAGCTGCGATCATCATTTGATCATACATCATAACTTTTTGAACACTACCTGTGTTTTTTACAGTAAACTCAATATCGTCCGCCTTTTTATAACCTTTAGGTGCTTCTACTTCTCTTAAAATATAAGTTTTATTAGCAACTAATGTCTTATCAATTCGGGTCGCTTTTTTCGTTGTTGTAAATGTATGAACAACTTCTTGCGTATCTTTATCGATAATTTCAAGTTTAGCACCAGCTACAAAATCAGTTGTCAGCGTATTATTTCGTTTGCTGTATTTAAAGATTTCAATCTTTGTAAAGTCATCTTCCATCTTTAGTGATTGCACTTGACCATCATAAGTGATAGAAAAAGGTATATCTTGTGCAGTTACATAACCATCAGGAGCATATCTTTCACGTAAAATGTAATCCCCTGCTACTACATTATTAATGATATGTGTTGTACCATCAGACAACCATGAATCAACAACTATATTTGTATCTGCTTCAATTACTTCTAAATATGCACCAAGTACTTCTTGGCTTCCACCAATTTCCATTTTATCAACTTGTACTGTACCTTTTGCCATTCTAATCGAAATATCAAACTTCGAAAAATCTAATCCACTAATTTTCATTAATGCTTGCGTATTAGCATTTGTTGGATCTTTATAAATAATATCAATCCCACGACTTGTTTCAATGATTGGATCAATATCTTGGAATGTTACGGTACCTGTTAATGCACTTGAATCCTTTTGCGCATAAACTAATATATCATTACCATTACGTTCAAAAACATAATTCCCAGTGCTTTTTGAAAGAAACCAATTATTAAAAACTAAGTTTGTATCTTTCAAAAGTGTTCCATTGCTCTTTCCATAACCATTCACTATGACCTGTGAACCTTTAAAAGATGGTTTAAGAGCTGTTTCATAATCATTAACACGTTTTTTAATTTCATTCATTTTGCCAATGACATTACTCGTTACTCCAGAGAACGTATACCCTTGGTAATCCCAAATAGCCAATTGTGTTGCATAATAAGCTAAATTTGACGTATCTCCATTATAACCATATCCAAAATAAGAAATTTCTTGTAGTTTTAATTTATCAGCCGTAGATAAAACTACATTAAAATCATCTGTAGATAACGGATCATATGGTTTTGAATTAGCAGTTAACTTTGTTGGTTCAATACAATATGTTAATTCTTCCGCCCCCTTACTATCTTTCAATTTCGTAATCCCTGGAATAGAGGCGTGTTTATTATTATTGCTATCAACAATTTCAATATATCGATAACTTCCTCCATCATAATTCATTTCTGCTGTGCTTGTTGTGTATTCATTACTGATTGAATAATCAACACTCAATGTATACTTGCTTTCTGCACTGACCTTTGCAACATCCGTATGACCAACTACGATTCCCAAAGCAAATATAAAAATAAGACCTTTGTAAAATAACTTGTATATTCTATCCATCAAAAACTACCTCCTACTTAAACAAGACGGTAGAAACGGCGAAAAGGTTTCAAAAAAAAGTGCTTTTCGCACTTTTTATAAAATTGTCACTCTCAAAATTTCAGGAATTTTTTGTAATTGTTCAGCAACAGAAGCAACTTCTTTACTATTGACATCAACAATTGTATAAGCATAATCACCTTTGGATTTATTAATTAAATTCTCAATGTTCATACCACCATCTGATATTGTTTGAGAAATTTGAGCAATCATATTCGGTGTGTTTTTATGAAAACATGTAACTCTTGCTTCACCACTTCGATCTAATGTAACATTTGGTAAATTCACAGAATTTAAAATATTTCCATTTTCTAAAAAATCCGTAATTTGATTTACTGCCATAATTGCACAATTCTCTTCAGATTCAGGTGTAGAAGCTCCTAAATGAGGGATACAAATAACTCCTTTTTGGTGTAAAATTTTAGAGTTTGGGAAATCACATACATAGTTTTTTATACGATTTTCATCAAGTGCTTTACATATTGCATCTTCATCTACTAAACCACCACGAGCAAAATTTAAAATACATACATTTTCTTTCATTTTAGAAATTGCTTCCTCATCAACCATATTTCTTGTTTTATCACTTAAAGGAACATGAATCGACAAATAATCACATTTTTCGTATAGTTCATCCATTGTTTTTGCATAATGTACTTTTCTTGATAATTGCCATGCTGAAGCAATGGAAATGTATGGATCATATCCATATACTTCCATTCCAAAATGCAATGCAAGATTAGCGACTTTGATTCCAATGGCACCAAGTCCAATAATTCCTAATTTTTTTCCACGTAATTCATTTCCTGTAAATTTACTTTTTTCTTTTTCAACTAAAGTTGCAACATCCTCTGTATCTGTTAATGTTTCTACCCATGTCATTGCATTAAACACTGGTCTAGCAGACAATAACATCCCAGCAAAAACCAATTCCTTTACAGCGTTCGCATTTGCACCAGGTGTATTGAAAACAACAATTCCATTTTCACTACAACGATCAATTGGAATATTGTTTACTCCTGCACCAGCTCTTACAATAGCTTTCAGATTATCATTAAAATCAAGGTCATGTAATTTTGCACTACGTACAAGAATTCCATCCTCTCCTTGTATATCTTCACCAACTTCATAAAGGTCACGATTCACTCTACTCAACCCTTTGGGTGATATCTTATTATATAATTTAATTTTCATTGTTATTTGTTCCTCGCTTCAAATTCTTTCATAAATGCAACTAATTTTTCTACACCCTCTACATTCATTGCATTGTAGATAGATGCACGCATTCCACCAACACTACGATGTCCTTTTAAATTTACCATACCTGCTGCTTTGGCTTCCGCAATAAACTTTTCATCCAATTCTTTACTAGTTGATACAAAAGGAATATTCATGTAAGAGCGGTCTTCTTTTGCAACCGTGCCTGTAAACATAGAAGAAGCATCTAAGAAATCATAAATCATCGATGCTTTCTTTTGGTTTGTTTTTTGCAAATTTTCTAAACTTCCAAATTCTTCTTCAATCCATTCTAAAACCAAACCTAACATATAAATTGCATAAGTTGGTGGAGTATTAAACATAGAATCGTTATCTGCTTGTACTTTATAAGAAAGCATTGAAGGTAATTCATCGTTTTCTTTAATCAAATCTTCACGAACAATTACCAAAGTCAAACCTGCCATTCCCAAATTTTTTTGTGCACCTGCAAAGATAATTCCATACTTTGATACATCAATTGGTTCACTTAGGATACAACTTGATTGATCCGCAACTAATGGAATATCTTTAGTATCTGGTAATGTATGAAATTTTGTCCCATAAATTGTATTATTTTCACAAATATAGAAATAATCAACATCCTTTGGGACATCATATTCTTTTGGAATATAAGAGAACGTATCCTCTTCACTACTTGCTATAACTACCGCTTCCCCAAGCTTATTCAATTCCTTAATCGCTTTTTTACTCCAAGCCCCAGTATTTATTACAGCAGCCTTTTTGTGATTGCTTAATAAATTCATTGGTATCATCGAAAATTGTAAAGAAGCTCCCCCTTGCAAAAACAACACTTTATAATTAGAAGGAATATTCATAAGTTTTATTAACCTCGAGCGACAGGACTCAAAAACCTCAAGGAATTCTTTGGAACGATGGCTCATCTCCATTACAGATTGTCCTGTACCATGGTAATTCAATAATTCACTTGCAGCTTTTTCTAATACCTTTTCATTCATCTGAGAAGGTCCTGCACTAAAGTTATAAACTCTATTCATTATATATCTCTCCTTTTCAAGTTTGTTAACTATTATAGCATATTTAAAAAAACAAACAATGAAAAAATGAAAACAAAAGAAACATTTATGAAAATAAAAGAAACAAAATGAAAAGAGCCCTCGTATTATTGAGAGCTCTCACTTTTGAGTTATCTTTCTTATTTTGTATCTTGTTTAACCCTTTTTCAAGATAGTTCTTTAACGAGCGATGTTTGGGATTTTAGTCACCCTCACTCCTTAGGAGACTTTCTTAGGTATTTCTACCTGTACTTATAATATACACAATAACTATAAAATCGTAAACACCAAAGCGGACAGATTTAATACCATTTTTTCCAGATGTATAAATTTCTGATGGTGATATTACTTTTTTCCTATTTTTGCTTATGCTATAATACCTAAAATAGAGGTGATAAATATGATTGATGGACATATGCATTTAGAATATGGGCCGCTTACAAAAGAATATGTGTTAGAATTTGTTGAAGCTGCAAAGAAAAAAAAGCTTACCAAAATTCAAATTCTAGATCACACTCATAGATTTATTGAATTCAAGCCACTTTATGAAAACTTAAGAAATATTGAAGTTCAAGATAGTTGGTTAAACAGTGATAAAAAGTTTTGTAATACCCTACAAGAGTTTATTGATTTAATGGAAGAAATAAAATCAATGAATACAGGCATTCAAATCGATTATGGTTTAGAGGTTTGCTATGTACCAGAAGAAGAAACTTTTTTAAAAAAACTGTTAAGTCAATACACCTTTGATTTCCTTGTTGGTGCAATTCATTCAATTGATGGTATTTTATATGACATGAATTTTTCTAAAAAGTTGCTTTGGGAAGTTCAACCTGTAGATGTTATTTACAAACGCTACTATGAACTCATCTTTAAACTTATCAAAAGTGATTTGTTTACCCAGCTAGCACATCCAGATACAATTAAATTATTCAATTACTATCCTACATATGATTTAACTCCCACTTATGAAACATTAGCTACTCTGCTTAATGAACACCATATGAAGGCTGAAAATAATACTGGTTGTTATTATCGCTATAAACACAAGGATATGGGATTGTCTGATGAATTATTACAGATACTAAAAAAACACACTGTGAAAATGATTACTGCAAGTGATGCTCATCAACCTGATCATGTAGGATCATACATTACAGAGATTTATGAAAAGACAATGAAATAAATCCTCTTAATTATTACAAAACACGTACATTATAATCAATGTACGTGTTTTAAATAGTATAATTTATTATATATAATAGATAAAATAACCTATGACTCCTGCAAATAATGTAAGAAAGATTGGATTAATATCAAATTTTATATTTGCTATCGCACATGCGATAAATACAATAGCTGGAAAGATAATCGTTGTACTAATTGTAGTATTAAGCAATTCGTTAATGGATTGTACATCAAATATGACACCAAGAGCTAAAGTAAAAGCAGCACTTGCAATTAATCCTACTGCGGATGGTTTGATAGATTCCATAAAATATTGAATTTTTTTATTTTTTTGGATATATTTAGAAAAATAATGGAATAAAGATACCAAAACAAAGGAAGGAATACACACTGCAATCGTAGCGAGCATAGCACCTGTAATATCTCCTGATAAATATCCTACATAAGTAGCAGCATTTATCGCAATCGGTCCAGGGATTAACATATCTAGAGCATTTAAATCAGCAAACTGTGAAAGAGATAATCCCAAGTTTAGTGATTCATCTAAAATCATGGTCAACATCGCATAGCCACCACCAAAGCCTAAAAAGCCAATTTTTAAAAACGCTAAAAAGATAGAGACTAAAATCATGATGGCCTCCTTTTATTAAGTAAAGAAAAATAAAAAACGCCAAAAATTCCAGCCCCTACAATAACAAAAGGTGCTTGTATATTAAAAAGAACAATAAGCAAAAAACTACAAAGCATAATGCACCAAGCATACATATTCTTTAAATTGTGTTTACCCAAAGTAATTGCTGCCGCTAATACAAATGCTACTGAAGCAGCACGAACACCTACAAAAGCCATTTGTAGTGGTCCCTCTTGAGGAATATAATCATATAAGATTGTAGCAATCAACATAAGAAAAAAAGCTGGCAGAATGCTTCCCAGCGATGCTGCGAGCATTCCACGCATACCATTACACTTCTTTCCTACAAAACATGCACAATTTAATGCAACAACCCCAGGAATCGTTTGTGCCATGATTGCATCATCTAAAAAAGCTTCACGGCTCATTAATTTATATTTTTTTACGATGTCTTTTTCAATTACAGGCAACATCGCTAAACCTCCAGCAAAAGTAAATGTTCCTGCAATAAGAAAAACTTTAAATAAAATCCAATCAATATTTTTTTTATCCATAATTCCTCCCCAAACATAATGCTCTAATAACAATATCTACATAGTAGAAAGCTTTATTCGTTCTTTATAATCTGGCATATAATTCGCAATAATTTGATAAAAATGTTTGGAATGATTTGGTTGAATGAAA
The DNA here is from genome assembly GCF_029504745.1 of Breznakia sp. PF5-3. Classification (GTDB taxonomy): domain Bacteria; phylum Bacillota_I; class Bacilli_A; order Erysipelotrichales; family Erysipelotrichaceae; genus Breznakia. The sequence continues at coordinate 68,395 of NZ_JAQFIQ010000001.1, read as the reverse complement.
TGCACTAATTCATGAAACACAACATATTCTCCAAACTTCATTGGATAATGAATCAGATTGGTATTCAACGTAATTGTGTTACTTCTCGTAGCACAACTCCCCCATCGTGATTTCATCTTTCGATATTTTATAGTTGGCATCTCCAAACGATAATCTATCAATCGTGAAACATATTCATTTACTATTTTAGAAAACACCTGTTCACAAGTATGACGAATATACTTTTGTATTACTTTATTACATTCTGCCTTATCATGTTTATAATATACATACATCTGATTTTCTTGTAAAGAAACACTATTCTGATTTGACTGTACACAAATAAGATCATATTTTTTTCCAAACAAATAAAAATAATCTTGATCAAAACAATCAGTAAAAAGAACATCAAATTGCTTTTTTTGCTGTTCTTGTTTTTTTAAAATCCAAGAAATTCGTTCTTTTAAAAAAGCGTCTATCTTATGTTGAGGTATGTATTGATTTGCACTCACACTTAAAGAACCATCCTGTTCTACCTTTAATATTAGATTTTTAATTTTTTTAATATGTAAGTTATAAGTAAATACATAACCATCAATTATAATTCTCTTTTCTACACTCATTTTACCACCTACTATAGATTATCATATTATCTAAAATATGATAAGATATTAATATGAAAAATCCTTTTATTTATAGTAATGATAACAAACGCTACCATACATGGAATTACTATTTACGCAATAAATTTCATTCTAAAGTATTTAAAGTTCCACTAAACGCTAATTTTGGTTGTCCCAATCGGGATGGCACCTGTGGTATTGGTGGTTGTACATTTTGCTCTAGTAGTGGTAGTGGTGATCAAGTAGAAGCAGCCAACGAATCTTTAAAAAAACAATTTCATGCCAATATGAATGTAATGAAACGTAAATGGCCAGATGGAAAGGCACTGGCCTATTTCCAAGCTTACACAAATACATATTGCTCCTTAGAAACCTTAAAAAACACAATCCAACCTTTTTATGAAAAAGATGAAGTTTTAGGTATTTGTATTGCAACAAGAGCAGATTGTTTAGAGGATGATAAAATAGCATATTTAAATAGTTTAGCTGAAAAAAAAGAAATCTGGATTGAATTAGGATTACAAACCATTCATGATAAAACAGCAAACGCAATCAATCGCGGACATTCTTATGCTACATTTAAAAATTGTATTGAACGTTTAAAAAATACAAAACTTAAAATCTGTGTTCATCTTATGAATTCATTACCAAATGAAACAAAAGAAATGATGATTCAAAGCGCCAAGGAAGTTGGTTCCTTAGCACTTCACGCAGTAAAGATTCACATGCTTTATCTTAGCAATGGTACCACGCTTGCTAAACAATATCATAAGACACCCTTTCCGTTATTATCAAAGGAAGATTATATTGATGTTGTTGTTAAACAATTGGAGCAACTTCCTCCTAGAATTATAATCCAAAGATTGACAGGAGATGGAGATAAAGAAACGCAAATTGATTCTTTTTGGATGTTTAAGAAAACTGTTATTTTAAATGATATTGATAAAGAAATGGTTGCCAGAAACACATATCAAGGGAAAGGACTAGAAACAAAATAAAAACCGCGAATGCGGTTTATTTATTTTCTAAATAATATCGTAAAGCCATTAAATCTCTTCGCTGAACCAATTCATTAACAGTTCTTTTAGGATACTCAGCTAATGTTTTCATTGCATCCTCCTCATCGTAATGTTCAATACCCTGAATAAGATTCAACTCTTCTTCACTACGATTTTCACCGCCTACATGATCCAATAACTTCACAATGAAATATGTGGAAATGGTTTCCCGATTCAAACTATTATAATGATCGACAATATAACCTATTTCTTTTACAACTTCACACGTATACCCTATTTCTTCTTTGATTTCTCGACGAATTGCTTCTTCAAGACTTTCATCATTTTCCACTGCCCCACCTATCGTTTCCAAATGATTTCGTCTTCCTAAAGCATCTGTCCCAATAATCCGCAAAAAAGTCAATTCATTATCTTTATTATATGCAAAACAGCGAACCGTCCATCGCTTTGTATATGGTTCTTTTGTTCTTTTACGAAAAACCCGATCTTCCAATATAGCAATCAACATAAACCTCTCCTTTACATATAAATTAAAATAAGAGACATTCGCATGCCTCTTAAACGATCTTTCGTAATCAATCTGGGGAGAAACTAATCATCTCTCTATGGGTGGGGAAGAAAAAATGATTAGGCGATTAATTACGAGGCATCACTACCTAATAAAATCATAACAAATTTTCAAAATAAGTCAATAAAGCGCTTACATTTTCTTTGGTTTTCCATGAAAAAGATTACATTTCTATGTCATTTAGGCTATTTACAACCTGATTCGGAATTATTTTTAATCGTTCTATATCTTTCCTATCATGTACTCCTGATGTTACAAATATTGTTTTCACTCCGAAATCAACACCTAACTTAATTTCTGTTTCTAAATTATCACCAACTAAAATAGCTTCTTCTTTGGTAATCGAAGCATATTCTAACACTTCATCTAAAATAGGTTGATATGGTTTTCCGATTTTTTCACTTTCCTGCCCTGTAGCATATTCAAACATAGCTACAATGCTTCCATTTCCAATGTTAAACCCATCATCTTTAGCCAAAAGACGATCACTATTGGTCCCGACTAGTTTTGCACCATTCAACAAAAATTTCAATGCATAAGAATATGTTTGATAACTTCCATCTTTATCCAATCCAACAAACACAAAATCAACATCTTTATCTGTAATAGTAAAACCACTATCTAATAGTGCTTCTCTAAGTCCGTCTTTTCCAACAAAAAAAGCATTTCTTTTAGATGATTTTTTTGCTATATAGCGAGCTGCAGCCATGCTAGAAGTGAAAAAATCCTCAGGATTCAATCCATAAAAACCTAATTTTTCCATATGCTCTACATTTTGTTTCCCTGTTCTTGTTGCGTTATTTGTAAGAAACAAATAACGATCACCATGCTCTCTAATTCTTTGTAGAAAATCAAGGGCTCCATCAATAATAGTATTTCCTTTATACATCGTTCCATCTAAATCTATTAAATATGTTTTCATAAAAACCTCACTTATTGTATAAAATATCATATCACAAATAAGGAATTATAGTTATTCTAGTTTATTTATAAATATGCAAATTATCTTCCACATTACTATCGTCCTTATTTTACTTATCATCAGTATACAAGATTTTTTTACCTATCAAGTATATGACCGTTTTTTTATATGTTTATATTTCTGTGTATTATTCCTAATAAAAGAATTGGATATATTTTTCATTTTGGTATTTATGATAATGATGTTGTTCTTCTTCTTTATGAAAATGATTGGTGGCGCTGATTTAAAACTCTATTTGTTTAATATATTATATTTAGGAAAATCAAAATTTTTAATCAGCTTTCTTTTATCTAATTTATTGGGACTTTTTATATGTATATACTTTAAAAAGAAAAAAATCCCATTTATACCATGTATAGTAATTGGGATTTTTTTAACTTTAATTTTCTTCTAGCGATGGTATACTCGCTTTTCACTAACAATATAATCAAGACGGATATCAAACTCTTCAGTTGGTATATTTTCAACTTTTTGTATTTCGAATCCAACACCAATCTTAATTGCTTTTGTTCTTTTTAAATATCGATCAAAATAGCCTCTACCTTGTCCTAAGCGGTTTAAATTTTCATCAAAGGCAACAAGAGGTACAATGATTACTTCTAAATCTTTAGGTTCAATATGATAATCTGAAGAAGGTTCTAAAATTCCAAACTTTCCTTTTTGTGTATCATTCAAAGAAACAAGTTCATAAAATTCCATTTGTTCCTTGTCTTTCACGACAGGAGCAAAAAAACTACGCTCCATAGATAATAATGCTGTTACATCCACTTCACTCATCATTGGTAAATATATACCAATATTCTCATGTTTTGCAATCAGTGGTATAAGCTTATCAACAACATCCTTTGAATAATTTGCGAGTTCCAATTTAGATAAGCCACTTCTTTTTTCACGACACGCCTTTCTCAAATTATCTTTCATATTATTCTAACCTATTGATCCTTCCATATCCATCTTCAACAGTTGATTCAATTCTACCGCATATTCCATTGGTAGTTCTCGTGTAAACGGCTCTAAAAAGCCCATGACAATCATTTCTTCGGCTTCCTCTTTTTTCAATCCCCGGCTCATTAAATAAAATAATTGTTCTTCACTTATTTTAGAAACTGTTGCTTCATGTTCAATTGTAGAACTATCATTTTGCACGATGTTCGTTGGGATTGTATCAGATTTGCTCTGCTTGTCTAATATAAGTGTATCACATTCTATCTTGCTTTTCGCATTTTTTGCATTTTTTCCATGAAGCACCAAACCACGATAGTTCACTTCTCCACCTTTTTTAGACACTGATTTAGAAATGATATTACTTGAAGTATTAGCAGCTAAATGAATCATTTTTGCTCCTGTATCTTGAATTTGATTGCTTCCTGCAACAGCAATTGAAATCGTTGTTGCTTTTGCGTATTCTTCAGCTAAAATACAAGCTGGATATTTCATAGAAATTTGTGACCCTATATTTCCATCAACCCATTCCATTGATCCATTGTAGAGAACTTTAGATCGTTTTGTAACAAGATTTAAAATATTACTGCTCCAATTTTGAACCGTTGAATAACGACATTTCGCATTTTTATGAACAATGATTTCTACCACAGCTGCATGCATACTCTCTTTAGAATAAATTGGTGCTGTACAGCCTTCAACATAATGCACTTCTGCCCCCTCATCAACAATGATTAAAGTTCTTTCAAACTGTCCCATACGCTCTGAATTGATTCTAAAATAGGATTGTAATGGTTTATCTAAAACTACACCCTTTGGAATATAAATGAAACTCCCCCCACTCCAAACAGCACTATTTAAGGCAGCAAATTTATTATCTGTAGCTGGAACCACTGTTCCAAAATACTTTTTAAATAGTTCAGGGTGTTTTTTCAAAGCCGTATCCGTATCTAAGAAAATAACACCTTTTTCTTCTACTTCTTCCAACATATTATGATAAACAGCTTCACTTTCATATTGTGTAGTAACGCCAGCCAAAAATTCTTTTTCAGCATCTGGAATTCCCAATCTATCAAATGTATCTTTGATTGTATCTGGGACATCTTCCCAATTGCTTTCTGTTTTTTCGCTAGGACGAATATAATATGTATAATCATTAAAATTTAAATGATCCAAACCTGGTCCCCATGATTGAATTGGCATTTTCTCAAATTGCTCATAGGCACGCAAACGATATTCGCGCATCCATTCTGGTTCTTGTTTGATTTCTGAAATCTCTTCAACAATCTTGCGAGTTAACCCACGATTTGTTTTATAGATACTGATATCTTCATCATGAAATCCATATTGATAATCATCGTTTGTCTTGATATCTTTTTCATTCATGTTATTTTTCGCTCTCTTTCATTAAATATTCAATTGCATCCCATCCAATTGTTGCACAATGAATACGATTGGCTTGCTTTCCAACGTTTTGAAAAGCTACTGCTTCGTCTAACAATTCTTCATCATATTGTTTTTCATCAATCATGTCACGGTAGTTTTGAATAATTTCTTTTGCTTCTACTAATGTCTTTCCAATCAATAGCTCACTCATAATTGACGTAGAAGCTGTTGCAATTGTACAGGCAACTCCATCAAAGCGGATATCCTTAATCTTATCATCCTTAATAAGTGCTTGCACTTCTATATCATCGATACAAGAATCACTTGCCATATGTTTACGCAAGTAATTATCATCTTTTACCAATTCACGATTTCTAGGATATTTATCATGATCCATGATAATTTGGCGTAAAACCATTGGATCTTTAAACATATCATTCATACTTATACCTCCTAAAAAAATACATCTAAGAAAGAATCTGGATTAATCTGTGAACAAACATCAATAAAATAATCAATTTCTTCCTTTGTGTTATAAAAATAAAGACTTGCCCGTAATGTACTTGGCGTATCCAAAAAATTCATCAATAACTTAGCACAATGTTGACCACTTCGTAAAGAGATTCCTTTATCACTAAAATAAGTGGCAGCATCTTGAGAAAATACATTTTTAATATTAAATGTAATAATTCCACTATCACTATCTTCATTATATATAATTACATTATCAAGTTCTTTCATCCGTTTCAGCATATATGCACGTAATTCACTTTCATATTCATGGATTTTTTCCAAACCAATTTCTTGAATATATTCAATCGCTGCTTTCATTCCCAAAGTTGCTTCAATTGCTGGTGTTCCTGATTCAAATTTATAAGGTGGATCTTTCATCAATAAATTTCCACACATATCATAGCGCGCATTACTTCCACCACCTAACATCAATGGTTCCATAGCTTCTAACAATTCATATTTCCCATATAAAACACCTGTTCCAGTTGGTCCACATAATTTATGTGCTGAGAAAGCGAAAAAGTCACAATCTAAGTCACGAACATCTACTGGCATATGGGGCGTTGATTGCGCACCATCTACGACAACAATAGCTCCATGTTCATGTGCAATACGAGATATTTCTTTAATATCTAATACACATCCTAACACATTGGTAACATGTGCAATTGAAACAATCTTCACACCACTATGAATTGCCTTTTTAAAAGTTTCAATTGTTACATATCCATGTTCATCTAATTCAATAAATTCTAGTGTAGCCCCTGTTGTTTCACAAGCATGCTGCCATGGTAAATAATTTGATGCATGCTCTGCTTCATCACTCAATACTACATCTCCAGGTTTTAATTGGTTTTGACCAAACCCAAAAGCTATTTGGTTTAAAGCTGCACTTGTACCGGATACAAATACTACTTCCTTACGATCACAATTAATAAAAGATGCTACTGTATCCCGCACACTTTCATATAATGTATCTACTTTATAGCTTAATTCATAATCTCCTCGATGTGCATTAACACTATATTTCGTATAATATTCATTGACAGCCTCAATAACTTTCATAGGTTTAAATGTAGTTGCTGCATTATCAAAATAAATCAAATCATATCCTTTCTTTGACTTATTTTTAAACATTGGAAAATCTTTACGTATTGCATCTATTTTCATAATTATAAACCCATCCTACTACGAATCATTGTTACTAGTTCTGCGTTCACTTCTTCATTATCTAAAACGTCAGTAATTGGTAACAAGTAAGACATCGTAAGTAATTCTTTTGCTTGTTCATCACTAATTCCCCTACTTTGTAGATAATATAAATCTTCTGCATTCATCTTACCCATACTATTTGCATGAGATGCCTCTACGTCGTTTTCATCAATTAATAGAACTGGAATTGCTTCACTTCTTTGATCTTCATGAAGCGTTAAAATTCTACTTGTTTGATGCGACTTGCTCTGATATGCACCCTTCTTAATCGTTCCACACGCAGTTATTTTATAATTCGCATGTTGCTTACTGATTTCATAATTACTCATATTACTATTTGTGTTTGCAGCAATGTGAATACATCCTATATCATAGATTTTCTTTGCACTTGTAATCGATGTAGTTACAACATCCACACTAGCACCATTTTCTTCTAAATAGAATTTCGCTTTTAAATCACAAGTGTTTTCATTCAATTCATAATACCCGATTTTCAATTCACTATCTTTTTTCAAATGATATGTAAGATTCATTTTAGAATCTTTACATTCATTCATTGATAACATATGCAATGAACTTGAAGGTTCTAACAAAATATCCTGTTGTAATTCAAGAGATCCTTTTAATATAAGTTTAATCTCTGCATGTACATTCTTTAAAACATGAAAAGACAATGTTTCAATTGTCTCGACTGTATATTCATAGTATCCATCTTTTTGGATTTCGATTGTTGTCTTTTCTGTAATCTTTTCCATTAGCGATTAGCTCCACATGATTCTAATACTAGTGCAGGTTTTTCACTTGGCTTTTCAACCCCATATTTTGTATAAAGCCATTCATACCCTTCGTTATCAATTTTTGAAACCAATTCATAGTCCCCAGACTCAACAATTTTACCATCCAGTAAAATATGCACATGAGTAGGTTTGGTTAAATCTAAGAAGCGTTCATAATGTGAAACAATTAATAATGATAAATCTTGTGTATCATATAAATCTTGTACCGCATCAGCAACGATTTTCAAAGCATCCACATCCAAACCAGAATCAATCTCATCCAACATTGCAAATTGTGGTTTTAATAATTTCATTTGAATGATTTCATTACGTTTCTTTTCCCCACCAGAAAATCCTTCGTTTAAATTACGATGAGCAATATCACTCTTCATACCTAAATCATCTACCGCATGTTCCATTTCACGAATAAATTTAAATAATGAAATCGGCTTTTCTAATCGTGCATTCATCGCTGCACGCAAAAAGTCAGAATTATTCACCCCTGGAATTTCTGAAGGATATTGCATCCCTAAAAAAATTCCAGCGCGACTTCTCTCGTCCACACTCATAGATAAAACATCTTTGTCATCATACCAGATTTCCCCACTATCAATTCGATACTTTGGGTCTCCCATAATAGCTGATAACAATGTACTTTTCCCTTGTCCATTTGGTCCCATCAGTGCATGTATCTCATGGTTATTTATCTCCAAATTCACTCCCTTTAGAATTTGTATATCATTTATACTTACATATAAATCCTTAATTACAAGTTTTCTCATTTATACGATCATTCCTTTCATCTTTATAATTTTAACGGACTAACGCATCTTATGCAATCTTTATGACTAAATTTGTGAAATTAAATGTTTTTTTGCCAAGACTAGCATTTATCACTAAATTACATTATAATATATCTTGCGCATAGATAACGCAAGCAGATTTTTTAGGAGGAAATCATGAATTACAATATAAAAGAAATTCTAAAAAAATTTTGGTTTGTAATCTTAGTAGGGGCGATTTTTGTCAGCATGGCGATCTTCTTTGCATGGGATACAAATAAGGACACCATCGCTGCAAAAAGTAGTAAGGGAAAAGATGTCATATTTACATTAGCAAACAAAAATTACACAGCAGATGAGTATTACAAAGCATTATTTGAAAATGCATCTGGTGACAATGAAGCCACAAGTGGTGTACAACTAACATATACGCTGATTGAACGTAATGTTATTGAACAAAGTGTTAAGACTACCGACAAGATGGAAGAAACAGCAAACAATAATTTCAAAACAATGGAGGCGTCTTACAAAAGTGGCTATGGTGATAATTATGAAACATACATTACATCACAGCTAAAACAATTGGGTTATGATGGAGTTGATGATTTTGAACAATATTTCTTAGATCAAGAAAAAGCTAAGAAATTAGTTAGTGATTATATAAATGATCATAAAGACTTATTTGATGAAGTATATGAAAAATCTTCACCAAGAGTTATTTCTCATATTCTTGTGAAAATGAGTGATCCTGCCAATCCAAGTGAAACAGAAAAAGCTCGTATGGCAGAAATTGAAAAAGCTTTAGAAAAAGATAGCTTTGGAAAAGTTGCAAAAAAATATTCTGATGATGAAGGTTCTGCAAAAGAAAGTGGAAGCCTTGGTATTCAGTTAAAGAGTGGAACCCTTGTAGAAGAGTTTAAAAATGCTGCCTGGAAATTAGAATCAGGTGAAGTAAGTCAATGGGTAAAAACAGAATATGGATATCACCTAATCAAAGTTGTAACAACAGATAAAAAGAAAATGTTGAAAGAAGACAAATACAACGATTCATTAGTATCTGCCATTCAAACATATTACCCTAATTTGAAAAAACAAATTGTATGGGAAAAAGCAAAAAAATTAAAAATTGAAGTTAAAGACAAAGATTTAAAAGCCGATTTATTAAAATATATCGGTGTTGAGAAATAGGAGGGTCCCAAAATGAAGAAAAAATTATTAGCTGTTTTTTGTGGATGTCTACTATTTGTTGGTGGATGTAGCGATGCTACTACACAAGTGAAAAATGATGATAAAGTATTAGTTAAAATTGGTGATGAAGAAATTACCAAAGGTGATATTTACGATGGTCTAGTTGCCAAAGGTAATGTTACTCCAATCGAACAAAAAATGAATGAGATTTTAGTTGAAAAGCTTGTTCCTGTTACTGATGAGATTGAAAAAGAAGCTCAAGAAACTTTAAAGAGTTATAAAGAAACATATGGTGACGAATGGAAGAAGACATATCAAAATGCAGGATACGATACAGAGGAAGCATTTTATAAAGATGTTGTATTACTAAACACTAGAGTAACAAAACTTACATCGGTTTATGTGAAAGATAATTTTAAAGAATTATCAGGTCGCTTCAAACCTCGTAAAGTTGAAATCATTGAAATTTCAGATGCTGATAAAGCTCAAAAAGCATTAGATGCTGCAAAAGAAAAGAAAAGTGACTTCGCTAAAATTGCAAAAGAATATGGTGATACTACAACTTATGATGGTAGTGAAAAAGTATATACTACACACAGTGGATTACCTGATGTTGTGTGGAATAATATCGAAAGCACAAAGAAAAATAATACGGTTATTGACAAATTATTGCAAGATACAAATGCTGGGACATATTATGTAGTTCGTGTTACAAATGTAAAACCAAGCAAATTCAAAGAAGATGCAATTACAGCAATGAAAGATATTAGTATTGATACTACAACGACGGATGAAAACGGAAGCACAGAATTGTCATTGGCAGATCAAGCTTTCCAATACTATTTACAAAAATATGATTATTCAATCCACGATATTAATGTTTATGAAACACTGCTATCTACTAGCAAAAAATACGAAAGATAATCTTTATGTGTTTGTTTTGCAAAATCATTAATAATGAAATTCCTTCATATAAACTATATGAAGATGAACATGTGCTTGCCTTTCTTGATATATCGCAAGTTACAAAAGGACACACATTAGTGATATCTAAAAAACATTATGAAAATTTTCTAGACTGTAATCAAGAAGATTTACACCATGTTATGGATGTCGCTCAAAAAATTGCCAATCAAGCAATGTTGCATCTAGGATGTAGTGGAATTAATATTCTTAGCAATGTAAATGAAGTAGCTGGACAAAGCGTCTTTCATTTCCATGTTCATGTAATTCCACGTTATTCCGATACTGATGATTGTGTAATTGAATTTAAAGAAAGTCCAAAACAAGATTTAGAAGCATTACAAAAATTACTAAAACAGAGCTGATTAACCTCAGCCCTGTTTTTTTATTCACTTATAAGTTTTTTTGGATTTTCTATAAAATACAAATCCGCTCGTTTCTTACCATAATGCTTTTCTATAAATCTATATGCATCTTTTAGTTTTGGATAACGAGATGCAAATGGTCGATGTGCATCACTTGCAACGATATCAACTAAATCCTCTTCTAGAAGCTTTTTAGCGAAGATATTAGCTTGTTTCATCTTGTCTAGACCTAATACACTTGTGCGATTAACTTGCATTAAACAGCCCATATCACGCCAAGAGCGAACAATCTCTATATCTTCATGTACCCATTCATATCGTTCTGGATGAGCAACTACTGGGATAATTCCCTGTTGTAAAATCTTTTTTAAATATCTAGTTGGATCATCAAATATATTTTTAGTCCAAGAAAATTCCACTAACATATATTTTCCAGCATCGTTATATGTTACAAACTTATTTTCATCTAATAAAGCAATTGTTCGATGATTTACAAAATTCTCTGCCCCTATCACAATATTAAGTTCTAAACCTTCTTCATCCATCGCATCCAAAAGTTCATATAATGCTGTATTAAGGACTTCAATCGTATTTGGATAAATGGGATATTTAATGTGACTTGTTGCAACAATGGTTTCAATACCATCATCAATTGCAATACGAACCATATCCAAAGAATGTGAACGAATAGCAGATGCATCATCAACTCCCCATAAAATATGACAATGTGTATCAATCATGCAATTGCCTCCAAAGCCTCAAGTAAACGTAAATTTGTTTCAATCACATTCAACAATACTTTTTCATCAAAATTATATCTTGCATTATGTAGATGTTGATTATATGTATCACTACCAGTTCCAACATAATAAAACAATCCTGGCACTTCCTTTTGATAGAAAGAGAAATCTTCAGCAGCCATTTTCGGTTCTACTTCATAAAACTCATCGCCAATTACATTTTTTAATGTATTAAATAAAGCTTCATCATTTTCGACAACTAAATAATAATCTATTATTTCGACATCAACATCAACATCATAAGAATAAGCTATTCCTTTTCCTATCGATATTAATCGCTCTTTTATAAGTGCATATGTTTCATCATCAAAAGAACGTATTGTTCCTTCCATTTGAACAATCTCTGCAATAATATTTTCTGCACTACCACCATGAAATGATCCAATTGAAACCACACCACTATTAAGTGGACTAATACTTCTAGATATAATTGTCTGTATCTGATTTACAAAAGCTGCTCCTGCCACAATTGCATCTTTCCCTAACTGTGGTGTAGCACCATGTGTGCCTTTTCCTTTTATCTTTACCTTCACTTCCCCATTTCGTGCCATCATTGCTCCAGAACGTGATGCAATCACACCTTCAGCAACTTCACCCATTACATGTGTGCCAAAGATACAACGCATAGGATACTTTTTAAACAACCCTTCTTCAATCATAATCTTAGATCCTCCAGGTCCTTCTTCTCCTGGTTGAAACACGAAGCAAACACTAGTTTTTAATTTGTCTTTATGTGCAGATAGATATTTAGCCAATCCTAACAACGCAGCCATATGTCCATCATGTCCACACATATGAGCATAATCATTTGTCGACTTATAAGACACATCATTTTCTTCAAACATTGGAAGTGCATCCATATCACTACGAAACCCAATAGCAGGCTCATCGTTTACCCATAAATAACCCACTACACCATGTTCTGCTATACCTTGTTCAACAATTTCAAAACCATATGATTTCAATTTTTCAACAATAAATGCTTCCGTATTCGGCGTATTAAGTGCTATTTCAGGATACATATGTAAATGCCTTCGATTGGACATAACTTCATCTAATAAACTTTGTACATCTTCTCTTACTATCATACCAACACCTCTTTTACCCATAGTATTTATAAGTATATCATAAATTATCATTGAATTTTTCCTATAGAATAAAAAAACACCTGAATATTCAGGTGTTATTCTGTTTCAATACATCCATATCCACCATTGTCACGTTTGTAAACAACAGCTACATCTTCTGTTTCATTATCTGTATAAATGAAGAATGAATGTCCTAACATCTCCATTCTCATAATCGCTTCATCTACATCCATCAAATCAGGAGCAATCGTTTTTGTACGAACCACTTCTTCATCTTCATATTCATCTTCTGCAACATCTTCATCAATGAATGCTAATGCTAATTTATCTTTCCCTTTTCTAGATAATCTTGTTTTTTGTCTTCTAATTTGGTCTTCTAATTTATCAATAACTAAGTCAATTGCAGCATATAAATCTTCATTTGTTACCTCAGCTCTTAAAACTGCAACTTTAGTTGGTATCGTTACCTCAATTTTTTGCCCCAGTGGATAAACTCTAACCACAACATGTGCAGTAACATCATCATCAATGATGAAATACTTTTCTAGAAAATTGAGCTTCGTCTCAATCTTATCAGCAATCGCTGGTGTTACTGTAATGTTCTTTCCGTAAATTTGTACTTTCATAATCAGTACCTCCTATTCTTTGTCTATATTATATCGGATATCTACCGAAATAATAGTCTTTTAATCATGTTAAATTATGGTATAATTAAAGTGCAACGGGGCATCTTCCCGTTTTTTTATTTATCATAAATAACATCTTGATATAATCGTGGCATTTTTCCTTTAATGCCATTAGAATATGATTTATTATCAATAAAATCCAAAAGAGGTTTCATCGGCTTTTTGTCCAATGCATCAAACAAATACGCCAAACCAATATTTGCATTTTCAATAGCTTTTTGAAATAAATCATCTTCACTTTCTGTTGATATCTCACCAGTACAAGGATGTTTCCATTGACGATGTTCTTCATTCATCACATCATAGCGTATATCAATATCAGGTGTAACTACATTTCCACTCAATCCTGGTTTTCTTGTTATAAACTCTACAAACTTCAATAACCTATATTTAACTTTCTTAGGGTCGTATAAGTATCGTTGTGCTTTTTCCCAATCCATCAATGCTTGTTTAATGATATCTTGATCAAGTTCGATATCAAAACATTCTTTGACAGCTGGAATATAAACATTGCTAATAGCTTTAACAGAGTACTTACTACGTTTACATAGTTTGTAAGTTTCATACGTTTTAATTGTTTCATTACGATAATTTTTCAAATTTATCGTGTCCATCATTGATTCAAAACGATGATGATACATTTTATTATTCACTCCACCAAATCCAGTAAAATAAACAACATATGGATGCATAATACTATCCAATTGCCAATGTAAATAATGCCCTATAATATAGGAAGCCATAGCATCCTTTACATATCCAGATTTTTGAGCACGATAAGTTTTTATTGCACTCTTATAAAATGCATTGATTTTTTTGCGATGTAATTTCGTACCAATATCAGATATTGTCATATCTTGTTTCTTATAAATTGGAAATGCACCATGAAAAAACAAATAATCCGGTCCATTGGTACCAATTAGATATTCTTTTCGGTTATTCTTAATAATTGATTTATATTTTTCATTACTAATATTTTTATATACTTCTTCACAAAAGATTGTATGCGTTATTAAATTTGGCATCTTTCACCTCTAAAATATTATAGCATAATTCACATAAAAACACGTTTAAAATACACACTCTAAAAAAGAAAAAGATATTTTCATATCTTTACTTAAGTTGCTCTAAAATCCAATGATAAATCAGATACATAGCATAGGTATCCATAGCACAGTATTTCAATAAACTATCGATAATTTCTGGATCTGCATCATTTTGAAGATTCACATATTTCCTAACTGCGTCCATTCCATGAGATATTTCTAAATCATCATATGAATAATCCGTAAAAATAGAAACCAATTTCTTCAGTGAGTACATCCCAGCCATTTGATTGTCGTAAATAAGCCCCGAGCTAAATGGAGTTGCTAAATCTACCATTCGCTCCCAGATTGCCTTTAATGGCTTCTCATATTGTGGAAATTGTTTAGCTAATTGTTTTAACCTTAATTTTTCAGCACCTTCTACATTGTAGCAGATAATACTTCCCTGTTTTGGTATATCTTCAATAAGCTTCTCTATAAAGTCAATGCGACAATCATTCTTGCCCAAAAACTCTTTATGCTTTAATCCCCCATCTTGATGTTCAATATGCAAAGAATATTGAAAAGTTAATACATCATATGGATGCATATTTTCATATGGCGGAAACGCAAATGTTTCCCATTCAAAATCCAAATACGATATCGGATAAGTCACCTGTTTAAAAAAACCTTCAACTGCTAATCCATCAAAAAATAATGCATTTTTCTTCGCAGCCATATATTGTGCAAATTGATGTCTTGTCCCTTCTATACAATCAAAATCAAGTTCATCAATCGTTTTGATTCCCTGTTCATATAATTCAAATTTCTTCGCAGAAGATACAAGATGAAAAATACTTGTATCCTTCTTTTCTTCAAAACAATAATCAAAATACATACACTTATTTCTTCTTGTACATATATTCGTACGTGGCTTTATGATTTCATCTTTTTTCAATACCTCATCCATCTTCGAAAGAATTGGTGTTAAATCTCTTCCTTTTGCTTTCACAAGCTCATCAATCTTACTTGCTGGACGATTACGATCGTTGAATAAAAAATCCTGAACCAATAGTAATTCTTCAAGATTCAAATCTTCATGACGAATATAATTACAATTTAAATGAATACAAAATCGTTTAGTTACTTGAATACCTAAATTATTTAATACCCACTCATTATCCGCCATGGTTTGCGCTTCTCCTTCTTTAGGAAAACATGTTGCATATGGATAATATACATGATAACCATCATCTACTTTTATCATGATTGGTATTTTCACTCGCAAATCTTGATATTCGAATCGCATATTTATAAAATTTGTATATTGTTCTTTATGCGTAAAAAAAGCGCTGTTTTCATCATTCGCTTGTCCCATAAAAAAGGATTCAATATGTAATCTTTTTAAACTAAGATCAATGATATTTTCATTATATACTATATATGCTTGAAAAGGCTGTGGATGTCGTTTAGAACACCACAGCAACTTTTCACATCGCTCATATTTTTTTATATCTGAAACATGCTTCATATCTAACCTCAACGCAGTATATTATATCATATATTGTCTTAAAGAATATTTTAAAATAGAAATTACTTCATTTTTTATACTATTTGGTGAAATTATTTTACAATCCTTTCCCAATGAAAGAATAAATTCAAGAATACGCATTTTATTTTCCATTACAAATTGTAGATGTAAAACATTATCTTTCATCTTCTTATTTGCCAATAAGCCAATATTTTGTTCATATAGCAAAATGGCATGACTTCCATAAATCTCTAATTCTACCTCATAAGTTTCTTTAAGAATACTTTGCTTTCCAATATAATCTTCTATTTTGAAATCTTGTTCTCTTACAAAAAAACGATTACTAAGAATGATATCTTTCATTCTTAATTCTGATATTTTAAAGGTCTTAAACATATGCTTTTTTCCTAACGTTACATCATAAGCTAATAAGTAGTTCCCTTCATCACTATAAATTAACTCATATGGTTGTAACAATCGTTTTTCCCAGTTGTCTGCATTTAATTTACGATAAGATAATGCTACTGTAATCCTTCTATTTTTCGCATCCATTAGTAATTTTTCATAGTCATTAGTCACACTAGAAGCACTTTGATAAAACAAGTAGTGAATATCACTACTAATCGCTGTATCACGTAAATTATTTTTTATCTTCAGCAAAGCACTATCAAAGGAAGTTAATTGATGAAAGTTGCGGTTCTTTAAAAATTTTGAAGCATCATTTAATGCCATAACTTCTTTATCATCTAAAGCTATCGTAGGAATGAGACTATCTTCAGCTAACCGATAACCTCCATATTTTCCACTAATGCTTTCTATATGATAACCTGCAACTTCCAATTCTTTTTTGAATTCTGAAATATTACGAATATTTGTTTCTAAATACATTGCTAATTCTTCTCTAGAAACAATATCATTTGCTTTTAAATAGTTCAGCATTTTTATAGTTAGTGCACTTCGATTCATAATAACCTCCTAATGTTGATATTGAATGCTGGATGGAGCAAAACGTGATGGAAATTCACCAAACTTCTCATTTACTTTATATTGCTTTGGTACAATACCTTGAAAAGCAAGAGGCCATACCATATTACCCAATCCATATTCAAGAGCAAATCCCAATGCTTCTGATAGTTGTGTTGCTCCATGACTTACCAAAATATTCATAATTTCCAAATTCTGTGTATAAACAGCATGCACTAAAATCGGATACCCATTGAAAATCCAATTTGGATCTGCACCGTTTAAAATTGCTCGTTTCACAGTTGCTGTATCCCCTTCCCATACACCATTCAATAAATCTTTTGCCAATAAAGTATCTTTCATATCGTTATCTCCTTTTTCTTTGATAACCACATGATACTCTGTATTGTTACATTATATATGTTATGATATAAAAATGAAACTACTTATATCCCTATATTTTAAAGGCATGTAAAAAGAACCAAGAAAATGTTTTCTTCTTTCATATCATTTTCCATGGTTCTCTTTATAAGCACTATTTGTATTTTTCCTTTAATTTAGTTATTACATATGGATCCACAAATCTAGATACATCTTCACCAAAAGATGCAATTTCTTTTACACTGCTACTTGATAAAAACGAATATTCAGGCTTTGCCATAAAAAAGCAAGTTTCAATTTTGTCATCAATCCACATGTTTGCTGTAGCATTTCTCAATTCATATTCATAGTCTTGTACAGCCCTAATTCCTCGAATCATTACCTCAGCATGATGATCACGAGCATAATGAATACTTAAACCACTCCCTATATCACAGTGTACATTCTTTAAATCCTTACAACATTCACAAATCATATCCAATCGTTCTTTTTCATTAAATAGATATGTTTTATTTGGATTGCGCATTAATACTACAATTACCTCATCAAAAATATTTGCTGATCGTTTTATAATATCCATATGTCCTTTTGTTATGGGATCAAAACTCCCTGGATAAATTGCTTTTTTCATCTTCTCTTTCCTCTAAAATATGTTACTTTACTAATTCCGTAATGCTTCTCTTTATATATTTCTAAATCTTTATATGGTATAGAAAATGATTTGTCTGCCTTGCTTTCAACAATAATAATACTATGTGCATAGAGCATTTCATTCTGTATTAAAAAAGCTATGATTTCTTCACTGACATCCATTGCATATGGTGGATCCAAAAAAACAATATCAAATTTCTCATCCACTAGTTTTTGTAAGGTAGCTTTATAATCACCTTGAATAATTTTCACACAATTATGAACATCCAATGCTCTTACATTTTCATTAATTACTTCTATTGCTTTTTTATTTTTATCACAAACATATGCTTCTTCCATACCCCTTGATATTGCCTCTAAAGTAATGCCACCACTTCCACCAAATAAATCAAGTAAAACTCCACCATCAAAATATGGACCAATACTTGAAAAAATCGCCTCTTTCACCTTATCACTAGTAGGTCTTGTTGAATCACCATCGAGGCTTTTTAATCGTCTAGAACGATACTCTCCTGCCGTAATTCTCATCGGAATGGATTCCTTTGTTCTGCTGCTCGTTTAGCCTGACTTTTAGTCATTGAGATAATAGATTGACAAACACCTAACAGCATCGAGATAGAAAGCATAGAACTTCCTCCTGCAGATATCAATAATAGTGGTACACCTGTAAGCGGCAACAAAGCACTTACACCTCCTACATTCAAAATAAAGTGAATTGCCAAATAGGAAGCACAACCTATCAGAATAAGCCGATAACCATCGCTTTTTGTTCGTTTAGCATAATAAATCAATCGATACAGTATCACTGCATAACATAAAACAATTAACAAAAATCCAAACAACCCCAACTCTTCAATCGTTACAGAAATAATAAAATCTGTCTGTGCCTCTGGAAGATATCCAAACTTTTGCTCACTTCCACCTATCCCTAATCCTGTTATTCCTCCATTAGCAATGGCATAAAGACTATATACTAAGTTATATCCTGTATCATACATATTTTCAAAAGGGTTAGCAGCATCTGTAAAGCGTCGTATCTTATATCCTTCACCAAAGATATTACCCATCAATTTAATTCCAAAATCCGTTAATGTCAACCCTAGCAAAACAACAAAACCAAATAGAGCGAACTTTACAATTTTCTGTGATGGTGCCAAATTCCCATGGGATGGAATAATAAAACAAATAGCAAATAACAATCCCAACACAATTAACGTACCCAAATCCGGTTGAATAAATATAATTATAATAAACATGATAAAGAAAATTACAGGTCGTTTCATATATTGAATTAAATCAACACGCTTATTACCAAAATGATTGGCTGTAAGCCCCATTAAAATAATCAAATATGTTTTCGCAAATTCACTTGGTTGAATCGTACCCAAACCAAATGGTAAATAAATCCAAGCTTTCGAACCATTAGCTCCAGGAAACGCTAAGGTTGCTACAAGCAATCCAAAAACAATAATTCCTAGCACTAAAAACTTATTATCAAAATTTTTCTGTCGCTTCCACTTGAAAAAATTAACGGCTATTTTACTCATCACAAAATAGGATAGAATCACAAAAATTAGCTGTTTGAAAATCGTCTTCACAACAACCATGGAATCTTTGACACTTTCACCTACACTAGTGGAAATAACCATAATGCTACCAAATAGCATCAATATGATCACAGCGGCATGAATCCCTTTATCATAACCTGCTGGCATTCTTAATTGTAAAAAACTTCTAATCTTCTTCATGAATTTATATCACCTAAGATACATTTTACCTTATTTTGTTGTTTTTTTAAATAAATATATTCTAAATACTTCCATTCTTATCATTTTTTATATAAAATAACATAAGAGTAGGTGAAACAATGAGAATTACAATGAATGAAGTTATTAAGGATAGTGATCCTTTAATCAGAGAAAAATCAGAAGAAGTAAAGATTCCATTATCAAAAAAAGATGCTACATTGCTTAAAGCAATGCATCAGTTTGTAATGGATTCAACAGACCCTGAATTAGCAGAAAAATATGATTTACGACCTGCTGTAGGTTTAGCAGCAATTCAACTAGGTGAACTAAAACGAATGATTGCTGTCGTTGTTCACGAAGAAGATAAGACAACAGAGTATGCTCTCGCAAACCCTAAGATTATCTCTCACTCTGTTCAACACTCTTATCTAGCAAATGGAGAGGGTTGTTTATCAGTCGATGATTTTCACGAAGGAATTGTTCCTCGTTATGCACGAATCACAGTAAAAGGATATGACCTTTTGAGTGGAAAAGAAGTTCAATTTAGAGCTAGAGGTTATGTTGCGATCGTTTTACAACATGAAATTGATCATTTAGATGGTATTTTATATTATGATCATATTGATGAAATAAAAGACCCCTCTACACTTAATGATGCAATCGTAATTGAATAGAGCGCTATGCTCTATTTTTATATTTTAAGATATCAGAAAGAGTTATTTCTTTTGGATATTTTAGAAATTATGTTATAATACTCTAAGAAATAAAGGTGTTTGAAAGGAGAGTTTAATGAAAGAAGTTAAAAAAACACCGAAAACGCAATCTAAAAATACAAACCAATCACAACATAATAGGTTTAAAATCAAAAATGATGACACCCTAGTATATGCCTTAGGAGGTTTAGGTGAAGTCGGTAAAAATATGTATTGTATAGAACAAGGCAATGAGATTTTGATTGTCGATTGTGGAGTGCGTTTTCCGGATGAAGAATTATTGGGTGTGGATGCAGTTATTCCTGAAATGACCCATTTAATTGAAAATAATAAAAAGAAAAAAGTATTGGTTATAACTCATGGTCATGAAGATCATATTGGAGGTATTCCCTATTTATTACAAAGTGTGCAAATTGATGCAATTTATGCACCACAATTTGCATCTGCTCTAATTCAAAAAAAGCTTGATGAAAGAAAAATCAGAGGAACAAAAATTCGTCAAATTAATTGCGATTCAAAAGTGAAGATGAAAAATTTTACATGTGGTTTCTTCGATACTACTCACTCGATTCCTGATTCTTTAGGAATTATTATCAATACACCAAATGGTAGAATTGTACATACTGGAGATTTTAAATTTGATTTAACGCCTGTGGGTACAAATTCAGAATACCAAAAAATGGCTTATATCGGTCAAATTGGTGTTGATTTATTATTGAGTGATTCAACCAATTCTGGTGTTGAGGGATTCTCAATCAGCGAAAAGAAAGTAGCTTCTTCAATTTTAGATGTATTCAAAAAGACTGATGGAAGAATTATCGTCGCAACATTTGCTTCAAACGTTTATCGTTTAGCACAGATTTTAGATGCTGCTGTAAAATGTGGACGTAAAGTTGCTGTCTTTGGTAGGAGTATGGAAAATGTTCTTGAAGTTGGTAGAAAACAAGGGAAAATCAAAATTAAAGATTCTAACTTGTTAACTCCAGATCAATTAAACTCTTATCCACCAGAAAAAACTTGTATCGTGTGTACAGGATCACAAGGTGAACCATTGGCGGCTTTATCTAGAATTGCAGCTGGTACACATCGTCAGATTAAATTAAGACCAAATGATACAATCGTATTTTCATCTAGTCCTATTCCTGGTAATAGCAATAGTGTAAATCAAGTTATCAATAAATTATATCGTCATGGTGCTAATGTCCTTACAAATTCTATTTTAAATAATTTACATACTACAGGACATGCTTCACAAGATGAACAAAAACTAATGTTACAACTAATGAAACCAAAATACTTTATGCCAATACATGGTGAATATAAGATGCTGAAACAGCATGCTGCAAGTGGTGAAGAAACAGGTGTCGCTAAAGACCATATCTTTACTTTAGCAAACGGAGATTGCTTAATTATGCGTAAAGGAAAAGTATTCTTAAGTCCTGAACGCTTTCAAGCTGATGATATTTATGTTGATGGAAACGATATTTCAGGGATTTCTACTGCTGTCTTAAAAGACCGTAAAGTCTTAGCTGATAATGGATTGGTATCCGTAATCATCCCTATTGATTCTCGTAAGAGTCAAGTGTTGAGCAAACCCGTAATCGTTACAAGAGGTTTTGTGTTTATTAAAGATTCTCAATCGCTTATAAAAGAAGCAGAACAAGTTGTATTTGATGCATTGAAAGAAAAAATGCAAACCAAAATCACTTTTGGAGCGATTAAAAATACTGTGCGTGGAACATTAGAACCATTCTTATATAAGAAAACGCATCGTAATCCAATTGTCATTCCCGTTATTTTGAATTCAAAGGAAGCAATTGAAGAAATGCAATCAAAGCATACAAAAGTAAAAGCGAAACCAAAACCAAAAAAGAAAACAACAAAAAAACCTGAGGTTAATGCATAACTTCAGGTTTTTATAATGCTCTTAGGGCTAATTCTAAGCCTGTTTTACTGGCTGTTTTATCGTCCACTGCTTTGATTACACGAGCAGGACAACCTGCCACCATCAAGCCAGGAGCAACATCATCTAAAACAATACTTCCTGCTGCTACAACACTACCTTTTCCAATTCTAACCCCTTCAATTACAACCGCATTCGCACCGATAACAACATCATCTTCAATAATAACAGGAGTTGCACTAGCTGGTTCAACAACACCAGCCAACACGGTACCAGCACCAATATGACAGTTTTTTCCAACCTCTGCTCGACCACCTAAAACACATCCCATATCAATCATCGTATTTTCTTGAATCTTTGCACCAATATTAATAATAGCCCCCATCATAATGACTACATTATCACCAATTTCTACCTGGTCTCGAATAATAGCGCCCGGTTCAATTCGGGCATTGATGTTTTTAATATCTAATTTTGGAATTGCTGAATTGCGACAATCATTTTCAATGTAAGTATCTTCAATATCTTGTTTATATTTTTCTAATAATGGTCGTATAATTTCCCAGTCCCCTATAACGATTGGACTTTTTTCACTGCCAAATACCTGACAGCCACTAAAAACGAGTTTCTTCTTTGTTTTCAAATACACTTTTACAGGTGTTACCTTCTTTGCATTTTTTATAAAACCAATAATATCTTGAGCTTCCATACGCTCCCCCTTTATTTTGTAAACAATACATCATGCATATTATAAATTCCAGCTTTCTTCCCCACCAAGAATTCAGCTGCCTTAACTGCACCATTTGCGAAAATGCTTTTTGAATGTGCTTCATGTTTGATTTCAAACACTTCGTCTTCACCTGCAAAAATAACACTGTGTTCACCAACAATACTTCCACCACGAATGGCATGTACACCGATTTCATTTCCACGCTTCACCATTCCTTCACGTCCATATACAATATCATAGTCATTATCCTCATTAATTGCATTTACCAACATTTTAGCGGTTCCACTAGGTGCATCAATTTTTTGATTATGATGTTTTTCTATAACTTCAATATCAAAACTATCTTTTAAAATTGGTGTGATTGTACGTAATACTTCTTCCATAACGGTAATTCCTAATGAAAAATTTGCCGTATATACAATTGGTGCTAGCTTCGCACTTTCATAAATCTTTGCAATTTGATCATCACTAAATCCTGTTGTTGCTATCACCAAAGGTATTTGATTAGCCATTGCATAAGACAATAGCATATCTAAATTATTTGGATGTGAGAAATCAATGATTACATCCATTGGCTCTTTAATTTCATTAATATCTTCTATCATCCCCAAACTTACAATTCCAGAAATTGTATGTCCTCGATCAAGCAGTTTTTTCTCAATCACTTTTCCCATCATTCCATAACCAATAAGTGCTACTTTCATTTTAATCCTCCATTACTTTTAATTCATTAATAAGAATTTCACGATTAGCATCACTCATATATGTAAGCGGCAAACGATAACCTCCAACTTCCATTCCCAATTGATTCATTGCTTCTTTAACTGGAATTGGATTTGTCTCTATGAACAAAGCATTGATTAAATCAAGATACTTCAACTGTAAATGTAGTGCTTCATCGGTTTTACCTTCTAAATAATAAGTTACCATATTATGCATTGCTTCTGGAAGGATATTAGCTGATACTGAAATCACACCACTACCACCCAATGACATTGCTGGTACTACCATATCATCATTTCCTGAATAAACATAAAAATCTTCACTTGCTAATTTAGAGATTTTTGCTAAATAAGATATATCACCACTTGCTTCTTTAATCGCGGCAATATTTTTGTGTGTCGCTAACCGTTTTACCACTGAATAAGAAATAGAACATCCTGTTCTACCAGGAACATTATATAAGATTAATGGTATATTCACTTCATCTGCTACTGTTTTAAAATGTAGATACATCCCTTCTTCATTGGCTTTATTATAATATGGAGCAATAACTAACAGTGCATCTGCACCCATCTTTTCATATTTCTTACAATATGTTAACTGTGTTGTTGTGTTATTTGATCCAGCTCCTACATATATTGGCAACCTTCCATCTACCTTTTCAATTGTATATTTTACCACTGAGTCATCTTCTTCATGTGATAACGTTGGTGTTTCCCCTGTTGTCCCTAACACTAATAATGCATCTGTTTTATTTTTAACATGAAATTCTATCAATTCCCCTAACTTATTAAAATTCACACTACCATTCTCATTAAACGGCGTTATAAGCGCTACAATGCTTCCTTTTACTAACATAATTTATTCCTCCTCTATGTTATATTGTCCCTTAGCAACAAATGTTGCAGGACCCTTCATCATCACCTTTTTATTATCATATTCAATTGTTAACATTCCATATTCAAGATGTACATTTACACAATTATCAACTTTATTGAAGTGATGCGCAATTACAAAACTTGCACAACATCCCGTTCCACATGCTTTTGTAATCCCAACTCCTCTCTCATAAGTAAATACACAAATATTTTTACGATCAATTACTTTCACAAAATTCACATTTGTCTTTTCTTTATACAATTCATGATTACATATTTCTTCACCAACTGCTTTTATATCGATATCATCAAATGAATCAACAAATAATACGGTATGAATTGTTCCTAGGAAAACACTACTTAATTCATATTCTAATAATGAATACGAATATAAATTTACATCTTTTCTCAGTTTCAACAATGTGTTATCAAAGTGTGGTATTCCCATCATAATCTCATATTTATCATCTATACAATTTACTATTAAATTTCCTGCACCTGTCAATACTTCAAAGGTATTATCACTAACATAATGTTTATCCTTTACATACTTTGCAAAACATCGAATTCCATTCCCACACATCGGTGCTCTACTTCCGTCTTGATTATAGAATATCATTGTTAATGGTGAATCCTTAACAATGATAAAGCCATCTGCACCAATTCCTATCTCTGCATTACACATGTGCATTGCCAGTGTTGCTATATCATACTTTTCAATATCATCATAATCTACAATAATAAAACTATTACCACAACCATGATATTTCGAAAACGAAATCACAATTTTATTTCCCGTTCATCATCCAAGCGTACTTGATCTTCATAAGTCTCACGACGAAGCACTTGGCGAACCTTTCCATCTTTTACAAATACTACAGCAGGACGATTCAAACGATTATAATTACTAGCCATTGAATATCCATATGCTCCAGTCGTATAAGTAACGAGTATATCCCCTGTCTCAACTTTCGGTAATAAAACGTCATGAATTAATATATCCCCGCTCTCACAACACTTTCCTGCAATCTCATAGCGATATTCTTTTGTTTCATCCATTTTATTTGCAATATCACAAGCATATTTTGCTTCATATAAAGCGGGACGGATATTATCCGCCATTCCTCCATTGATAAATGCAAACTCTTTGTTTTGTGTTTTTTTAGTAAATCCAACTTCATATAAAGTATAACCGGCTTCACCTACAATACTTCTTCCCGGTTCCATACAAACCTTATCAAAAGTAATATTGTTGTTGTCACATGCTATTTCTATAGCTTGAATAAGAGCTTTACACATCTCTGGCGTTGATAATGGTGTATCTTCATCTGTATAGCGTACTCCAAATCCACCACCAATATTCAATGTCTTTATGTTCACACCAGTAATATCTTTGATTTTTTTAGCAAATACAACCATTTTATCAATTGCTCCAATAAATGCATGGGCTTCAAAAATCTGCGAACCTATATGTGAATGAAACCCATCAAAAGTTACATATTCACTTGCTTCAATCATGTTAATCATAGAAACTATATCTTCTATTTCATCAATGCTTATTCCAAATTTTGAATCACTCGTCGCAGTCATAATGTATTCATGTGTATGTGCCTCAATCTTTGGATTGATACGAATTAAGACATGTACATGTTTTTTCATAGCTTTGCTTATACTTAAAATTTTTTCCACTTCAAACACATTATCAATAACCAAAGTTTTCACTCCATAAGTAAGCGCCATCTTCACTTCATCATCCGTTTTATTGTTTCCATGAAAGTAAATCTTATCAGGATTGAAAGCTGCTCTCTCAGCAACATATAACTCCCCACCACTTACAACATCAATGCTACATTGGAAAGCGGCTAGCTTCTTTAACAATGCTCCACAAGTAAACGCTTTTGAAGCATATACTATTTCCGTTTCAAACTTATCACTTTTAAAATAAGTTTGATATTCTTGCAACTTATCTTCTATTACTTTTTCATCATATACATATAATGGACTACCACAAACATGTAATAATTCATCACAACCAACATTTCCAATTTTCAACATTTCCTCTTACCTCCATAAAAAAAGCCAATAAGGATTCCTCTTATTGACATAAAAACATCATTAAGATAGCACCCCTACTCACGTAGACAGTATTACAGTTATTCACTATAATCCCACATATGCTATTTGCCAATAACATACATTCGGCAATTGTTCCTCTCATCATCTGTCTAACGAATGCCTTCTCCAGATATGATAATAACGAATTGCGCCTCTATCATTTATATTTGTTTATAGTATAGCATAATTACAAATAGATACAAGTAATTTATTTTTAAATAACTTATTATTAGCATACAAAAGAAAATCTTGTTCTTGATTTATATTTCCAAGAATCAAGAACAAGACTAAGTTAATTTATAATTATCGATATTTCCACTAACTCTCCACTTACACTATCCATTATCGTCCCTTTGTACTTTCCCGATGATAAATTATAATAATAGATATCTTCCTCTTCTATTTTGCTAGGCTTTACGATAGTCCCATCTAAATAATATAGATTATCTCCTGGATTTAAAACAACGGATTCACCTTTTTCATACGTCCATAGAACTTCAACCATTGAATCATCTAATCTCGGATACCTAACTGCTTCACTATTAATAGATATCAATGTTAAAACAAGTAAAAGAAAAATTGCTGTTGAAGCTATAATTACTTTATTTTTTTTCATTTCATCTTCCTCCAAGTTTATCGAATCCCCCACTGATTAGTTTTATTTGATGCCACAAGTATATCATAGTTAACTATGCTTGTGTAAAAACTGGTAAAATCGGATAATAATTCGTGATATTTGGTAATGCTTTGAAAAAGTTATAAAGTATCTCACAATACTTTATATTTGCAAAATACTATTTGATATAGTTGTTTTATAAAGCTACACGTTTCCTATTAGCAATTCTGTTAAGTAGTGTATAATATAAGAAAAGCATTATGGATACTTCCATGAAAATCACAAAGGAGGAACTTATGAAATCTTATCGTAAAGAATTATCTTTTCATTTGCCTAATAGACGAGGTCTAGTAAATATCACACGTGATGTACAACAAGCAATTAGCGAAAGCGGAGTCAAAGAAGGGTTAGTACTAATAAATGCCATGAATATTACCGCAAGTGTCTTTATTAATGATGATGAAGGTGGATTGCATAACGATTATGAACGTTGGTTAGAAGGGATTGCACCAGAAAAACCATATAGTCAATATCAACACAATGGTTATGAAGACAATGCTGATGCACACCTTAAACGAACTATTATGGGACGTGAAAGTGTTTGTGCAATTACAGATGGTGAATTAGATTTCGGCACGTGGGAGCAAATTTTCTATTTTGAATTTGATGGAAAACGCACAAAGCGTGTATTAATAAAAATTATCGGAGAATAAAAAAATCTGTTTAGGTATAACCTAACAGATTTTTAATATCCGTATTCTTTTTTCTTCCATAACAGAAAAAACAAAGCTACAAAAAATGCTACAAATTCTGCAAATGGAATACAAAGCCATAAGCCATCAATTCCCCAAAGTGGTGGTAACACAATGGCAAAGACAACAATGAACACCAAATTCTTCAAAAATGATATAGCTGCTGAAATTGGACCATTGGATAATGCAGTAAAAAAACCAGATGAAAAAATTGTAAAACCATTGAAGATAAAAGAAAAGGAAAACAAATATAAACCATGTACAGATAACGCATAAGCACTATCTGTGCTACCAATAAAAATACGAATAATCCATTCTCCTCCTAATTGAGAAAGAATAAAGACAAAAATAGACACAGACCATATAAAAATATTAGAGTAACGATATATCCGTTTTAACTGTGCTCGATTTTGACTACCATAAGAATATCCAACAACGGGAGCTATTCCATTGGAAAAACCAATGAATACAGCAATCATAATAAATTGAATATATAAAATGATGGAAATTGCTGCTACGCCACTTTCGCCAGCGTACTTCATCATTCCCAAATTAAAAATTACAGTAGTAATTGCAAACGATAATTGAGATACCATTTCACTAGATCCATTAATCATTGCTTCTTTAATCGTTTGATAACGTTTTTTAAATTTTGTAAAATGAATTGTATTTTCAGAATCTCTAAAAAATTGAACAGCAATCCACACAGCAACAATTTGTCCTATCACTGTAGCAATGGCAGCCCCGACAATTCCAAACCCAAAAATTACAATAAAGAGATAATCTAGAACAATGTTGGTAACGCCTCCAACAATTGAAGTCTTTAATGCTAACTTAGGATGTCCTGCAGTAACCAATAATTGATCATAGACACATTTTATAATTGATAAGGGTGCTGATATGATAAAGAAAAAACCATATTCCATACACAATGGCAACAATGTTTCACTTGCGCCTAACAAGCCAAACATTGGCTCCATAAAAATGAAACAAACAACTGCGATAATAACACCAACCAATAAGCAAACAACATTGATAAAGGAAAAATCTTCATTTGCTTCTTCGCTTTTTCCCTCACCTATTTTCTTTGAAATTACTGCATTACCACCAGATGCAAACATAATTCCAATACTATTCAATAAATTAATTACTGGCATCACGATATTAATCGAGGCAACTGCATTACTCCCTACATAACGAGCAACAAAAATACCATCAACAATCGTATATAAAGACATAAATACCATCATGATAATTGTTGGAAACGCGAATATTAAAAGTGATTTGAAATCAAACTCTTTACTAATTGAATTTTGCATAATTACCTCCTTTTCATATTGCCAATAAAAGCCAATAAATGTTATGATAAACTATATGGTTACCATATAGTCAAGGAGAAATTATGCACTCATCGGTTTTATTAACTACAGGAGAATTTGCAAAGTTGTGTAACACAACAAAAAACACTCTTTTTCATTACGATCAAATTGGGTTATTAAAACCAAACATCATTAAAAATAATGGCTATCGCTATTATTCCATTGATCAATTTTCAACTTTTGATTTGATTTCTGTATTACGAGAAAGCGGTAGTTCTTTAAAAGAAATCAAAGCATTTATGGAACATCAGAATAGTGAAAATTTTATTAAAATACTTGAAGAAAAAAAGAATATATTAAACAAACAAAAACAATATATTACAGAACTCACTAATTCTATCAATCATATTATTAAAAACACTAAAAAAGCTTTACATACATCTTACTTTGTTCCTAGACTAGAACATTGGAATCTGGGATATATCATTACCACCCCATTTACCTCATCACCAAAAGATGATAAAGATTATTATGATTGTTTAAGTAAGCATATCGCATATTGTCAACAACACAATATTTCTGATGATTTGTCTTATGGAATCATATACGATGCCCAAGGTGTATTGCAAAATGAATTTAAAGATTTGGCATATTTCTCTTATTTAAACAAACGAAAAAATATTCCTTTTGTGAAAGAACAACCTGCTGGAATGTATCTTGTAATTGAACATAAAGGAACATATCGATCAATGAGTGAAACATATGATATTATCCGTAATTATATAAAAGAATATCATTTGAAAGTTATTGGTGATTTCTACGAATATGATATCTTAAACCATTTACAAACTAACAAAGAAGAGGAATATGTTATCCAAATTTCTGTTCAAGTTGAACAACAATAAAAAGACATTATTTAATATATGTCTTTTTACTATTTCTTTTACTTAATTTTTTGAATCTGTACTTTTTTCATCAAATCATCTACTATTTTTCGATCTGCTGGTTGTGTTCCTTTCGTCATCACCGCTCCAGCACTCGTTGCAACAGAAAGCTTAATGAGATCATCAAACGAGAATTTCCTCTCTAAAGCATATGCAATACCTGCAACCATTGCATCTCCTGCTCCTACACTTGAATGAGCTTCTACCTTTAATCCTTTTACGATTGCAGTATGATCATTATTCATAAAGACTGCTCCATCACTTCCCATAGAAATCACAATCATTTCTATTCCAGCATCCAAAAATAGCTTTCCTTTATTTAATAGTTCTTCTAAGCTACAATTTTCATCAATTTTAAAATATTGACACAGTTCATATCGATTCGGCTTTATTATTGTTGGAACTTCTACCACTGAGTTTTTAAACAAATCGCCATCAGCATCTAAAATTACCTTTACACCCTTCTGCTTTACCTTATGAATTATTTCAGCATAAATATCTTTTGTCACAGTAGAAGGAACACTACCAGATAAAACTACAATATCATCTTGATTAACATCTTGAATAATTTGATTACATAGTAAATCCAAAGCTTCTTTTGTAATTATTGGTCCTTCTTCATTTAATTCCGTAAGTTTCATTTTACTATTTAAAATTTTTAAATTCGTTCTTGTATTCCCCACTACTTCAACCATCTTATTTTTAATATGATAATCATTTAAAGCATCTACAATATATCTACCACTAGCACCTGCAACAAAACCCATCGCAATACTTTCGCCACCTAAATGTTGTATCGTCTTTGATACATTAATCCCTTTTCCACCAGGATTTATCAACGTATTTTGCAATCGATTTAAACCACCAACTATGAATTCATCAACTTCTGCAGTCTTATCTATAGCAGGATTCATTGTAACTGTAACAATCATTTTTCACCTCATGTATTTTATATTCTTATATATATTCTAACGAAATAATTGAAATATTAAAACAAAAAGCCGAAAGATTTCTTTCGACTTTTTTCTAACCTCTCAATTCAGCATTCAACTTATCTTTTAAAACACTTAAGATTTTATCATGAACTTGGTTGATTTCATCATCTGTCAAGGTACGATCGTTTGCTTGGAAAGTAATAGATAAGGCAATTGATTTATAACCATCCTCTACATGCTCTCCTGTATAAACATCAAATACTTCAACATCTTTAATAATCGCTTTACCACAATTTTTTATCGCCTTTGTTATTTCAGAAACGGCTAAATTCTCTTCAACAACAAATGCTAAATCACGAACTACTTGTGGATATTTTGATACAGCCTCATATTTTACCTTACTTGTTTTGTTTGCAAGGATAACCTCTAAATTAAGTTCTGCTATTACACATTCACTAACTTCATATGCTTTTGCCATATTTGGATGAATCACTCCAAAAATTCCTAATAAATCTTTTCCAATATAGACAACAGCACTTCGATAAGGATGAAAATGAGTTGTATCAAGCGTATTTTCTTTAATTATAATACGCGATTCATTATATCCAAGCTTTTCCAATATCGCCTGAATCATTCCTTTCATCATATAAAATGTTGGTGAAATTTCATATTTCATCCATCTATTTTCTTGTAAGGCACCTTGTAAAACAATTGCTAGACGTTCTTCCATAACATCTTTTCCATAAACTGTACTAATCTCAAAGAAAGGAACGTTCTTCAATGATCTAGCTTTATTATAAGCTACACAATTTAATAAACTAGGTAGGATACTTCCCCTAATAATTTTACGATCTTCACTCATTGGTGAAGCCAATTGTTCATATGAACCAAGTGGCATAATCGCATCTTTATACATCTTTTCACTTACCAAAGTATAAGAAGTAGCTTCATAAAAGCCTTGATCACACAGTATAGAACGTAATGTTCTCCTTAATTGTTGGCGTCTATTTAATTTTCCTGCCGTATCACTCATCATCGGCATTGTAGATTCTAAATCATCAAAACCTATAATACGAATGATTTCTTCCGCAATATCTGCCTCAATTTTCACATCTTGACGATACGATGGAATAACAACATTGATGAAATCACCATTTTTGGTTGGATGAAAATCTAATCTTTCCAATACATCCATAACTTGGTTTTCTTCAAATCTTGTTCCTAATAAGTGATTAATACGTGGTAATGAAACATCAAATGTTACATCATCAATAGTAAGATCAGCAGAAAAAGCAGTTTCTTCTATCGCATCTGCATCTGCATATTCTACTAGTAATTGTACTGCTCTATCCATTGCTATATATGGAGCTTTAGGCTCAATTCCCTTTTGATAACGAATACTAGAATCAGTATTCAAGTTTAAACGTCGGGCAGTATTTCGAATAGCCACATGATTAAAACTTGCAGCTTCAATTAAGATCCCTTTTGTATTATCATCAATCTTAGAGTCATCTCCACCCATAACTCCCCCAATTGCAACAGGTTTATCATGGATTGTAATCATAATGTCATCTTCTGTTATTTGATATTCTATACCATCAAGTGCAGTATATTTACAATTCATTCCATCTTTGACGACAATTTCTTCTTTTTCTAATTTTGATAAATCAAAGAAATGTAAAGGTTGACCTGTCTCCAACATCACTAAATTAGATATATCAACAACATTATTAATTGATTTGATTCCACTTGCCATCAACAAATCACGCATCCAGCTTGGAGATTCTTTAATCGTAAGATTGCGAATAATTTTCCCAGTATATAAAGGACATTTTTCTGTTTCTGATCGAACTACTAATTTTGTTGGTAATCCACCATCAGATTGTCCTTTATAGTTTGGTAATGTAACCTCTTTATTTAAAACTGCTCCTGTTTCCTTTGCCATTGCAAAGGCAGCTAAACAATCGTTACGATTTGGTGTTAATCCAATATCTAATATTTCATCATCTAATCCTAAATATGCCAAAACTTTCGTTTCACCAATTGGAGCATCCTCAGCTAACTCTTCAATTCCTGCTTTTTGCTCATCACTTAAGTTTTTTCCATCAACCCCCAATTCAAGCAAACTACAAATCATTCCATTTGATTCAACACCTCGAATCAATCCCTTTTTAATTTCAAGTTCTGGAAGTTTTGCTCCTGTTTTTGCAACAATCACATTTAATCCTGCTCTACAGTTGGGCGCACCACAAACAATTTGTAAAACTTCATCCACAACATCAACTTCACATACTTGTAAATGATCAGAATCAGGATGTGGTTTTGCTGTAAGAATTTTTCCAATCACTAAATTGGTACCTTCAGCCATATATTCA
Organism: Breznakia sp. PF5-3; assembly: GCF_029504745.1. Lineage (GTDB taxonomy): Bacteria > Bacillota_I > Bacilli_A > Erysipelotrichales > Erysipelotrichaceae > Breznakia. Next base: position 34,221 of record NZ_JAQFIQ010000001.1, on the reverse strand, counting down.
ATTCCTTCAACCTCTAAACCAGCAGCAGTAATTTTATCTGCTAATTCATTGATTGTAATATCACCTAAACCCATATATTGATTTAGCCATTTTCTACTAATTAACATTTCATTACCTCCTACTCAAAACGATTAAATGTTTTCAAAAAACGAATATCATTTGTATAAAGATGACGAATATCATCAATCCCATATTTTAATAAAGCAACACGTTCCATTCCAATCCCAAAAGCAAAACCACTGCAAGCTAATGGATCGTATCCTGCCATTGACAATACATTTGGATGTACCATTCCTGCTCCTAAAATTTCAATCCAACCAGTACCTTTACAAGTTGGACAACCTTTTCCATTACAGATATGACAAGAAACATCAACTTCTACACTAGGCTCTGTAAATTGGAAATAACTAGGACGGAACCGAATATTTCGACTTTCACCAAACATGCGTTTTGCAACAAGTTCTAGTGTTCCTTTCAAATCTGATAAGCGAATATCATTACCAACAACCAAACCTTCTAATTGTGTAAATTGATGTGAATGGGTAGCATCATCATCATCTCTACGATAAACCTTCCCTGGACATACAACTTTAATTGGTAATGTAGGTGCATTTTCTTCTAATACACGCATCTGTACAGCTGTTGTATGCGTTCTAAGCAATTTCTCTGCATCTATATAAAATGTATCTTGCATATCGCGTGCAGGATGATCCTTTGGTATATTTGCTCGTTCAAAATTATATAAATCAAGCTCTACCTCTGGACCTTCTGCGATTTCATATCCAAGACCTATAAATAAATCTTCCAACTCTTGCTGAACCAAGATTAGAGGATGCAAATTCCCAAGATTAGGTTTTAGTCCACTTAGACTAATATCAATCTTTTCATTTTTCAATTTTTCATTAACTTCAGCTTCTTCCAAACCAATTTTTTTAACTTCAATTGCTTGTTCAATCGCTTGTTTAATTTCGTTAACCTGTTGTCCGAAAATTGGACGTTCCTCTTTGCTTAAGTCCTTCATCGTTTTCATTACTTCTTGAATCGAACCTTTTTTACCAAGATATGCTACGCGAATATCTTGTAGTTCTTTTGTAGATTTACATGCTTCAATTTTCTGTAAACCTTCTGCTCTTAGTTTTTCTAACTTTTCCATTATGTATCCTTTCTGCCAAAAAAAAAGCACAAGTATAGGAACGCATAACAGCGCGGTACCATCCTAATTCATCTTGCGACACACTCTATTACATGATAACCGTATGAAACGGGAGGTCATTAATCTCACTCAAAGGTGAATTCATATAGTTTCTTTTAGATAGCTCGCAGTCTATGACTATCATTCCCTTAAAAAAAAGTGCTATATTACTAGTCCTTTTCAACGCATTATCATAATTATAGTATAAAAAAAAGGCTATTTCAACCTTTTCCAAATCAATATCCTAAATCTTCATCAACAATAATAATATTAATTCTATCTTTCACAAATTGTCCACTTAACAATACAAAAGAATTACAAATACGATCGCTCGCTTGACAATCCACACACTCATCAGTAATTGCACAAGGTGTCTTCTTTCCCAAACGCTTCGCATCCAGTGGCGCTGCAATATTTCGCGCTCGCTTATATGCTGCCTTTTCATCAGCAACAATTTTATTTTTCCCACAGATTATAATTACCTTTTTCGGACCATAAATGATTGGTGCAACCCGACTACCATTCCCATCTATATTAAATATTTTCCCATCCTCTGTAATCGCATTCGCACTACTGAAAAAAACATCCGCCGAAAAATTCTTTACATACAAAGCACGCTTATCCTCAGTAGATAAATTCTTTTTATATTTATCATAAAAGATATACTCTCCACTTCTCAAATATTCATATACACCTAGCGTTTCTAGTGTCATTGAATCACCACATCCAATACTAACCTCTGGTTTTAAAAGTTGATCTAGAAGTGAAAATAACCTTATTTTATCTTTCACAAAATAGGCCTTAAAATTATGCTTTTCTAAATTTTGAATTGTTTTTTCAATGTTCATTACCAAACTCCATTACAATATATTATTAAAACCATTTTTTCTTGCGAAAATAATAAATACAGAATACAACAATAATAATACTCAAAACAATGACTAGTGGATAACTAAATACCCAATCCAATTCAGGCATACGTAAATTCATTCCATACCAGCCAACAAGCAAGGTCAATGGCAAGAAAATCGCACTGATGATAGTAAATAATTTCATAATATCATTCAATCGATTATCAACAGCCGATTGATAAGCTTCTCGAATTTCAGTAATATATTCCATCAATGATAAAAGATGATTATAATTACGATTTAAGCGATCTTTCTCTATATTAAAATGCTTTATATCAAGTTCCATAAATAAACCATTATCATTTTCAATTAACGAATCTACAATATCCAAAAGATTATTATAATCTCTTTTCATTCTTAATAGATTTTTACGAAATGCCAAAATATTTTTATTTGCATTTTTCATCATTGGATCATTGATAACATGATCCTCCAATTGCAAAGCCTTGTTTTCAAGATCGCTTAGATGATGATATACTTCATCAGAAATACTATGTAAAAGCTTTTGAATGATATTCCCAATATTCATACTTTCATCATCCAAAGGAAGTTGTTTAATAAATGAACTAAAATATTTCTTATTTCCACAGAAAAAAGAACGATCTTTTGATAAATAAACATAGATATGATTTTTTGATTTATGCATGTGAATGGAATTCGGAAGTACAAGAATATCAAAATGAAGATGACTCTCAAATCTTATATTATGGTTTTGAATCGATTCCACAAATCTAGGATACTCTTCATATCCATCTAAATACTCTATCTTATCTATAAAAAACAATCCTTGTTTTGCTACTTTATCTACTTTATGAAGTTGATCCTTTTCTATTTTATAAATCATGCTTTTCCCTTTCTTAAATAATGCATACATATACTTGCAGCAACTCCTACATTCAAGGATTCAAAATTTATCATCTCTATTTTTGTAATCGTATCTGCAACTGCCAGTATTTCCGCTTTGACACCAGCACCTTCATTACCAAATATCAATCCCTGTTTTTGATGAAATGTGATTTGTTCAAGAGGCATTGCATTTGTTAATGCAGTTGCAATCATGTGCACGCCTTTTGCTTGATATGCTTTTATTTCATCAAGTAAATCCACACGCTTGATTGGCAAATGAAACAGCGCTCCTTGGGTTGAACGAATCGTTTTTTCATTATAGATATCAACACAATCCTTTCCCACCAAAATAGCATCATAACCAAAGCTATAGGCACTACGAATAATTGCCCCCATATTTCCAGGATCTTGTATTGCATCTAAAAAAACCAATCTATTATTTTCAGTAGAAATAATATTTGGATGTGTACAAATACCAATATAATCTACTTTTGAAACATTTTGTGACAACTTATCCATGATGAATCCTTCTACCTCATATACATCATTAGCAAAGCCAAAAGGATTTGTCTTCCCATCTCGAATCAACAAACTCTCTAAACAATTTGCTTGGATTGCCTCATTGATTAAATGTTCCCCTTCTATTAAAAACCGTTGATCTTGATCACGATATTTTTTTTGATGATACTTCATCCATAATTTTATTTTAGAATTTTGTAACGAACTTATTTTCATAAGTATATTATACACAAAAAAAAGGAAATTTACTCATTTCCTTCTCTATTATTCTCAATTATGTTAAGTAATTCTTCATCTTGTACATAAGATTGCAATTGCAAGAGTTGATTGTCACTAAACGTTCGCCAAACTCTACGATAAATCATAAGCAAATTAGCAACAGTCAAAACCATTGTAATACCTAAGACATATATAACATTATAATGTAACAAAAATATAAATACGACCATTAACAAAGCAACCGTACATATTTGAATTATCACAATTTGCCGCAACAGTGCTTTTTTTGCTTCTTTAAGAAAAGCTAACTTTTGTTTCAAAAATACTGTTATATCCATATCTAAAGATATATGTTTTTTATCTATAAGAATTTGTGCTTGCATAAGACAAAAACGCTGTTCATTAATTTGATCAAAAAATTCATATTTTAAAGCATATGCTAATAAAACCCATACAAATTCTTCATTGCTTAGTTGTTCGCTATCAGAAAAACTTTCTTTGGCTAAACTTCCAATTTCAAAATCATATTGAAATTTGCTTTGCTTCATCAACTGTATTAGCTTCTCTACTTTTCTCATCATCTTATCCTATACATCAAGTTTGATTTCTTCATACACTTTTGTGTCATCTTCATCACTCGCTGGAATATCTTCTACAATGTTTATATCCTTCACCATATAATAATCGTTGGTAAGCTTCAATACGGTTGAGAAAGAAGATTCACGTCCCATAATCGATATATCTTTTGCTTCAACTTCATGTACATCACCAGCATCAACAAATATAACTTTATCATTGCTACTAACCATCTTGGTATATCGAACATAATTTGGATTTGATTTTACTTGCTTATGAACCAATATTCCTTTCACAGGTCTATTCATTAAATCAATTTCAGATGGTTTCACTCGCTTCATCAATCCACCTTCACTTACAACCAATAAATGTTTTGAAGTATCATTCAGCATTTGAGCACTAACAATTACATCATTATTTAAATTCATTGCTTTTACACCCTTTGATTTTGGTGCACTTGCTGGTATTTGATCTAATCGATAATGTGCACAATAACCATTTCTTGTTGTAATCATTACTTCATTATCTGTATATGCTAAATAAGTACCAACCAATACATCTTCTTTATGCAAATTCATACAAGTCATTGTTTTATTGTTACGTGATACTTGGAAATCAACAATTTTTGTTTTTTTGATCATCCCATGTTGTGACACACTAACAAAATAACCATCTTGCTTAAAGTTCTTCAAAATGAAAGCATTGACTAATTTCTCATCTCCACTCATTTTAATCTTTGTATTTAGATGGGTTCCCAAATCTTTCCATTTATGCTCACCAAGTTCGTATACTGGTAAATATCCATAAGTTCCAGCATTCGTAAAGAATATTAACCAATCTAAGTTATTTACTTCTTCATAGCCTATTAAATGATCGCCCTCCTTCATTCCGGTCATTGTATTTTCACTAGCTCCATAAGAGCGTAAAGATACACGTTTGGCATATCCATCTTTCGATACGCTCACAACATAACGATCATTTGAAATCATCTGTACTTTATCAATTTTTATGTCTTCAATTTCTTCTTCTATCTTACTCATTCGTTGAGAATCAAAAGACTGTTTTACTTCTTTTAACTCTTTGATCATCAAACGTTTTAAAGATTTTGGATTATCCAAAATATCTTGAAGTTCTTCCATTTCATTCAATAACATTGCAAATTCTTCTTTTAAGGATGTTACATCCGTATTTGTTAAACGATACAAACGCAGTGTTACAATAGCTTCCGCTTGTGCTTCACTAAAGCTATAACGTTCCATTAAGCGTTGTTTCGCATCCCCTTTATCTTTTGAATCACGAATCAAAGCAATAACTTCATCTAAGATAGAAATACATTTAATCAATCCTTCTAAAATATGACAACGTTTTTCCTTTTTGGCCAATTCAAACTTACTGCGTCGAATAATCACTTCATTACGATGAGCAATAAAGGCATCCAACATTTCTTTTAAACCCAATTGCATAGGACGTTTATTCACGATTGCAATCACGTTATAGTTATAAGAAATTTGCAAATCTGTATTCTTATAAAAATAATTCAATATCAAATTTGCATCAGCATCTTTTTTCACATCAATGACAATCTTTAATCCTCCGCGATCACTCTCATCACGAACATCAATGATTCCATCAATATCTTTATTAATTCGAATTTCATCCATTTTCTTTACTAGATTACATTTAATTACATCATATGGAATTTCAGTAATTACAATCTGTTGAATCGTTTTTGTTTTCGTGATTTCAGCCTTGGCCTTAATCATTACTTTTCCTCTACCACTATTAAAAGCATCTTTGATTCCTTGTAATCCTTGTACAATTCCTCCCGTTGGAAAATCTGGTCCTTGAATATAATCCATTAACTCATTCAATTCACATTTAGGATATTGAATACGATAAATTGTCGCATCAATAACTTCATTTAAATTGTGTGGTGGAATATTTGTTGCATAACCTGCAGCAATCCCAGTAATTCCATTAACCAATAAATTAGGATATCTTGCTGGTAATACTGTTGGTTCCTCTTCCGTATCATCAAAGTTAGGTGTAAATTCCACTGTATCCTTCTCAATATCTTGTAATAGCATTTGTGCAATTGGTGCCAAACGAACTTCCGTATACCGCATTGCAGCAGCTGGATCATCATCAATAGAACCATTGTTTCCCTGCATATCAATTAACGGCACACGGCTCTTCCAATTCTGTGATAAACGAACCATTGCATCATAGATACTACTATCACCATGCGGATGATAATTCCCCATGATAATCCCTACTGATTTTGCACTTTTACGATATTTTTTATCATGGGTATTGCCATCTTCATTCATTGCAAATAAAATACGACGCTGAACTGGTTTTAAACCATCACGAGCATCTGGTAAGGCACGTTCTTGAATAATATATTTAGAATATCTTCCAAAACGATCCCCCATTATTTCTTCCAAAGGCGTAACAAGCAATTTACTTTCTGGTTTACTCATTATTTTACCTCCTTCGCAAAATCATCTTCCATAGTAAAAGACACATTATTCTCAATCCAATCACGTCGTAAGTCTGGTTTATCCCCCATCAAAATACTTACCTTTTTTTCTGCACTCAAAATATTCTCAATATTTACTTGGATTAATGTTCTGGTGTCAGGATTCATTGTCGTATCCCAAAGTTGATCCGCATTCATTTCACCAAGTCCTTTGTAACGTTGTAAGCTATATCCTTTGTAAGCTGAGCGATTTTCTTCTAATTCTTTTTCATCCCAAATATATACAATATCTTTTCCTTTTTCTAATTTATATAGTGGTGGAAGTGCAATATACACCATTCCATTATCCACCAATTCACGCATATAACGATAAAAGAAAGTTAAAAGCAATACTTGGATATGTGCACCATCTGTATCCGCATCTGTCATAATTATTACTTTATGATAATTTACATCATCCACATTAAAATTAGCACCGACTCCAGCACCAATAGCATGAATGATCGTATTTAACTCTTCATTCTTTTCAATACTTGTAATGCTTGCTTTTTCCGTATTCAATACTTTTCCTCGCAGTGGTAAAATGGCTTGATATTTAGAATCTCTTCCTTGTTTAGCACTACCACCAGCCGAATCTCCTTCGACTAGATAAAGTTCTTTTTTACGAGCATCCTTGCTTTGTGCATTTGCTAACTTTCCAGATAAAATCTTTTCTGTTTTTCCTCTGTTTTTTCCACTTCGTGCTTCATTTCGTGCTTTACGTGCTGCTTCACGAGCTTGTGAAGCACGTTGCATCTTTTTCACAAGTGTAATTGCCAATTCTTTATTTTCCTCTAAAAAGAATGTTAACTTTTCACTAACAATATTATCAACAACCGTTCTTGCTTCTGGGGTACCCAACTTCCCTTTTGTTTGTCCTTCGAATTGAAGAAGCGTTTCAGGGATTCCCAAAGATAAAATAACTGTAAGTCCTTCTCGAACATCACTACCTTCAAAATTCTTATCTTTATCCTTTAACAAACCATTGCGTCGCGCATATTCATTGAAGACTTTAGTGAAAGCACCACGAGCACCTACTTCATGTGTTCCTCCATCTTTCGTACGAACCATATTTACAAAAGAAAACATATTTTCTTGATATTCATCAATATATTGAAATGCACAGTCTACTGTAATCCCATTACTTCCTGCTCCACTAAAAGAAACTGGTTTATGAAATACTTGTTTATCATCATGTAAATAATTCATAAAATCTTCTAAACCATTTTCAAAGCAATAAACTTCTTGTTTATCATTTCGTAAATCTGTAACTTCAAGAGAAATTCCTTTTAATAAAAAAGCACTTTCTCTTGCACGTTCACAAATTTGACTAAACGAAAAATCAACCGTAGAAAAAATACTAGCGTCAGGCATAAAAGTTACCTTACTTCCTCGTTTGGTCGTCTTTCCAATTACCTCTAGTTTGCTTACTTTACTTCCACCATCTTTAAAATGCATTGTGTATATTTTACCATTAAGATATACTTCAACATCAACATAGCTACTTAAGGCATTTACAACACTAGCTCCAACACCATGCAATCCTCCACTTGTTTTATATCCGCCTTCTTCACTGAATTTTCCTCCAGCATGAAGAACGGTAAAGATTACTTCTAAAGAAGATTTTCCTGATACGTGTTTATCCACAGGCATTCCTCGCCCACTATCTTCAACACAAAGAGAACCATCCTCTAAGATTGTTATTTTTATTTTATTCCCATATCCATTTAGTGCTTCATCAATTGCATTATCCACAATTTCCCAGACTAAATGATGCAACCCTCTGCCGTCGGTAGAACCAATATACATCCCAGGTCTTTTACGTACTGCATCAAGACCCTCTAATATTTGTATACTACTACCATCATACTTTTTTTCTGCCATCACTACACCCCTTTTTTAAGGCTTCAATACTTATCTATTCTACCAAAAAAAAGGGTGATTATCAATTTATTATAAACATTTAAATTAAGAATTATATATCTTTTCAATTCTTATAAAACTATGTTACAATAGTAGCCTAGATTGAGGTGTTGGTTATGACAAATTTTGATATACATCCAATGTATTTACATATCATTTATGCAGTTTTTATCGGTTATTTTCTAGGTTCCATACCGTTTGCTTTAGTGATTGGAAAACTATTCTATAATACCGATGTTCGGGAATATGGTTCGGGAAATTTAGGTGGAAGCAATGCCGGACGAGTCTTAGGAAAAAAAGCGGCTATCGCCGTAATTGCTTTAGATGTCTTAAAAGTTGTCTTAGCTTCTGCAATTGTTGCCTGGCTTTTTGATCCTGTCGTGTCCATATGGGCTGGTCTTTTTGCAGCTGTTGGACATTGTTATCCAATTTTCGCAGGTTTCCGCGGAGGAAAAGCTGTAGCTACTATGTTTGGGTTCTTGTTATCGTGTTCTATTTTCACATTTCAAGATCCATGGATGCTATTTATTCCCCTAGCAATTTTCTTAATTGTCTTATTCTTATTTAAGATGGTGTCTCTTGCTTCCATTTGTGCAGCAATTACACAAACAATATATATCTTGTTTATTACGGAATATACATCAGCACAAGTGGCTAGTTTCTTGTTGACATTATTGATTATTTTCCGCCATTCAGCAAATATCAAACGAATCCTTAATGGCGATGAAGCAAAAGTAAGCTGGCTAACAAAAAAGAAATAATTATATGTGTTATCTCAATTGATACAAATTTCTCAAAGTCATAAATACAATAAGTAGACTATAAGAAATTTGTATCAATTTTTATTTTTTTCATGCTTTCTATTTTAATGATGATATAATCAAGAGTATATGGAGGTTATTATATGAGTATTAAAGCAATTATATTGGATATCGATGGAACGCTATTAAATAGTGAAAAAACAATAACAAAACGTACCCATGATTGTCTTATGGAAGCACAAAAAAAAGGTATCAAACTAATATTAGCATCTGGTAGGCCTACAAGTGGTATGATGATCTACGCGAAAATGTTAGAAATGGAAAAATATCATGGATTACTTATTTCCTACAATGGGGCAAAAGTTATCGATTGCCAAACTCAAGAAGTAGTTTTTAATAAAGCGATGAGCATCAATGAAGGAAAAGCAGTTTTAGAACATTTAAAGAAATTCAATGTGATACCAATGATTGATAAAGATGATTATATGTATGTAAATGATGTATATAATTGTTGGATTAAATATCAAGGAAAGGATATAAATATCATCCAATATGAATCTCGTGGTGGTAATTACAAATTATGCGAAAAAGATGACTTAGCTGCTTTCTTAGATTATGATATCAACAAAATTTTAACTGCTGCTGACCCCGCTTATTTAAAAGAGCATTATCAAGCAATGAGTGAACCGTTTAAAGATTCCCTAAATTGTATGTTCACTGCCGATTTCTTTTATGAATTCACAGCAAAAGGAATTGATAAAGCAAAAGCATTAGATAGCGTATTGCCGCCAATGGGAATCAAACAAGACGAAACTATTGCATTCGGTGATGGACACAATGATATATCAATGATTGAATATGCTGAAATTGGTGTAGCAATGGAAAATGCTGTTGACGAACTTAAAGCAATTGCTACATTTGTTACTCTAGGTAACGAAGATGATGGAATCGCTTATGCATTAGAAAAATATTTAAAAATTTAAATTTCATTCACAAAAAAACACATTCTATAATGTGTTTTTTTATAGATATAAAATAAATACAGCTTTACAAATTATCATTTTCTTCACTTTTTTGTAATTGATACATCATATAATATGTACCCTTTTGCGATAACAACTCATCATGTGTCCCTTGTTCAACAATTTTACCTTTATCCAACACTAATATTTTATTTGCATCTTTGATCGTTGAAAGACGATGTGCAATTGCAATGCTTGTTCTACCTCTTCTAATACGTTCCAGCCCTTCTTGAATCAAAACCTCTGTCTCCGTATCAATATTTGCTGTAGCCTCATCTAAAATCAATATCTTAGGATTGGTAACAATTGTCCTTGCAAAGGCAAGCAACTGTTTTTGTCCAGTTGAGAAAGAAGAACCTCTTTCAATAACACGATGTTCATATCCATCACTTAATTGATTAATAAATGTATCTGCTTGGACAAACTCACATGCTTTGCGAATATCATGATCACTAATATTTTTATTTTGTAAACGTATATTGTCATTAATAGTTCCATAAAACATAAACGGATCTTGTAAAACCAATCCCATTTTAGAACGTAATTCTTCAATTGGATAATCTTTAATCGATTTTCCATCAATTAAAATTTCACCTTGATAAAATTCATAAAACCTCATCATTACATTAATAATACTACTTTTACCACTTCCTGTATGACCCACAAGAGCAATGGTTTCCCCAGGATTCACCTCAAAAGAAATATTTGTAAGCACTTCTTTTTCACCATCATACGAAAAAGAAACATTTTTAAACTCAATTTTTGCTTCTTTGATACTTCCTGAAGCATTTTCATTTTGTTGGGGTGTCAATTCTTCATGATCCAAAATTTTAAATACACGATATGCTGAAACAATCGCTTGTTGATAAATAGACAACCGCTCCATAATTTGAAACATTGGATCAAAGTAACGATAAACATATTCAATAAAGGCAACAACCACTCCAACAGATACACTTCCATACAAAGAGTTAAGTCCTGTATATGAAAATAAGATTGCTAATGCTAATGCTGTTAACAATTGTATTGTTGGTGCTAATAAAATTCCATCCAAACGAACATTTTTCATACTAGCATCATAATATTCTTTATTAGTTTCTTCAAATTCATCGCTGATTCGTTTTTGCTGATTAAACAGTTGAATAATATTCATACCTGAAATAGATTCTGCTAATCTCGTATTTAATTGTGATAAACGATCTCTAGCAATTAAATAAAACTTTGTACTATATTTTTGATATAAATAAATAACAAAAATTGCTACTGGCAAAAACAAAAAACAAATAAGTGCCATTGTAACATCTAAAAGTAACATAGCAATCATAATTCCAATAATTAAAATAATACTAGATACAATAACTGCCAATACATTGTTCAACATATCTTGGATTGCTTCGGTATCATTTGTAACTCTAGAAACGATACTGCCAGCTGGAGTTTGATCAAAATAACGCATTCCCATATTCTGCAATTTCTTATATAATTCCACACGCATATTCTGACTAACTTTAAAACCAATATTATTAAATTGATATGTTTGTAAATATCGAAATAAAGCAAATGCTAAAATAACACCAGCATACAAAGCGATTTTCTGATAAACAATATCCATCTTTACCATATCATCAACAAAAGCAGTATCAACGATATCTTTTATAACCATTGGACCAAGCAAACTAAATACAGTAGCGAAGATAACCGTAACAAAGGCAAGAAATACAAGTCCCTTATAAGGTTTTAAATAACGAAGCAACCGTAAAAGAACAGATAACTGTTCTTTTGCAGTGAAGGTTTCTTTATCATAATTATTCATGATGCTCCCCTCCTTCATATAGCTCTTGTTGATCATAAATTTTTCCATACCAACCATCTTTAGTAATTAATTCATCATGGATTCCACGTTCTACTATTTTTCCTTCATCCATTACTAAAATAAGATGTGAATGCTTAATTGCACTAAATCGATGTGCCACAATAATAGTTGTTTTTCCTTTGCGATTTTCTTTCAACGCTTCAAGAATCATTTCTTCCGTTTTGGCATCTACTGCTGATAAAGAATCATCCAATATTAACACTTCAGGGTTTAATATCAATGCCCTAGCAATGGCAATTCGTTGTTTTTGACCGCCTGACAAAGATACTCCACGCTCCCCAATAACCGTATCATATCCTTCAGAGAAGCCAATAATGTCGTCATGTACGGCAGCCATTTTGGCAGCTGCAATTACATCTTCATGACTTGCATGCGTATTTCCAAAACGAATATTATCTTCAATTGTTGAAGAAAATAAAAATTGATCTTGTGGTACATAACCTATTGCAGCATGATAACTATTTAATTTATAATCATTGATTTCATGACTGCCAAAAATAATCGTACCCTGATAATGATCATATTCTCGCAATAGAAGTTTTATTAACGTTGTCTTTCCTGCTCCTGTTTTACCTACAACCCCTAATGTTTCACCTTGGGGAAGTGTAAATATAATATCTTGAAGAACTGGCTTCAACTTTGGATCATATGTGAATTTTTTTACTTCAAACTCTATATTACCACTAGGTACTTCATCGATTGCGTTTTCTTTATCTTTAATATCAGGTTTAATAATAAGCAAATTTTGAATTCGTTCATAAGAGACATTTCCTCTTTCAATTGTATTGTATAAAAAGCCAAAAGCTAACATTGGCCAAATTAACATATTCATATAGTTTACCAATGTTACCAAATTTCCTACTGTAATTTCTCCTGATTGAATAAATTGAGCCCCAAAAACAAATAAGAAAATATAGCATAATACAACAATAACTTCAATTAATGGATCGAACCCTGCATCATAGATAACAACTTTCATATTTTTTTTATAAACATCCATTGTCTCATCATGGAACTTTTCTACTTCTTCCTTTTCTTGACCAAAAGTCTTTGTAACCTTCACTCCAGTAATACTCTCATGAACACGATTGTTCATACTAGAAAACGCTTGTTGAGCAACCGTAAACGTTGTATGCAAACGTTTGCTTAATAACTGTGATCCAATAATCATAAGTGGCATTGGCAACAAAGTAATTAATGTTAATTTAAAATGAATACCAAACATCATCGCAAACAACACTGAACAACCTGTCATAACAGCATCAGCAAATTGCAATACCCCAGCTCCTGCAACACGTTGAATAGACTTTAAATCATTGGTTGCATGAGCCATCAAATCACCAACGCGATATTTTTGAAAAAAACTAGCTGACATTTTAGTAAAATGTTCAAATAAACGCAATCGTAAAATTCTCTCTAATCGAAATGCAGCCCCAAAAATACATATTCTCCATACGTAACGCATGACAAAAATAAGAGCAGCATTCACCAATAAAATAACAATCGAAATGATCAACGACTCCTTGGTTAAAGATTTTGATGATATCTCATCAATCATATCACCCATAATCTTGGGTGGAATTAAATTTATAACAGCAATGATAAACAGTGCAAAAATTCCACTGATATAGGCTTTTTTCTCTTGTTTAAAAAACCAAGATAAATGTTTAAATATTTTCATGTTTCCCTCCATATGTAAGATAAATTCTCTTCCCTATGAACGAAAACTTATCTATTCTTCACTTTTCTCTATAATTATTTTTATTATAATTTTTTATATCAATAATTGTTTTCATAATTTACTCCTTAATATATCTCTGCATTCATCGCTTCTTCATATTCACGTTTGGTTATCATATTTAACTCTAACATTGATTTGATGACTTGTTTTTGGCGATCCTTCGTAATCTCATTTTTATTACTCAATGCATATACAGAAGGTGCTTGTGGAAGCCCCGCCAAGACACTTGCCTGTGTTAGTGTCAAATCTTTTGGATGAGTATTGTAATACCCTTTTGCTGCATCATATATTCCATAATAGCCATCACCATAATACACAATATTTAAGTACATCTCCAAAATCTCATCTTTTGTATAATTCCGTTCTAACTCGCGCGCTACAAAAGCCTCACTAACTTTACGAATACCAGTATTATCATCCATAAAATACATGTTTTTCGCTAATTGTTGTGTCAATGTGCTGCCTCCTTGATTCCCTTGGTTTGTCACATTTACCACTACACTACGTGCAAGAGCATAATAATCAACACCTCCATGATCATAAAATCTACGATCTTCAATAGCAATGATTGAATCCTTCATATATTGAGAAATCTCATCCAAAGTCACATAATTTTCATCACTTCGTATTTGATTTACTTTTTCTTCGATACTGACTTTATCGGTTACATCCTTATACCCTAAATACCCTACTCCAGCAATAAAAGCTATCAAGATAAATAAAACTATAATAAGTACCAATAAAATTCTTCTTAATATTTTAAACATACTAAAATTATAGCATAGATTTATCTATGCGTAATCACCATTTTACTAACAAAAAAAGATTACATTTTGTAACCTTTACAATCATTCAACAATCCATTTAAAATACCATAAAGGCATTTGTGAAAACATTAAATATCGAGGTAATAAATAAACGTTATCAAGACGTTTCATATTACGATTTTGATTATATCCAAACCCTAATAACACATTGTTTTCTTTTAAAACAGACTCTGCTTTTTCATTTGATCTGCCATATGGAAATGCAAAATAAGTAGAATCAAGAACATTCTTACTTTTATCAAAATCTTTCTGTATTGCATCTTTATTCATGGTATCCACTTTTTTTCGATCCAATCCAGATGCTTTATGATGCAAGCCATAAGAATGAGAATAATATGCTACATGAGAATCATTTGCTAAATCTTCACTTTGCAAATAATCAAGTCCAATGCGATGTTTTGTAGTCTCTAATTTTTCACCAATCACAAAACATGTAGCATGTAAATCATAGGTTTCTAAAATAGGTTTTACAATTTCTTCAAAATTCTTATATCCATCATCAAAAGTTAATACAACTACTTTTTTCTCCAACTTAAAATCTCCATAATAGTAGTCATATACTTCGTCCATCGTCAAAGTTTTATAGTTATTATCATGTAAATACTTCATTTGCTCTTTAAATTTTGATTCACTCATAACATAGGTATCGTTAGCATAATACGTTTCTTTCACATCATCACGAACGACTGCATGATACCCTAAAACTGGTAATCCATCTTTTCCAAGTTCATGTGTAACAACAATTTTTATTCCCCAAAGCAAAAAGATACATAAACAGAAAACAAGCAGACATAACAATCTTTTTTTCCATTTCTTCATAAAAATAAAACACAGCTCATGCTGTGTTGTTATCTATTTGCGTTCACAGATTTCATAATTTGTCTGATTTGAGCCTCAGATGGTTTTCTTCCCATTTGTAGGAACATAGCACGAATCATTTTTTCATTAATTGGTGGATTTTCTTTTAATTCTTTCTCAAACTTTCTTTTTGTGAAATAAAAGCCTAAAAATCCTCCTATAACTAAACCTGCGATCAAACTTCCTATTGAATACCAAAAATCCATAGTTATGCCTCCTAAGTTCTATATGTATTATACAAACATTTTCTTGTTTTTACAACTTTTTTAAGGTTTCAAATCAAATAATATAATTATTTATCTTCCATATGCCGTTTTACAATCAATCCAATATATTGTGCAGCTAATTCTGGATCATCATTGCATACTACATATTTATAATCTTTAATTAACTTCATCTCTTTTTCTGCTTTCGCTAATCGCTCTTGAATTACCTCTTCTGCTTCACTTTTACGACCACGAATTCGGTTTTCTAGTTCTTCCATTGTTGGTGGAATCATAAAAATTGTGATTGCATCAGGAACCTTTTCACTTACCTGTTGTGCTCCTTGCACTTCAATTTCCAACAACACATTTTTACCTTCATTACGTAACTTTTCTACTTGACTCAATGGTGTCCCATAATAGTTCCCCACAAACTCTGCCCACTCTAATAAGTCTCCTTGTTCAATTGCTTTTTCAAACTCTTCTTTACTTACAAATAAATAATCTACCCCGTTTACTTCATTCGCTCGCGGCTTTCTTGTCGTCATCGAAATTGAATATGTCAGATTCAAAGAAGAATCTTTCATGAAATAATCACGAACGGTTCCTTTTCCGACTCCACTTGGACCACTAATAATGACTAACAAACCTTTTTTCATATGTTCCCCCATTTTGTAATAAAATTATTATATCATTTAATAAAATACTTGTGAATATAGATAATGTAAATATATGCTATAATAATCTAGAAAAGAGGTATTTATGGCATTAGATGGATTAGTTTTACACCAAATCACCAAAAAGCTGGAAACTTTGGTGCCAGCAAAAGTTAATAAAATTCAACAAATTTCAAATGATGAAATTATTTTTACGTTGCGTAGCAATCAAAGAAATCATAAATTGATGATTTCTTGTCATAGTGTATACAATCGTATTCACATAACAAATCGTGAATATCAAACAATGGAAATCCCCAATAATTTTCTAATGGTATTACGTAAACACATTGATCGATCTATCATTACCCAAATAAAACAATTAGGATTAGATCGCATCTTACAATTTACAATTGAAGTGAAAGACGATCTCAGTGATTATCACAATTATTATTTGTATGTGGAATTAATGGGAAAATATGCAAACCTTATTTTAGTAAATCATGAAAATAAAATTGTAGATGCCTTAAAGCGTATTCCGGCTTTTGAAAACAATTCACGTACCATCCATCCTGGTGCTACCTATACACCACCAAAACCACATGATGGAAAATCAAATCCTTTTACAGCTTCTACCTTTGATGAAAATGAATCCTTAGTAAAACAATTCCATGGTTTCTCTCCATTATTAAGCGATGAAGTGTTATATCGCACCAAAGAAGGTGAGAATTTCACAGATATTATGAATGAAATTAAACACAGTTATCAATTATTCCTACATCACAAACAAGATGATATTTTATACCATCTGATTGAATTAAAACATTTAAATCTACCATACGAAGCTTTCGAAATTATGGAAGGAATGGATGAACTTTATTATAAAAAAGAAGAAAAAGTTAGAATCAAACAGCAAAGCGGAGATATTTATAAGACCGTTCGTTATGAATTAAAGAAAAACCGAAAGAAGCTAGGTAAACTTATTCACACCTTGGAAGATGCTAATGCTTTAGATATTTATCGGTTGTATGGTGATTTGCTTTATGCATATAGCGAATATCACCATCAACATAAAAAAGAAGTTATTCTCCCTAGTTTTGAAACGGATGAAGAATACAAGATTCCTTTAGATGAAAAAATATCGGTTAAACAAAACGCTAAAAAGTATTACCAAAAATACAATAAAAGCAAAACTGCACAGATAGAAGTTGCAAAGCAAATCGAAAAAACGAAACGAATAATTCAATATTTTGAAAATATTGAAGTGCAATTAAACCAAGCTAATTTGGAGGATGCTATTGAAATCAAAGAAGAATTAGCAAACCAAGGTTTTATGAGAAAAACAAATTATAAGATTCGTAAAAAGAAGAAAGAAGTAAAACCTCATTTTTTAACACTTTGTATTGATAATACATATATCTATGTTGGAAAGAATAACATTCAAAATGAATATATCACCTTCAAACAAGCAAAACGTGATGATACTTGGTTACATGTTAAAGACATGCACGGTTCCCATGTTGTAATTACTGATAGCACACCTAGTGAAAAGATATTACGTATCGCAGCGCAGTTTGCAGCCTATTATTCGCAAGGTAAAGAATCTAGTAGTGTTCCTGTTAATTACTGTTTAATTCGTCAGCTAAAAAGGCCAAATAAGGCGGCTATGGGATTTGTAACATTAACCAACTATAAAACAATTTATATAGACCCTGATAGAATGGAAATCCAAGCATTGGTTAAACAATATGCACTTTAATAATATATATTAAATCAAAAAAAGATAATTCGTTTGAATTATCTTTTATTTCAATAAAGATGCTATTTTAGGAATAATTTGTTTCTTTCTTGAAACTAATCCCTTCATGAAGTTTTCATCTTCAGCTTCTTCAAAAAATGAAGATTTTATCGCATGAGATAATTTTCCTGCATAAACAAATTTACTTCCTTTTCCTTCTACATTGGAAAAAGCCATCATCAATAGATCATATTTTAAAACTTCATTTTCCTGTTCTAGAAACTGTTGAAAATCTTCTTCAATACATGCCACCGTATTCATATCATAGATATATGCCTGACCGATTGCAATTTGCTTTCCAGCGATTTCATATTCTTTAAAATCAGTATATAAAATGTCTCGATTAGATTTCCCTTTAATCTTAGCGCTTTCTTTAAACATTTCCGTAGCTAATTCATCCAGATTATAATTATAAAGTTCTGCTAATTCCTTTGCTATATCACGATCCACTTCTGTACATGTTGGTGAATGAAAATTCATTGTATCAGAAATAATTGCACAACATAAAGCTCCTGCAATATCTGCAGGTGGTGTGATGTTATGTTCACGATACATCATTCCAACAATAGTACAAGTACTACCTACATTTTGATTTCTAAAGATAATGGGTTGATTTGTTTCAATATCACCAATACGATGATGATCAACAATTTCCAAAATATTCCCATATTCAATATCATCAATACTTTGACTGCGTTCGTTATGATCCAATAAAATCAATTTTTTCTTAGAATATTTTAGCACATGGAATCTACCCATTGATCCTATCAATCTTCCATTCATGAAAACTGGATAATTACGATATCTAGCTTTCAACATTTCTCTAGCCACATCTTCCACAAATTCATTCCCATTAAAGCGTTGAATTTTATCAGTACTTGTCATCATCAATCCAACTGGAATACTACGATAAATCATTTGTAATATTTTCATAATATTATACTGTGTTTTAATTAATGTAACACCTAATTCCATTGCTCGATCAATTACTTTATCTGTAGGAATATAGCTTTCTGCAATTGCAATCACCGCACAGCCTTTTTCCATACAGGTTAACATAATATCTTCATTGTCACTTAGTACCATAATATTACCTTCAATATCACGTTCCATAAGTTTTTTATCCGCTATACGTACGTATCCACTTCGAGATAATGTTCCTTCATAAATAAAGTCACCTTTTAATGCCAACACAAGGTTGATAAGTGGTGTCTCTTTTAATAAATCTTTCGTAATATTCAAATCTTGCATTTGAATTTTTGAAATATCTGACAAAGTTGTTAAACCTATCAATTCTTTCTTTTCATTTACTACATATACCGTATGTGTGTTATATTCCAAACACAAATCCCACACTCGTCTAAGTGTTGTATTTGTATCCACTTGTACTGCTGTATCCAAATCAATGTCACGCAATGCTGCTTTTGCACTCGTAATCAAGTCAGGTTCTTCTAAGTTAAACTTATCTAAAATAAATTGTGACTCTGTGTTAAGTTTCCCCAAACGACACGGTTTTGCTTGAATTCCTAATTCGTTTTTCAAATGTGAATAAGCAATTGCAGAACAAATAGAATCACTATCTGGATTTTTATGCCCAGTTATATAGATAATATCTTTCATATCATTTCTCCTTTTTATTATAATACCATTAAACAAGAAATCTACCAAATGAATATGCAAATAATCGGAATAACCAAAAAAAATCGTAACATTTTACGATTTTTTCACTTCTTTTGCAGGAATACCTACAACACTAGTATTTGCTGGTACATCCTTTGTCACAACAGCATTAGCTCCCACCTTACAGTTATCAAAAAGGGTAATATTCCCAAGAACTTTCGCACCTGCTCCAACCATTACATTATTTTTCAAAGTTGGATGCCTCTTACATTTTTCTTTTCCTGTTCCCCCTAATGTCACACCATGATAAATCGTACAATCATCACCTATAACTGCCGTTTCTCCAATTACTACACCCATACCATGATCAATTAACAAACCTTTTCCAATAGTTGCACCTGGATGAATTTCTATCCCTACCCAAAAGCGTGCAATATTAGTTACAAAACGTGCTAAAAAATATAAATGGAGATTATATAAAAAATGTGCAATCCGATAAAAAAACAATGCTTTCATATGTGGATATAAAAGTATAATTTCTAACGCTGAGCGAGCTGCCGGATCAGATTCCCTTGTATGTTTTATATTTCTACGAATTCCTTTGAACATAATATTCTCCTAACGTATATAGTATTATGCCATAAATTTAAAAAAAATAACAGTAAAAAGCCGTAGAAATAAATGATTTTCTATCTTTATGATTAATATCCTAAAGATTTTTTCACCAACAATACAGTAATTCGACCTTTGTTACTATTTTGTTGCTTTTTTGTTGCCACATAACTAGTACAAATACGATCTTCACTCATGCATGACGAGCAACTTCCTGTAACCGTACAAGGTGTCTTTTTGTCTAGACGCTCACTATTCATTGGCGCTGCAATATTTTCAATTCGCGCAATCGCTTCTGATAAATCTTTTACAATCTTATTCTCACCTACAACTAAAAAAACTTTCTTAGGCCCAAAAGTGAGTGCCGCTACACGATTTCCAGTTCCATCAACATTATATAACTCTCCATTTTCACTGACTGCATTACTACTTGAAATATAGTAATCACAAGTAAACGCATGACGGAATAATTCTAACATCGCTTCGCGACTTAACCCTTCCTCATAACGATCTTCAAATGTAATCGGCATCTTCCGTAACGCTTCAATGATTCCACATTCAAATAAGGTCTGTGAGCCACCTACACTAACACGTGTTCCTTCTTCAATTGTTGTTTTTAAATATTCAAGTACTGCTCTTTCATCATCTAATATTTCTGCATTCATATTATTTTTTAATAACGCTTTCTTCGTGCGCTCTAATTTTATATCCATTATTTTTCTTACATTCTTGTCCATGTTATGATCACCTCATGTACATTATACGACAAATAATTATAGAAAAACAAAAAAAGACACTTTCTAGTGTCTTCTTAGTTGAGATTTACAGATGCTCCACGAATTTCAGCTACATACTCATCTTTGTCTTCATCATAATCAAGGTATAGCACATCATCGCTTTCAAAACCTTCTGCAATCATCTGTTTTGCTATTAGGGTTTCAATATTACGTTGAATATAACGTTTCATTGGCCGTGCCCCAAATACAGGATCTACACCTTGTTCAACAATCATATCATAAACCTTTTTGCTTACCTCTAAATGAATGTCTTTCTTTTCCAAACGAATGCTGAGTTCATTCATAAATTTTCTTGCAACTTTTGCTAGCATTTCGTTATCAAGTGCATTAAACACCACAATTTCATCAATTCGATTCACAAATTCTGGTTTGAAATATTTCTTAACCTCATTCATATAATTCTTTTTCATTTCTACTTTATCTGCATCAAATGCATACTGACTTCCTAAATTACTAGTCATAATTAGAATTGTATTTTTAAAATCAACGGTTACACCTTTGGAATCAGTGATACGTCCATCATCCAAAATTTGTAATAACACATTAAATACATCTGGATGAGCTTTTTCTACTTCATCAAATAAAACAATAGAATATGGATTCCTACGTACAGCTTCACTTAATTGTCCACCTTCTTCATACCCTACATATCCTGGAGGAGCTCCAATCAACCGTGACACGGCATGCTTTTCCATATATTCGCTCATATCAATACGAATAATATGATCTTCTGAATCAAACAATTGTTCTGCTAAAGCTTTTGCCACCTCTGTTTTTCCAACTCCTGTAGGTCCTAAGAATAAGAAACTGCCAATTGGTCTATTCTCGTCTTGAATTTGTGCTTTGCTTCTTAAAATTGCATCACTGACAAGGGTTAACGCTTCATCCTGTCCAACTACTCGATTTTCCAAAATATCCTTTAAAGCCAATAGCTTTTTACGCTCACTTTCAACTAATCGACTTACTTCGACCCCACTCCATTTCGATACAATAGATGCGATTTCTTCTTCACTAACAACTTCTGAAATTAAAGAATTTTCTTTTTTCAAAATTGTTTCTTCATCAATTTTCTTCTCCAAATTAGGAATTGTTTCATATTGTAATTTTGCCGCTTCTTCATAACGTCCATCATTCTGAGCATTTTCTAAATCCAATTTTGCTTTTTCCAACAATACTCTTGCTTTTTTTGATTCCTCAAGTTCTGCTTTTTCATCATTCCATTTCGTATAAAGTACATCTTTTTCACTCTTTAGTGTTTTAAGTTCTTCACGAATTATTGTCAAACGATCTTTTGATTTCACATCATTTTCATTCTTTAATGCTGTTTCTTCAATTTCCAATTGCATAATCTTTCGCATTAATTCATCAATTTCCTGTGGCATTGAATCCATCTCTACACGAAGATGTGCACAAGCCTCATCAATTAAATCAATTGCTTTATCTGGTAAAAACCGATCCGTAATATAACGATTTGATAAAAGAGCACTTGAAATAATTGCTTCATCAAGAATTTTCACGCCATGATAAGATTCAAAGCGATCCTTTAATCCCCTTAGAATTGCAATCGTATCTTCTACTGTTGGTTCATCTACTTGCACACGTTGAAATCTACGTTCAAGTGCTGCATCTTTCTCAATATACTTACGATATTCATTGAATGTTGTAGCACCAATACAACGCAATTCTCCACGTGCTAATAGTGGTTTAAGCAAATTTGCTGCATCCATACTACCTTCGGTTTTGCCTGCACCTACTAAATTATGAATCTCATCAATAAATAATATAATATTTCCTTCGGCATTTTGCACTTCTTCCAAAACAGCTTTTAAACGTTCTTCAAATTCACCACGATATTTTGCACCTGCAATTAATGAACCCATATCCAATTCTATAAGTTTTTTCTCTTTTAAGCCAAAAGGAACATCTCCCTTCATAATTCGCCAAGCAATCCCTTCAACGATTGCTGTCTTACCAACACCAGGTTCTCCAATTAACACAGGATTATTTTTGGTCTTACGAGATAAAATTTGGATAACACGACGAATTTCATCATCACGACCAATAACTGGATCAATCTTTCCGTTTTTTACATCCTCTACTAAATCTCTACCATATTTACTTAATGCTTCAATATTATTTTCTGCATTTTGTGTATCCATACTTCTACCACCTCTACGTTCTAATTCTTGCTCATACACTTCTTTTTCTTTTAGTCCATATTTTTTTACCAATAGCTTAGAAATATACGAATTATTAAACATTAATGCAATCCACATAGATGCACATCCCAAATATGCTTCATCATTAGCTTCGCTCCATTTCACTGCTTTATTATAACTTTTTATTACCTCATTTGATAAATTTGGTTCACCAGTACTCTTTGCAATCTTTTCTAATTCATCATCTATTAAAACAAGCGCATCTTGCTTATTAATGTGCAATCGTTTATATAATCCATCTAAGACATCGCCTTCAAACATCTCTTTTAAAATATGTATTGTGTCTACACTTGTATGTGATAAGCTTTTACTAAGCTCAATTGCTTTCATAAAAACCTCTTGTAAGCTAGACGACATTTTTTCAAAATTCATAGTATCACTCCCTTGTTAGCACTCTTGTATATAAAGTGCTAATATTATTATACTACATTTTTTAGCACTGTCAAGCGTTAAGTGCTAAAATCCACATTTCTTTCCTATTGTGCTATAATTTTAATACACGGAGGTTTTTCAATGTATAATATCCATCAAAGTGCGAAAAAGGTTTTATCATACATTCATTCTCTTGGATACGAAGCCTTTTTAGTTGGTGGTTGTGTTCGTGATTTTCTCATGAATCGAGATGTACATGATTTTGATATCACAACTAGTTGTGATGCCTTTTTTCTTTTAGAAAAAGCCAAAGCAGATCACTATCTTGTTATTCCTACGGGATTAAAGCATGGAACTATCACTTTTGTAATCGATAATGAACATATTGAAGTAACAACCTATCGACAGGAAAGTGATTATATTCATCATCGTATACCAAAAACAGTTACTTTTACAAGTGATTTGAAAGAGGATTTAAAACGCCGTGATTTCACAATCAATGCTATCTGTTTAGATCAAAATCAAATCATTGATTATTATGGTGGACAAAATGATATAAAAGCAAAAATTATTCGTTGTATTGGCAACCCAAAAGAACGTTTTCATGAAGATGCATTACGTATTTTAAGAGCTCTTAGATTCGCATTTACTTTAGGTTTTACTATCGAAAAAAACACCTACACTGCCCTACAAGAAAGCGTAGACTTATTAAATCATATCTCAAAGGAAAGAATTCGAGATGAATTCATTAAAATGTTAGCATCTGATTATAAAGATTTATTGATAACCCTAAAAGAAAGTAAAGTATTATTGTATATCATTCCTGAATACAGCTTGGCTTTCCATGTTACTCAAGAGTCTCCTTACCATATCTACGATGTCTTTCATCATCTTAACAGTGCACTAAATGCCAGTATAGGAGAACCATTAAACATTCGTTTAGCAATTCTACTTCATGATTTAGAAAAAAGAAACTATAAAACAATAGATAAAAAAGGAGTTGCACATTTCAAAGGACACGCACATGCAAGTGCTGAATTATCAAAAAAGATTTTAAGAGATCTTAAATTCTCAAATGATATTATAAAGAATGTCTATATGTTAATTTATTATCATGATTATTATGTATCACCTAAAAAAAATGTATTACGTAAGTTTTTATACAAATTAAACGGAGACTACAAGATAGCATATGATATTTTACATGTTCAAAAACTTGATAACCTTGGCAAAGACCCAACCATTGTAAAAGAAAAAAACAAGCTTATTGATGATGCGATTGCATGTATAAAAGAAATGGAGAAACATAACGAAGTATTTTCTATCAATCATTTATCCATAGATGGAAATGATATCAAAAAACTTGGTTATCGCGAACAAGAAATTGGTATCGTGTTACATAAACTAGTAAAATATATTGTAAATAACCAAGATAAAAACACAAAAGATCAATTATTAAAAATAGCAGGAGGAATGAAAAATGAAATTTTTAATCGTAAGTGATATCCATGGTAGTGCATATTATGCCCAAAAAGCAATAGATGCCTTTCATAAATTTAAATGTGATAAGATTCTTTTATTAGGTGATATCTTATATCATGGACCACGTAATCCTTTACCAAAAGATTATGATCCTAAAAAAGTTATTGCATTATTAAATCCATTAAGCAATGCAATTATTGCATGTCGTGGGAATTGCGATAGCGAAGTTGATCAAATGGTCTTAAGTTTCCCTATCACCAACGACTCTCAAACAATCCCTTTACAAGAACGTTCCATCTTCATATCTCATGGACATATTTATAACCCAGATAGATTACCTGAAAATATAAAAGATGACGATATCTTCTTATTTGGACATATTCACATTCCAATTATGGAAAAGCAACAACAGATTCATATTATAAACCCTGGTAGTATTTCACTCCCAAAAGAAAACACCCCCCATACCTTTGGTATTTTAGAAGGCGATGCTTATGAATGGATTGATGTCGATTACAACATCTTAAATACATATAAACTAAAATAAGATATTCAAAATTGAATATCTTATTTTTTGTTAAGTGAATAAAAGAAATGTTTTAATTCATTTTTAGTAAGGTACGAAAGATTTGTATCTTTAATTCCTTCAATTGCTCCTTGAAGACCATATAGAACCCGAATACATGCATCAGGATCAGCATTCTCCCGTATTTTAAGAAATGCATTCATACTACCTTCCGTATACAATTGCTCAGGCGTTGTAATTCCTGCAGCCAACAAATTTTGTGCTAATACTTTTCCAACATTTGGTAAAGCCAATAAATCATTCACTATAATCTCTCCATGCAGGTAATTTTTCCATCATTTTTTTCGCCATTTCTTGAGCAACTTCTGTATCAATTCCCTGTGTATTCACAAGAAATGCACTCATTCCTTTTAACTTTTGTTCATAGGAATGCATACTTCCATCTTCGTTTGCACAAAACTTACAATAATCTTTACTTTCATCATTAAGCGGATAATCCTCAATTGTACGCATTGGCATTCCACAAGCAATACATGTTTTCATAATCGTTCCTCCTTATTTATATATCATTTTCATAAAAGTATCCACCAATTCATTCTTATATTTCTTCAAAACCGAACTATTTGGTGAAAAGAAGTCTTTATTAAGCAAATAATAGTGTAACAACCCCACCCAAGTATTAAAAATCATAGGAAGTGATATATCAATTGTAGAATCTTTTTGAAAAATTGCTTCTAAATGATGAGATGCTGCAGATTGAATTGAAATAAATTCCATCTTTGCCATATCGGGTAGATTGTGCTTTTCCCGAATGAATTGAATATAAAAATCTTCATATTCCTCAATAATATCCACATGTGTAGATAATGCTGTTTTTAATGACATTGAAGAAATTGATATTTCATGTAAGCGATTCGTTAGCTTTTCCCCAAACTCACCAATTACAAAAATCAAAAGATCATCTTTTGTTGAAAAATGCGAAAATATAGTTCCATGCGATACATTGGAAGCTTTCGCAATGTTACTCGTTGGCACTTGAAAGCCATCTTTTGCATAAAGTAAAAAAGCATTTTCAACAATTTTATTCCGGGTTTCTATTTTCTGCTTTTGACGTTCATTCATTTTGTTGACTCCTAACTCAATGAGTATACACTCATTATAAAACATTTCTATAAATTGTCAATAAAAAAAGTAAACCAATATGGTTTACTTGAAAGCTTTTTTAAATTTTTCAAATGGTGAATCATTTTTTGAAGCATCACGAAGTTTTGCATATAATTCCTTTTCTTGTTTTGATAACTTTTTAGGAATTTCTACTTTAACTTCAACATATTGATCACCTTGATGACCTCTGGTTGATTTCACACCTTTTCCTTTTAAACGGAATTTTGTACCATTTTGTGTTCCTGCTGGTATCTTCAAGGATACATCACCATACACAGTTGGAATATCCAATTGTGTTCCTAATGTTGCATCGATACTGCTAATTGGAACATTAATACGAATATCATTACCTTCACGCACAAAGGATTTATGTGGTGCTACTAATACTTCGATATATAGATCTCCATTTGGTCCACCATTGTATCCTTTTTCACCTTTTCCAGAAATACGGATTTGTTGTCCACTTTGAATTCCTGCAGGTATTTTAATATCTAACTTAATTCGTTTATGTTCATGTCCACTACCATGACATTTTGGACATTTGTTCTTAATTGTCTTCCCTGTACCATGACATGTCGGACAAACACTTTCACTTTGGAAAACACCAAACGCTGTTCTTTGTTGAGAAACAACTCTACCTGAACCATGACAAGTCTCACAGCTTTGAACATCATCTTTGCTTTTGGCTCCACTACCTAAACATTCACTACACTGCTCGTCCACTTCAATTGATATTTCTTCGCTCTTGCCAAAAATTGCATCCAAAAAATCCACCCGCATTTGCATAAAACGATCTTCACCTTTTCGTGGTCCTGTTTGAGCACTTGAACGAGTGCTTCCACCAAAACCACCACCAAAAAATGATCCAAAAATATCTTCAAATCCTCCAAAGTCTGAAAAGCCTTGACCTCCACCTCCGAAGCCTTGTGCTCCATCCAAACCAGCATGACCAAATTGATCATAAGTCGCTTTCTTTTGTGGGTCACTTAATACTTCGTAGGCTTCATTCACCTCTTTGAATTTTTCTTCAGCATCTTTTCCATCATTTACATCTGGATGATATTTTTTTGCCATCTTTCGATACGCTTTTTTGATATCTTGCTCATTAGCATCTTTTGCTAACCCTAGAATTTCATAATAATCTCTTTTTGCCATCGCAAAACCTCCCAAATCCTATATAAACTATTCAAATAACAACGTGCAGAAGTTCTAGTACAATAACTAGAACTTCCCTTTGTTGAAACTAATTTTATTTTTCTTCAAATTCTGCATCAACTACATCGTCATCATTGCTAGCATCTGCTTGTCCTGCATCTTGTGCTTGACCTTGGTCATACATAGAAGCACTCGCAGCTTGTGCTGCAGCTTCAAGAGCTTCCAATTTTGTCTTGATTGTTTCGATATCATTTTCATCAAGCGCTTTTTGAAGTTCATCACGTAATTTTTGTGTTTCTTCTTTTTGATTTGCATCCATTTTATCACCATTATCTGCCATCGCTTGATCAATTTGGTTAATAAATTGTTCTGCTTTATTCTTAAGTTCTATCTCTTCTTTACGTTTTTCATCTTCTGCTTTATGTTCTTCAGCTTCTTTTACCATTTTTTCGATTTCATCATCACTCAATCCACTAGAGTTTTGAATTACAATCGATTGTTCTTTACCTGTTCCTTTGTCCGTAGCTGATACATTAACAATACCATTTACGTCAATATCAAATTTAACTTCAATTTGAGGAACACCACGTCTTGCAGGTGCAATACCATCTAATTTAAACATTCCTAATGTCTTGTTATCAGCTGCCATTGGTCTTTCCCCTTGTAATACATGAATATCAACTGCTGGTTGGTTATCAGCTGCTGTTGAGAATACTTGTGATTTACTTGTAGGAATTGTAGTATTTCTGTCAATAAGTACTGTCATGACACCACCCATTGTTTCAATACCAAGACTAAGTGGTGTAACATCAAGAAGTAATACATCTTTAACGTCTCCTGTGATTACCCCACCTTGGATTGCTGCACCCATTGCAACTACTTCATCTGGATTAACACTTCTGTTTGGTTCTTTTCCTAATTCTTTTTTCACTGCTTCTTGTACTGCTAATACACGTGTAGAACCACCAACTAACAATACTTGGTGAATGTCATTCTTTGTAAGCCCAGCATCCTTTAATGCCTGTCTTACAGGTCCAATCGTACGTTCTACCAATGATTTTGTCATATCATCAAATTTTGCTCTTGACAATGTTGTTTCAAAGTTTAATGGCCCTGCATCAGAATTACTGATATAAGGTAACAAAATTTGTGTTTGAGCCATACTACTTAAATCTTTTTTAGCTTTCTCAGCAGCATCTTTCAAACGTTGCATTGCTAATTGATCCTTTGATAAATCAACATTGTTAGCTTTCTTAAATTCATCTAACATCCATTTAACAATCACATTATCAAAGTCATCTCCACCAAGTTTGTTATCACCTGCTGTAGATAAAACTTCAAATGTACCGTCAGCTAATTCAAGGATTGAAACATCAAATGTTCCTCCACCCAAGTCATATACTAAAACTTTTTGTTCTTTATCTGTCTTATCAATACCATAAGCTAAAGCAGCAGCTGTTGGTTCATTAATAATTCTTTCAACTTCTAAACCCGCAATCTTTCCTGCATCTTTTGTAGCTTGTCTTTGTGCATCATTGAAATATGCAGGCACTGTAATAACCGCTTTATCTACTTTTTCACCCAAGTAATCTTCTGCATATGATTTCATATATTGTAAAATCATTGCTGAAATTTCTTGTGGTGTATAATCTTTTCCATTTACATGTACTTTTTCATTTGTACCAATTAAACGTTTGATACTACTTACTGTATCTTTGTTTGTCACTACTTGACGCTTTGCAGCATCCCCAACTACTTTTTCACCATCTTTAAACGCTACCACTGATGGTGTTGTACGATTTCCTTCTGGGTTTGTAATTACTTTTGCTTCGCTGCCATCCATAACAGCAACACATGAATTTGTTGTTCCTAAGTCAATACCGATTATCTTGCTCATATCTTTTCCTCCTATTGTTATTCACTTACTTTTACTAAACTCGCTCTTAATACGCGATCTTTAAGAAGATACCCTTTTTGGATTTCTTCAACTACGATTCCACTCTCTACACCTTCCACTTTTTCACTAACCAAAGCTTGATGTAAATTTGGATCAAAAGGTTTTTCTAAACAATCTATAGCTGTTACCCCCTCTTTTTCAAGAGCTGTTTTAATTTGCTGATAAATCATTTTTATACCTTCTACATAATTTTTCATATCTTCCTCTTTTGCTTCAAAATTAATTGCTCTTTCCAGGTTATCAATCGCTGGTAATATCTCTTGTGCAAAAGATTGGATTCGATACTTTTTTAACATATCTGCATCATTTTGCAGACGTTTTCTCAAATTTTCTGTATCTGCATAAGCTGTATAATAAGCATTCTGCATTTTTCCAAGTTCTTCTTTTAAAGAAGTAATTTCTTCTTCAAGAAGTTCTTCTTTTTTCTTTTTCTTTTTAAATAACTTCTTTTCTGTTGGTGCAGTTTCACTTTCTTCAACATCCGTTTTTGAATCTTGCTCTTCTAAAATTTCTTCTGCTACAACCTCTTCATCTACAACTTTTTTATTTTCACTCATCTTACCTTTCTCCTAACCATCGTCACGATATAAATCCTCAATCACTTTTGCCATATACTCCATCAAAGCAACAATCTTGTTATAAGGCATTCTAGTTGGTCCAACAACCATAAGTTGTCCTTCTTCTTCTTGGTTGAGTTTAATCTTACTAGTAATTACAGAAACATTATCCATCGGAATAACTTCGTTATCATTTCCTATTCGAATTGAAATATCTCCTTCACTATTACCTAACTGTCGCCAAACTGTGGAATCTTCTAAGAATTTCATCAGTTCCTTCAATTTCTCAATGTCAGCAAACTCTGGTTGATACAACATATTTGTTGCTCCAGAAGTATACACGTTATCCGATGCAAATTTCATGAATGCACCAACAAATGCTTGAAATAATACTTCATGCCTAGATACCTGACTTGATAACATAGGTCGTATTTCTTCCATCTTGGTAGCAACTTCATTAATCGGTGTACCTGCTAATTGATCATTAAGAATATTACAGCATGTCTGAATATCTTTTAAAGATATACTTTCGTCAAAATGAAAAGTTTTATTTTCCGTATGACCATGGCTTGTAATAAATACACAAACAGCACTTCTTTCGTTAATTGGAAAGATTTGAATATGCTGCAATGTCTGTGAGCTTGTTTCAGGTCCCAATACAACAGATGTTAAATTTGTCATCTGTGATAAAATATCACAACTCTTTTTAACAATCTCTTCCATCGTATAATGACGTTCTTGAAATACTTCGCTCAAAGCATTTTGTACTTTGCTGTCCAGTTTTTTATCCATTAAATTCTCTACATAATAACGATAACCTTTACTAGATGGAATTCTTCCAGAAGAAGTATGTGTTTTTTCCAATAACCCAAACTCTTCCAAAATCGCCATTTCATTTCGTAAAGTAGCACTAGAAACACTAATATCCAATAAAGACATTAGACGTTTTGATCCAACTGGTTCAGCTGTTTTTGTAAACTCATCTATAATTGTTTTCAAGATAAGTGTCTGTCTTTCAGTTAACATTTATTCACCTCTTTCTAGCACTCGAATTCAATGTCTGCTAACAGTATATCCGATTTTGTTAGCACTGTCAACTCATTAGTGCTAATTTTTTTGTAATTTATTTTATTTTCTTTAAATTGTGCTAAAATATGCTAGTAGGAGGTGCTTATTATGCCCTATATAAATTGGTCCAGTATTGAAGAATTGTATGCAGGTACAACCATTAAAGATATAGAAAAAAGTCAAAACAACAATATGGCTTTACATACAACAGAGGATTCTGAAGCTGTAATTCAAAATCGAAAAGATTTAATGGAAGAATTAAATTTCGAATTAGAACGTTGTGTATTCGCCAATCAAACACATTCCACAAACATTCACAAAGTAACACGTGAAGATATAGGTGCTGGTGCATTCAGCACCAAAGATGAAATCAAAAATTGCGATGCCTTATATACAAAGGAAAAGAATATTCTATTAGGTGTTTTCACAGCAGATTGTGTTCCTATCCTTATCTATGATAAAGGACAAAATATCGTTGCTGCTATTCACGCAGGTTGGAAAGGCACCATCAATGAATTAACCAAAAAGATGCTTGATACACTTATTTATGATGAAGATTCTCAACCTGAAGAACTTTATGCATATATTGGTCCATCGATTGAATTTTTAAATTTTGAAGTAAGCTTAGAAATTGCTGAAAAAGTAAAAGCGATGTCCTTTGATACAGAAGTATTCGTAATTCCTAAAGAAAATGGAAAAGCACTAATCGATTTAAAAGGACTAAACCACCACATGCTTTTAAGTGCAGGTATCCCTGATACACATATTTTCATTCATCATGGTGACACATACGAAGATGAAGAAGATTTCTTTTCCCATCGCAAAAGAAATGAACAAGGACGAATGATGACCTTTATTTTACAAAAATAAAAAGAAGTTTTAAAACTTCTTTTTATTATTCTTCTACTGTAGTTGTATATGCCCTATCAATTGTAATAACCCCATAATTAGGTATTTTTCCTTGTGGTAAGTTCTTATGAATTATTTGTAATAATTCTTTATCTTTCATTGGGAATCCTATTGGTACATCCACATCAAAGATCAAATTATTATGCGTATCTCCACGTACTACTCGAAAATCATGAATGGACAACGCTTCATCAATACCACTTATTTCTTTTGCCACTTGTATTCGCATTTTATTTGTAAATTCATCATCCATATCAATTGGATCCATATGAATAACTAAGTTAATTTGATCATGTTTGGCAAAGTCTTTTTCAATATTATCTATAATATCATGACTTTTCAAAATATCTTCATCACAGTCTACTTCCACATGTACAGTTACAAATGTCTTTCCTGGACCATATGTGTGAATAACTAAATCATGTACTCCCAATACTCCATCATAACTTAATATCTTCTTTATAATCTTTTTTGTGAATTCAGGATCAGGTGCTTCTCCTATAAGCTTATTGAATGTTTCAACAATAATCTCATAACCACCTTTCATAATAAATAAGGCAACAACTACTCCCAAATACCCATCCAGTTGAATAGCAAAGAAATGAGATATAATTAATCCAACTAACACTACTCCAGTTGCCATAACATCACTGATACTATCAACCGCTGCACTGTGCATAACAGTAGAATTAATTAATTTTCCATATTTCCTATTATAATAATACATATATGCTTTCACTATGATCGAAAACAATAAAATGATGACTACTACCAAATCAAATTTCATCACAGTTGGATGTAAAATTTGGTCAACTGAATTCATAATTAATTGCAGACCAAAAAACATAATAATAAATGCAACCATCAAGCTGAAAACATATTCTAAGCGTTCATGCCCAAAGGGATGATCCTCATCTGCAGGACGACTTGAAAAGATAAAACTGACAAGCGAGATGATGCTACTACCTGCATCACTTAAGTTATTAAATGCATCAGCAGTTATTGAAACACTACCAAATAGCGTCCCAACTACCAATTTTGATACAAATAAAATAATATTCCAGAAAATACCATAGATACTTGCAAGCTTACCATAACTTGCCCGTACACTAGGTTTTTTTATATTTTTAAAATCTTTTATAAAAAATCGTATTAGAATCGACATATATCCTCCCATAAATACATATAATTATACTATCTTTATAAATAAATTGAAAGGAATCAATATACAAATACAAAAGTCCTTGATTATTAAACTTAAAGCAACAGGTTGTTGCATTAAGATGAAACCGGTATAGTAGAAGGAGCTTTGTGTTTTGTGAGAAAGGATAATATTA